>JAZORM010000001.1:0-5727 GCA_045656585.1 Acutalibacteraceae bacterium
ATTGTTATACCATCTTTGCAATAAAAGGCAATCCTAACGGCGTTATAGGACTTGACAGCGGTATTTTCAAAAGCGGAAAACAATTCGACCGACATTTTATAAACATAATTAAATACAACACATTGAAGAAATTATAAAAAAAGGACCTTGCAAATGCAAGGTCCTTTATGTATTTCTTTTGGAATTTCGCTCGAAAATATAGTATCCAAGTCCGCAAGGTATCATTAAAATACCGCACAAAATCAAGGTTCCAACTGCGCCGAAATATTTCAAGAACACAGGTACTAAAGCACCGCCCACCGAGGAGCCAAGCGTAAACAAACCCATTCTCCAAGCAGTGTACTGACCAAGACAGTTGTAATCGATAAACTCTGCAACAATAACAGGTATAGAATAGTTTATATAATTCATAAAGAAAAAAGCCACAAAATACAAACTCAAAAATACAGTTGAAGAATTGCCAACACACATAAACAGCAACACAACCGCCAAGGCGATACTCGACACCAAACAAAGCAAACCATTTATATGTTTTTTAGCGATAAACGCGTAGGATTGGCAACTTATAAAGCCGGATATTTGCGACAAAATAACAAGTACCGTTGCCGTCTTGCTGTCGATAACCTCACAATGATAACCAATAACCGCCATAAGATTAAATATACCTGTTGAAATCCCTCGAACAAGGGTTGGTATTAACAATTGATAAAACGGCTTATAACGGAATATGTTAATTTTCTTGGACGTGTCTGTTATTTTTTTTGCTTTGACAGCTTTAAACTTAAAGTTTGTTCCTGCCGAAATAATCGATAAAACAATCGCCAATATACAAACAATAGCCATAGTCGGAAAATAGTCGAATTTCGCAATAGCTCTTGTTATAGTGAAAGACACACCAACGCCCAAAATTCCGCCTATAACACCCGCTTGACCTGAAACCTCACCATAATCTCTTATATCTATAATATGATAAGGTACTTTGTAGCAAACTATACTGTAAAGCCCCATAAAAACAAAATGAATAGCGCCGAAGACAAAAAGTAATACGTATTTTGTATTAACCGCAAGGTCGTTTTTAAGGCATAAAAAGAGCATCACAATTAGCGGTAAAACGTGCGAAAATAAACATAAAGCCGAAGCCTTTAAAACCTTTTTAATATTTTCCGCAGGTTTCGATAGCACCAAGGTTGTAAAGGTTTGCAACAACTGAAAGGTTGACACACAAAGCGAAACCTTCGCCTCACTAACACCGCACTCTAGCATAAAAGTTTGAAAAATTGTTCCCGCCGCAATGAGATTTATAATTATATAGGTCGAATATTGCAGATAATAAATATTATGATTTTTGTTCCTAAAAGCCATATTCCAACCCCTTTTCAACTTTATATCGCGTTCATTTTAGCACAGCGAAATTTCTTTGTCAATTGCCTAACACCCAAAGAGACATTTTTCAAAAAACAAGTCCTGAAATGTAAATTAAGAAATATATAAATAAAAAAACAAGCCCTGCAAAATGCAGAGCTTGTAAATTTTGAAATAATAGAAATTATCTCTTTGAGAATTGAGGTGCACGACGAGCGCCTTTGAGACCGTATTTCTTTCTTTCCTTCATTCTTGGGTCACGAGTTAAGAGACCTGCTTTCTTGAGGGTTGAACGAAGTTCACCGTCAAATTGAAGAAGTGCACGAGAAATACCGTGACGGATAGCACCAGCTTGACCAGTAACACCACCACCTGCTACGCGACAAACGATGTCGAACTTGTCAGCAGTACCTGTGAGGTTAAGTGGTTGACGAACGATAAGCTTCAAAGTTTCAAGACCGAAGTAATCGTCGATGTCTCTGTCGTTGATAGTAATTTTACCGGTACCGTTGTAAACGCGAACACGAGCTACAGAAGACTTTCTTCTACCTGTGCCGTAAAAATAACTTTGTCCTTCAAACATTTCAAATTACTCCTTTCTTAAAATTCATAAACTTCAGGCTTTTGAGCTACTTGCTTGTAGTCAGCACCTGCGTATACGTGAAGTCTGGTGAGAGCCTTGCGGCCGATTGTTGTGTCGGGTACCATACCCTTAACAGCGGGTTCCATAGCGAGTTCAGGACGGGTAGCCATAAGAGTAGCATATTTAACTTCCTTAAGACCGCCGATGTAACCTGTATGACGACGATAGAACTTGTTTTGTAATTTGTTACCTGTTAATACTGCCTTATCAGCGTTGATAACAACAACGTGGTCACCGCAATCTACGTGAGGGGTGAACTCAGGCTTAACTTTACCGCGGAGCAAGTCAGCAACCTTTGCTGCTGTGCGGCCGAGGGGTTTGCCAGCTGCGTCGATGATATACCATTTACGTTGAATTTCAGCAGGTTTTGCCATAAATGTTGACATAGTAAAAACCTCCAAAAATATAATGTTTTGCAACGGTTCCCCGTTGCGTCAGCTTGAATATAATACCACAACCACTCCCCCGTGTCAACAACTTTTTTGTATTTTTTTAATTTACATCTAACTTCCTCTTGTTTTCTCTTGTTTTCTCTTGTTTTCTCTCGTTTTCTAACTCGCGATTTTACAAAATTTATTAAAATTTTAATTGCCGTATTGTCAACTTGGTTATTTTGTATTATAATGAAACTACTATAAAGGAAGGAGAACATTATGGGTAACAAACTAAAATTAAATAAAAAAATAATGATTGCCTTATCCATAATAACGGTTGTTTTAACTGTAGCTATTACAGAAGCCGTAATAAAACCTATGAACAATACTCAAAACACCATATCCACCAACACCAAAAGTTTCACAATCGACGATATCATGACTGTAACAACGGCTAAGAATCTATTATCTTTCGAAAAAGAGCCTACAGCCTTTGAGAACCGTCCCGAAAAAAATATCGAATACCTTCCTATTGTCAACGAATTCGAGGCTCCCGCTTATCAAGATAAAATCTTCAAAGATTCAAAAACAAATAAGGAATTATGCTACCGTTTATATCTACCCGAAAACTATTCAAGCAGTAAAAAATACCCCGTACTTTTGTTTATGCACGGAGTCGGAGGTGTTGGTACAAACTATTCCGGTGCTACGTATAGCTTAAACCTTATTTTCAGCAACAATGCCGATATAGTTAAGAACGCTATAATCGTGGCTCCCCAAGCCCCCGATTCAGAAGGATATTGGCCTATTGATGACGGCTTAACCAAAGAATCAGGTTGGGGCGCTATCGCTATGCGACTATTGTTAGAAATAGAAAACACCTATTCTTGCGATAAGGATAGAATCTACATAACAGGCAATTCTATGGGTGGTCACGGAACTTGGAATTTGCTCGAGACATACAATGAGCACTTTGCGGCAGGTTTGCCGATATGCGGTTGGAGTAATCCGTTAAGTGCCGGAATATTCAAAAATACACCTATTTGGATTTACCACGGTGACCAAGACCCAACCGTTCCGGTTTCTGCCTCTCGACTTATGTATGAAGCAATCAAAACCATAGGCAGTAAAAAAATACACTACACCGAATTAAAGGGTGTCGCCCACGACTCTTGGCCTGCCGCTTACCAAAACCGCGAGGTTATCAGTTGGTTGTTTTCACAACACAAAACTAAAAACCCAAATTCCGAATACGAAACAATCCCCTATTTAACCATAAGAGACCCAGAAGGAAAAATTGTTATTTCCGAAAAAGACACAACACTTATTTCCTACACAACAATAGATTCCGAGGATTATTTGGAACTAAAGCTTACAGAAGACGGTACAAAAAAATTAGAATCAGCTTATAAAAATTCACAAGGTAAGTCTTTTAACGTTTATTTTGGCAATAAAAACATTATGAGATTTACTGCCGAGAACGGCTCAATCAATAACGTTTTTTATATTGTTGGCGGGTTCGATTCACTTACCTATTATGAATATTTAGAAAAAATAAACAACTACACAAACTAAAAAGCAGATGCCGTTTGGCATCTGCTTTTTAACGTTTACTACCCTTATGTAGCAAACCCTGTAGGATTTATATCAAGCCCAAAACTCACTCCTAGCGCCTTGTCCACCTTGACCATCGATAAGATATCCAAAGAGCCCATTTTTTCTTTTAAGCGCTTTTTGTCAATGGTCCTCACCTGTTCTAAAAGCACTATAGAATCCTTAGCAAGACCACATTCTACCGCATCTACCGAAATATGTGTCGGCAAATTTGTTTTATCACGTTGACTTGTAATAGCCGCCGCAATAACGGTTGGACTATACTTGTTCCCAATATCGTTTTGGATTATTAGAACAGGTCTTACTCCGCCCTGTTCGGAACCGATAACAGGACTCAAATCGGCGTAATATATTTCTCCACGTTTTATATTCATATACTTTTCACACTCCGATTATATTGTTACCTAAAACAAATTAAAATAATCAGCAATTTGTTTTTACACCATATTTTATGTGAGAAAATTATATGGGTTACGATTAATTGTATATATTTAGCGGTTGACTTGATTTAATAATATATTATATAATGTAAGTTAGAGGTGACTAACTTATGGACAAATACAATATAACAGGTATGAGCTGTGCCGCTTGTAGTGCTCGTGTTCAAAATGCCGTTTCAGCAGTAAAAGGTGTCACCGAATGTTCTGTAAATTTGCTCACAAACTCAATGACAGTACAAGGCGACGCTAAACCTTCCGATATAATAAAAGCTGTAGAAAATGCCGGTTACGGCATATTACCCCTAGAACCAACAAACAGCTTTTTAGAAGATACTTCGACACCAAAAATCCGAAAAAGAATGTTTTTGTCTCTTGGATTTTTAGTGATACTTATGTATTTCTCAATGTTCCACACAATGTGGAATGCCCCTCTCCCCGCTTTCTTAGAAAGTAATCCCTTAGCCCTTTCGCTAATTCAAGCGGTTTTAACTGTAATCGTAATGATATTAAACCGCAACTTTTTCATAAACGGATTCAAAGGCATTATACACAAGGCTCCGAATATGGATACACTTGTAAGCCTTGGCTCTAGCGCGGGATTTATTTACAGTATTACTGTTTTATTTAAAATCGCAACAAGCCAACTAAACGGCGATTTCGCGACCGCCACTCATTGTTTGCACGACCTATATTTCGAATCGAGCGCAATGATTTTAGCCCTTATAACGCTTGGAAAACTGCTCGAATCAAACGCCAAGGGCAAAACTACAAACGCTCTCAAACATCTTTTTGACCTATCCCCAAAAACCGCAACTTTGCTTGTTGACGGCAATGAAAAAATAGTGGATATCAAAAACGTTATAGTTGGCGATGTATTTATCACAAAACCCGGACAAAGCATATCGGTAGACGGTGTTGTCATAGAAGGTTTTAGTGCCGTTGATGAATCAATGCTTAGCGGTGAAAGTATTCCTGTTGAAAAACAGGTTGGCGACAGTGTCTCGGCAGGTACGATAAATCAATCGGGCTATTTGAAATGTCGCGCAACAAAGGTTGGAAACGATACCGCTATTTCCAAAATTATTAAAATGGTTAGTGACGCCGCTGCAACAAAAGCGCCAATTGCTAAAATAGCCGACAAGGTTTCCGGTGTTTTTGTTCCTATTGTAATTATCATCGCGCTTATAACTACTGCCGTTTGGCTTTTGCTTGGCGAAACAATAGGCTTTGCACTAGCGCGTGGCATTTCCGTTTTGGTCATTAGTTGCCCCTGTGCGCTAGGACTCGCAACCCC
>JAZORM010000002.1:0-10992 GCA_045656585.1 Acutalibacteraceae bacterium
GCTCAAAAGCTTGGAAGATATTTGATAAATTTAAATGTTGAATACCAATGCGAACTTAACGTTTTACAAACTGAATTAAACATATAAAAAAGGCTCTCATTTTGAGAGCCTTTAATTTTTAGAATAAACCTGTGATAACGCCGTTGTTATCAACGTCAATTCTTTCAGCTGCGGGAACTTTTGGAAGTCCGGGCATTGTCATAATATCACCTGTGAGGGCTACAATGAAACCTGCACCTGCTGAAATTTTGATATTTCTAACTGTTACCTTAAAGCCTTCGGGCGCACCAAGTTTTGTAGCATCGTCAGAGAAACTATATTGAGTTTTTGCCATACAAACAGGGCATTCTTGGAAGCCTAATTCGGTAAGAGTTGCAATTTGTTTTTTAGCGTTTGGTGTAAAGATTACACCGTCGCCACCGTAAACTTTGCGAACAATAGCGTCAATCTTTTCTTCGATTGTAAGGTTTGATTCGTAAGAGAAGGTGAAGTCACCCTTTTCTTCGTTACAAAGGCGAACAACTTCACGTGCGAGTTCAACACCGCCTTCGCCGCCTTTAGCCCAAACGTCAGAAAGAACAACGTTTACGCCGAGTTCCTTGCATTTTGCAATTATAAAGTCAATTTCAGCATCGGTATCGGTTGGGAAACGGTTTATTGCTACAACACAAGGAAGTTTGTAAACGTTTTTAATGTTTGCAACGTGGCGAAGAAGATTTGGAATACCTTTTTCCAACGCTTCAATATTTTCAGTGCCTAGTTCGGTTTTCGCAAGACCGCCGTGCATCTTAAGGGCGCGAACGGTTGCAACCATAACAACAGCCGAGGGTGTAAGACCTGCCATACGGCACTTGATATCGAGGAACTTTTCAGCACCAAGGTCAGCGCCGAAACCTGCCTCTGTGATAGCGTAATCAGCAAGGCTCATTGCCATTTTGGTAGCGGTTACGCTGTTACAGCCGTGAGCGATATTAGCGAAAGGACCGCCGTGAACAAGAGCAGGTGTGCCTTCGAGTGTTTGAACAAGATTTGGCTTGATAGCGTCTTTAAGAAGGGCTGTCATAGCGCCTTGAGCCTTTAATTGACCGCAAGTAACAGGCTTATCGTCGTAGGTGTAGCCAACAATGATTTTTGAAAGTCTTTCCTTAAGGTCGTCAATGTCCTTCGAAAGACAAAGAACTGCCATTATTTCACTAGCAACAGTGATGTCAAAGCCGTCTTCGCGAGGAACGCCGTTTACCTTGCCGCCAAGTCCGTTTGTAACATAGCGAAGTTGACGGTCGTTCATATCAACACAACGTTTCCATGTGATTTTACGAACGTCAATTCCTAAAGCGTTGCCTTGGTGAATGTGGTTATCAAGCATTGCAGCTAAAAGGTTATTAGCCGCGCCGATAGCGTGGAAGTCGCCTGTGAAGTGGAGATTGATATCTTCCATAGGTACTACTTGTGCGTAACCGCCACCTGCGGCACCGCCTTTAATACCGAAAACCGGACCTAAAGAGGGTTCTCTAAGAGCAACGCAAACCTTTTCACCAATCTTTGACATACCGTCAGCAAGACCGATTGTGGTAGTGGTTTTGCCTTCACCCGCAGGAGTGGGGGTGATGGCAGTAACCAAAATGAGTTTGCCTTGACTCTTAGCATTTTTCATAAGTTCAAGGTCAATTTTTGCTTTATATTTACCGTATTGCTCGAGGTAATCCTCGGGGATACCTGCATTCTTTGCAATATCGGTAATGGGTTGCATTTTACATTGTTGAGCAATTTCAATATCTGTTAAAAAAGCCATTTATATCACCTTATTTAAAATATTTAACCGCTGATTCAAACATCTTAATATCGTAGTCACCGGGAACGTTCTTATAAAGACCGTAACCCTTACGTTCAGAGTGACCCATCTTACCAAATACTCTACCGTCAGGTGAAGTTATACCTTCGATAGCGTACATAGAATCGTTGGGGTTGAATTGAACGTTTGAAGTAGCAACGCCGTCGAAATCAACGTATTGAGTAGCGATTTGTCCGTTCTTTGCGAGTTCTTTAATAAGTTCTTCCGATGCTAAGAAACGACCTTCGCCGTGAGAAATCGGCACATTGTAAATATCGCCAACGTTTGTAGCAGAAAGCCAAGGAGACTTATTAGAAGCAATTCGTGTTCTAACAATCTTTGATTGGTGACGAGCGATTGTGTTAAATGAAAGTGTTGGGCAGTTTTCATCGGTGTCGATAATCTTACCATAAGGTACAAGACCAAGTTTGATAAGAGCTTGGAAACCGTTACAAATACCGCACATTAGACCGTCGCGTTTTTCAAGAAGCTCAGTAACTTGTTCTTTAATAGCGGCGTTACGGAAGAACGCAGTAATAAACTTACCACTACCGTCGGGTTCGTCACCGCCTGAGAAACCACCGGGAATAAATACGATTTGGCTATCCTTTAGGCTCTCTGCAAAGGTTTCAACACTACGAGCAATACCGTCGCTTGATTGATTGTTGATTACAAAAATTTCAGGTTCAGCACCTGCGTCGCGCATAACCTTAGCTGAGTCAAATTCACAGTTGGTACCTGGGAATACAGGGATAAGAACCTTCGGTTTTGCAACCTTGATAGCGGGTGCTACGCGTTCTTGAGCGTTATAAGAGAAGGTTTCCATAGCCGACTTAGAATCAGGGATATTGCAACGGAAAACGCTTTCAAGCTTGTTTTCATAGATATTTGAAAGTTCACAAAGGTCGAGTTTTTCATCGCCAAGAGTAATCTTGGTTTCAGCTGAAACAGTACCAATAACAACAGCATCTTCAACGTCTTCAGTAACTTCAAGCAAGAATGAGCCGTAATTGAAACCGAAAATAGCGTTCTTATCAAGATTCTTTTCATAATCGAAACCAAAGCCGTTACCGAAGCACATCTTCATAACTGCTTCAGCGATACCACCAATAGTTGGAGTGTAAGCCGAAACAACTACGCCTTTGCGCATAAGAGATGTAACTTTGTCGAATATTTTAAGTAAAGATTCGGTTTTTGGTAAACCGTTTTCATCGTAAATAGGAGTGAGAAGAACAACCTTGTTTCCTGCCTTTTTAAATTCGGGAGATACAATGTTGTCAACCTTATCAGTAGTAACAGCGAAAGAAACGAGGGTTGGGGGAACGTCGAGATCTTCGAAAGAACCACTCATAGAGTCCTTACCTCCGATAGAACCAATACCTAGTTCCATTTGAGCCTTAAATGCACCAAGTAAAGCTGCTAAAGGTTTGCCCCAACGCTTAGAGTCTTTACCAAGTTTTTCGAAATATTCTTGGAAGGTAAGATATACGTCTTCAAATTTAGCACCTGTTGCTACCAACTTACAAACAGATTCGATAACAGCTAAATAAGCGCCATGGTATGGGCTGTTTGAAGTGATGAATGGGTTGTAACCCCAAGCCATAAGTGAGCAATCGTTGGTGTGTTTCTTTTCAACGCTAATCTTTTGTACCATTGCTTGAATTGGTGTGATTTGGTTCTTACCGCCGAATGGCATAAGAACTGTACCTGCGCCAATGGTAGAGTCAAATTGTTCTGAAAGACCACGTTTTGAGCAAACGTTTAGGTCATCAGCCAAAGCTTTGTAATTTTGAGTAAAAGTACCATCAACATAGTTAGCGGTCATAACAGGCTTTGATACTTCGATATCAATATGTTTTTCAGCACCGTTTGAATTAAGGAATTCACGGCTTAAGTCAACTATTGTGTTGCCGTTCCAATGCATTGTAAGGCGAGGTGCAGCCTTAACACGTGCAACTACTACCGCTTGTAAGTTTTCTTGTTTAGCAAGAGCGAGGAAATTATCAATATTTTCTTTTTCGATAACAACAGCCATACGTTCTTGAGATTCACTAATAGCAAGTTCGGTACCATCAAGACCTTCGTATTTCTTAGGAACAGCGTTAAGGTCGATTTCAAGACCGTCAGCCAATTCACCGATAGCAACCGAAACACCGCCTGCGCCAAAGTCATTACAACGTTTAATCATCTTTGTAGCAACGGGATTGCGGAATAATCTTTGAAGTTTGCGTTCTTCAGGAGCGTTACCTTTTTGAACTTCAGCACCGCAAGATTCAAGTGATTCGAGAGTGTGTGACTTAGACGAACCAGTAGCACCGCCACAGCCGTCACGACCTGTACTACCACCGAGAAGAATAACAACGTCGCCGTCTTCTGGGCATTCACGTCTTACATTTTCTTCGGGAGCAGCCGCGATAACCGCACCAATTTCCATACGCTTTGCAGCGTAGCCGTCGTGGTAAATTTCATCAACAATACCGGTAGCAAGACCGATTTGGTTACCGTATGAAGAGTAACCGTCAGCCGCGGTTGTTACAATTTTTCTTTGGGGAAGTTTACCCGCCATTGTTTCTTTAACACTCTTAAGAGGGTCAGCCGCACCAGTTACACGCATTGCGCCGTAAACGTAGCTACGACCTGAAAGCGGGTCACGAATAGCACCACCAATACAAGTAGCCGCACCACCGAAAGGTTCGATTTCGGTTGGGTGGTTGTGGGTTTCGTTCTTGAAGAGAAGGAGCCATTTTTCCATTTTGCCTTCAACTTCAACGTCAATCTTTACAGTACAAGCGTTGATTTCTTCGGATTCGTCAAGTTTATTAAGTTTGCCGTCTTTTTTAAGTTGGCGAACAGCAATTGTAGCCAAATCCATAAGACAAATCGGTTTTGTACGACCGAGATTCTTACGAATTTCAATATATTCGTTGTATGTGTTTTGCAAGAGTTCATCTTCGAATTTAACGCTATCGATATTTGTAAGGAAAGTTGTATGACGGCAGTGGTCAGACCAATAGGTGTCAATCATACGAATTTCGGTAATAGTAGGATTGCGTTTTTCAGTTTTGAAATATTCTTGACAGAATGTGATATCATCTATATCCATTGCAAGACCATATTGCTTAATAAAGTCTTCAAGACCCTTGCGGTCGAGGTCGATAAATCCATCCAAAGTAGCAACTGTGGTTGGGATATCGTAATTAACCTTTAAAGTTTCATAATTTTCGAGAGTGGCTTCTCTTGATTCAACGGGGTTGATAAGATATTTCTTAATAGCCGCAAGTTCTTCAGTACTAACGTCGCCATAGAGACAGTAAACCTTTGCAGTTTTTACTGTTGGACGTTCCTTTTGAGAAATGATTTGGATACATTGAGCCGCTGAATCAGCACGTTGGTCGTATTGACCGGGTAGATATTCGGTAGCAAATACTGTAGCGCCTTCGGTATCAATAGAATCCGAAGCAATATCTAATTGTGGCTCAGAAAATACGGTGTTTACCGCATAATCAAACAAATCTTTTTCAATATTTTCAACATCGTAACGGTTGATTACGCGAACTTCTTTAACCGAAGAAATTTGCAACAAACCGTTGATGTTTGCAAGAACTCCACGAGCCTCGTTTGCGAGTTCTTTTTTCTTTTCAACATATATACGGTATACCATTATTTAAGTACCTCCATAGCCTTTTTGCCAATGTCTTTGCGATAGAATGCGTTTTCGAAGGTAACGCTTTCTACGTTTTTATATGCTTTAGCGAGTGCTTCGCTTAAGTTTTGAGCAGTGTCTGTAACGCCTAAAACACGACCGCCTGCAGTAACAAGAACGCCGTCCTTAATTTTAGCACCTGCAACGTAAACCTTGTCGGCTACGTCTTCACCGATTTTAAGTTCGAATCCGCTATCGTATTTTTGTGGATAGCCGTTTGAAGCCATAACTACACAAGCAGCAGCGCCGTTTGAGAATTTAACTTCAGTTTCATCTAAAGTTCCGTTTGTTGTGGCTTTCATAATTGTCAAAAGGTCACTCTCAAGCAAGGGGAGTACAACCTGAGTTTCAGGATCGCCGAAACGACAGTTGTATTCAATTACCTTGGGTCCTTTTGGAGTGAGCATAAGACCGAAATAGAGGCAACCTTTAAATGAACGGTTTTCACTGTTCATAGCGTTTATTGTAGGAATAAAGATTTTTTCCATACATTCTTTTGCTATGTCTTCAGTGTAGTAGGGGTTGGGAGCAACTGTACCCATACCGCCTGTGTTTAGACCTTTGTCGCCGTCGAGAGCGCGTTTGTGATCCATTGAAGATACCATAGGTTTAACAGTTTTACCGTCGGTAAATGAAAGAACCGATACTTCGGGACCTGTTAAAAATTCTTCGATTACAACGTTATTACCGCTTTCGCCAAAGATTTTATCTTCCATCATTGAACGAACCGCTTCTTTAGCATCTTCACGAGTTTCGGCAATAATTACTCCCTTACCAAGAGCTAAACCGTCAGCTTTTATAACTGTTGGGATTGGGGCGGTATCGAGATATTCGAGCGCCTTGTCCAAATCGTTAAATACTTCGTACTGGGCTGTTGGGATGTTAAATTTTTTCATAAGGTTCTTGGAGAAAACCTTACTTCCTTCAATAATAGCCGCCGCTTTATTTGGACCAAAACAAGGAATTCCTGCTTCAGTCAAAGCGTCTACAGCGCCCAAAACCAACGGGTCATCGGGTGCTACAACAGCGTAGTCAATTCCGTTTGCTTTCGCAAATTCAACCTGTTTTTCAATATCCTTAGCGCCAATGTCAACAAGTGTTGCATCTTGTGCCATACCACCGTTTCCGGGGAGAGCAAAAATTTCGCTAATTTCTTTATTTTCCTTTAATTTTTTGATGATAGCGTGTTCACGACCGCCACCACCTACAACCATTATTTTCATCTAATGTTCTCCTTAATAAATAGGGAATTGAGCGCAAAGTTCCCCAACTTCTTTTGAAATCTGTTCTTTATTTGCTTCAAAATCACTAACAACCAAACGAATCCAATGCGCAATCTTCTTCATTTCAGCTTCTTTAAATCCGCGAGTTGTGATAGCGGGAGTACCAATACGAAGACCGCTTGTAACAAATGGACTTTGTGGGTCGTTGGGGATAGTGTTTTTGTTTGCAGTAATATGAACTTCGTCAAGGCGGTGTTCAAGTTCTTTACCTGTGATACCTTCATTAACGAGTTTCAAAAGCATTAGGTGGTTATCAGTACCGCCTGATACAAGTTCGAAACCTTCTTCAGTGAGTGCTTCTGCTAAAGCTGCGGCATTTTTTACAACCTGTTCTTGATATTGCTTATATTCAGGAGTCAAAGCTTCACCGAGTGCTACTGCCTTAGCGGCAATAATGTGCATCAAAGGACCGCCTTGAGTACCTGGGAAAACAGCTTTATTGATTTTAAGACCCAATTCTTCATCGTTGCAAAGAATCATACCGCCACGTGGACCACGAAGAGTCTTATGAGTTGTGGTGGTTACAACGTGAGCATAGGGGATTGGGGAAGGATGAACACCTGCAGCAATAAGACCTGCAATGTGAGCCATATCTACCATTAAATAAGCGCCAACTTCGTCGGCAATTTCACGGCAACGCTTGAAATCGATAACTCTAGAATATGCAGATGCGCCAACAACGATAAGTTTCGGCTTACATTCGAGAGCGATTTTTCTCATTTCGTCGTAATCGATAGTTTCGGTTTCATCGCTAACACCGTAAGGTACGATGTTGAAATATTTACCTGAGATATTAACAGGAGAACCGTGGGATAAGTGACCACCTTGTTGGAGGTTCATACCCATAACGGTATCACCGGGTTCTACAAGAGCAAAGAAAGCAGCAAGGTTTGCATTTGCACCACTATGGGGTTGCACGTTTGCATAATTACAACCAAACAACTTTTTAGCGCGTTCGCGAGCTATATCTTCAACGATATCAACACATTGACATCCGCCGTAGTAACGCTTTGTGGGGTAACCCTCAGCATATTTATTGGTAAGAATACCACCAGCGGCTAAAAGTACCGCCTCAGAAACAATATTTTCACTTGCAATAAGCTCTATATTACCGCGTTGGCGGTCGAGCTCTTTTTTACAAGCCTCAGCAACTTCCGAGTCGAAGTTTTTAAGATTTTCAAAAAAGTTCATTTGGGGTTCTCCTTAGGATTAGTGGTGGAATAAACGCATTCCTGTAAATGCCATAGCGATATCGTATTTGTTACAGCAATCAATTACAGCGTCGTCACGGATAGAACCGCCGGGTTCTGCAATATATGAAACACCGCTACGATAAGCGCGTTCAATGTTATCATCAAATGGGAAGAAAGCGTCTGAACCCAATGCAACACCTGAAATTGTTGAAAGATATTCTTTAATTTCAGTGTCGGTAAGGGGGGCAGGTTGTACTGTAAAGTATTTTTGCCAATTACCATCAGCGCAAACGTCTTCTTCGTTGCGGTTGATATAGCCGTCGATTACGTTGTCACGTGTAGGACGCGCAATATCGCTCTTGAAAGGAAGATTTAATACCTTGTCATGTTGACGAAGGAACCAAGTGTCAGCCTTACTACCTGCAAGACGTGTACAATGAATACGTGATTGTTGACCGGCTCCTACACCGATTGCTTGTCCGTCAACAGCGAAGCAAACTGAGTTTGATTGGGTATATTTTAATGTAATAAGAGAGATAATCAAATCACGTTTTGCGGTATCGGGAAGGTTTTTGTTTTCGGTTACAAGATTTGAAAGAAGTTCTTCATCAATCTTGAAGTTGTTTCTACCTTGTTCAAAAGTGATACCGTAAACCTGCTTTGTTTCTTGAGCAGCAGGAATGTAATTTGGGTCAATTTTAACGATATTGTAGTTACCGTTGCGCTTTGATTTGAGAATTTCTAAAGCTTCAGGGTCGTAGTCGGGAGCGATTACACCGTCGGATACTTCGCGCTTAATCAAAAGAGCAGTTGTAACGTCACATTTATCCGAAAGAGCAACCCAGTCACCGAACGAACACATACGGTCAGTACCACGAGCACGAGCATATGCACAAGCTAGAAGTGAATCATCGAGACCTTCGATATCGTCTACAAAACATGCTTTTTTAAGTTTTTCGGGAAGAATAGTACCAACAGCGGCACTAGTTGGGCTAACGTGTTTAAAAGAAGTTACAGCGGGAAGACCTAAAGCTTCTTTTAATTCCTTTACTAATTGCCAAGAGTTAAATGCGTCAAGGAAGTTGATGTATCCTGGGCGACCGCAAAGGATTTCGATAGGCAATTCGCTACCGTCAGCCATATATATTTTTGAAGGTTTTTGGTTGGGGTTACAACCGTATTTAAGTTCAAATTCGTTCATGGTGATTCTCCTTATTTATTCTTGTTTACAATTCGAGATTCATATTTACCGCTTTCGAGGTCAATATATCTTACAAATAAAGAAACCTTATTATCTTGGTTTAAGTTTTTCCAAATCAAATCAGTTAATGTGTCGATATCGCAATCGGGAAGTTCGAGAGTCTTAGGTTCACCTTCGAAACTTGGAAGAGGATTGCCGTCACATTTATATGTATGGATAAACTTCGCTTTTGAAGGAAGGGGATTACTGTAAGCGTAGGTGTATCTTTGGCAAGAAGAACCGTCGCCGTCAGCAGATTTTAAAATTGACATTGCGTAGTTCATATCGCCGTTTTCAAGACGGATGATACCTGAAATACGAGGAGTATAGTTTGGAGCGTCGTCTTCAAATTCGCGAGTACGAAGCGCTTGTTCAAAAGTCATTTGACAGTCCATAAGTTCGTAAATAGTATCGGTTTGGTCACCGTTTGTAACAATTGTTTTATTACCGAGCACACGAACAGGTGCATATATAATAAGGTGTGGGTCGGTCATTTTTGACTCATCAAATGCTTGGGTACGAATACCTTCGCCATCTTCAACGAATACTCGGTTACGGCTGTTTTCGCTTCTACCCATAATAAAGTAAGCGGTGATAGCCTTTTTACCGTCAGCGCTTTTACCAATAATAATACCTCTACCGTGATATGCTAGAGAATTAAGTTCTTGTTCAATAGTTTTGATTTCCATAATTGTTCTCCTATTTAATGTAGGTTTTTCCGTCTTTAATTTCTATTTTTTCATCACAAAGTAATTGAACAGCTTTTGGAAGTATTTTCCACTCAGCTTGTTCCATAATTCTTCTTTGCAAAGTTTCAGGGGTGTCGTCATCTTTAACTTCAACTGCTTTTTGAAGGATAATAGGACCTGCGTCACACTCAGCGGTAACAAAGTGAACAGTAGCACCTGAAACCTTTACACCTTTTTTGAGGGCTTCTTCGTGTACGTGGAGTCCATAGTACCCTTTACCGCAAAACGAAGGAATTAAAGCAGGGTGTACGTTTACCATTTTATCTTTGAACGTGTCACAAACAGCATCGCCCAAAATAGTCATAAATCCCGCATATACGATTACATCAGCTTTTTCTTCAAGCAACATATCTCGCATATCTTCACTATACTTTTCACTGTTTTCATAATTCTTGCGAATAAGAGTACGGGTTTTAATTCCATTGTTTTCGGCACGGGTGAGTGCATAAGCGTCAGCCTTTGAAGCTATAACACAGGAGATTTTTCCACAACCTAGTTCACCGCGTTTTTCGGCATCGATAAGCGCTTGTAGATTTGTTCCGCCGCCTGATGTTAAAACAACGATATTTTTGGTATTATTCAATGATAACACCTCGGTCACTCTTGATAACAGTACCGATTATATATGGTTCTTCACCGGCATCTTTAAGTACTTCGAGTGCTTTTTCGGCATCTTCTTTTGCTACTACAATGCTCATACCAACACCCATATTAAATGTGTTAAACATATCGCGTTCAGGAATATTGCCAACCTTTTCAATAAGGTCGAAGATAGGGAGAATCTTAACGTCTGATTTTTTGATTTTAGCGGCAAAGCCTTCAGGAAGACTTCTCGGAATATTTTCATAGAAACCGCCGCCTGTGATATGAGAAATAGCGCGAACCTTAACAGCGTCCAAAAGCGCTAATACAGGTTTTACATAAATCTTGGTTGGGGTTAGCAATGTTTCGCCTAAAGATTTACCGCCGAGTTCTTCATATGTTTTGTTAAGG
>JAZORM010000003.1:0-6876 GCA_045656585.1 Acutalibacteraceae bacterium
GGTTGACGGTCAGCACGAAGGTCTTCGTCGCGGTAACAACGAGCAATTTGCATATAACGGTCAAAACCTGAAAGCATTAAAAGTTGCTTATACATTTGGGGAGATTGTGGGAGAGCAAAGAAACTTCCCTTATGGATACGAGAAGGAACGAGATAGTCACGCGCACCTTCGGGAGTAGATTTAATAAGGGTTGGAGTTTCGATTTCAATAAAGCCGTTTTCATCGAAATAGTCGCGAGTAACCTTTGTTACCTTGTGGCGCATCATAATATTGTTTTGAAGGGTAGGACGGCGCAAATCAAGGTAGCGGTATTTAAGGCGAAGTTCTTCGTTAGCCTTTGTATCATCGAGGATTTCGAAAGGCGGAGTTTCACTCTTGCCCAAAATTTTGAGATTTTTAACTTCGATTTCGATATCGCCTGTTGGAATTTCGGCGTTTTTTGAAGAACGCATACGAACTACGCCTTCTGCCATAACAACAAATTCACTACGAAGCGAAAATGCTTTATCGAAAATAGATTTTTCGGTTGTGTCGTCAAATGCTAATTGAACAATACCAGTTCTGTCGCGAAGGTCGGCAAAAATAAGACCGCCTAAGTCACGTTGGCGTTGAATCCAACCGGTAACTACTATTGTTTCACCAATATTTTCTTGTCGCAAGGTACCGCAATAGTGGGTACGCTTTTGTCCGTTCATTATATCGAGTTTCACGTTTTTACTCCTTAGAATGTAATAGAATCTGTTAAATCGCTGAGGGCGTTTTGGGTGAGGATATTTATAAACTCATCACAAATTTCGCCAAGATTGATTTCAATTTCTTCGCCTGACTGCATATTTTTGAGTTTGGCGGTGTTGCTTACAATTTCATCCTCGCCTAAAACAAGGGTGAATTTAGCGCCGATTTTATTCGCAAACTTCATTTGAGCCTTTAGACCCTTAGCGCAAATATCGGTTTGTACCGAATATCCGAAATCACGAAGTTCATTGCAAAGCGCGGTAGCCTTCAAAGAAGCGTTTTCGCCCATTGTAGCGATATAAAGGTCGCAAGTTGGAGCTTCGGGCATTTCGGCGCCTTGGGCTTCAAGAACCATCATAAGACGTTCAATACCCATAGCAAAGCCGAGAGACGGAGTCGGTTGACCGCCCATTTGAGCGATAAGTCCATCGTATCTACCACCGCCGCAAACAGTACTTTGAGCACCGATATCTCCCGATACAAACTCAAATACAGTACGGGTATAATAATCGAGACCGCGCACGATATGAGGATTTACAGTGTATTTTATATTAGCGGCATCAAGGTGTTTCTTAACTTCGCTGAAGTGGTTTTCACAGTCCTCGCAAAGATAGTCAATAACAACAGGTGCCGTTGAGGCAATTTCTTTACAAATCGGTGATTTGCAGTCGAGAATTCTCATCGGGTTGCGTTCGAGTCTATCCTTACAAGTAGCGCAAAGATTTCCGATATTTGCTTTAAAATATTCTTTTAAAGCGGCTTGATAATTTTTGCGACATTCGGGACAACCGATTGAGTTGATTTCCAAAGAAATTTTCTCGATACCGATATTTGTGAGAACTTGTTTTGCCAATGCGATAACCTCGGCATCAGCGTTAGGAGCGGCTGCGCCAACACATTCAACACCGAATTGGTGGAATTCACGAAGTCGACCTGCTTGAGGTTTTTCATAGCGGTAGCAACCGCCAACGTAACAAACCTTTAAAGGAAGAGGACCATTTGTTAGTCCGTTTTCCAAAACCGAACGAATAACACCGGCGGTAAGTTCAGGGCGAAGGGTTATAGAACGACCGCCCTTATCATCGAAGGTGTACATTTCTTTTTGAACAACGTCGGTAGTGTCGCCAACGCTTCTTTTAAAAACTTCGGTATGTTCAAACACAGGAACACGAATTTCCGAAAAACCGAAAAGACGAGCGGTGCTCAACATACAATCCTCAACATATTGCCACTTGTGGACAAAAGAGGGGAGGATGTCATTTGTGCCTTTAACGGCACGATTAATTTCTGCCATAGTAATTCTCCAAGGATTAGTGATTTGTTTTTATAATTTCGCGCCAATCAAGGTCTCCGCGTTCAAGACCGTGAATCAAAACTTCAGCGGTTGCGATGTTGGTTGCAACAGGGATGTTGTGAACGTCGCAAAGGCGTAAGAGGGCTTGTTCATCAGGTTCGTGGGGCTTTGGATTGAGCGGGTCGCGGAACATTAAAAGCATATCGATTTCATCGCAACCGATACGTGAGGCGATTTGTTGAGAGCCGCCTTGTGAACCGCTTAAAAAGCCGGTGATATTAAGACCTGTAGCTTCAGCAACAGTTTTACCGGTTGTGCCTGTTGCAACAAGGTTGTACTTGCTTAAAATACCACAATAAGCAATACAAAATTGTGTCATAAGTTCTTTTTTAGCGTCGTGTGCAATTAGTGCAATTGTCATTTTTTAACGTTCCTTTCAAATTTTTTTAAGAGCAGGGAGTAGGATAGTTTCTCCTGAAAGTCGCCCTGATATTCTTTCAAAAGCTTTCATAGAAGAGCTTTTGGGTTTTAACTTGTGTTTTATCGACAAAAGCGAAAGTTCCTTTGTTTTGGGGACGATTCCCAAAAGCCTAAGATTCGATTTGTCGATGATATCGTCAACGTTTTTGAAAAGTTTCTTCTTAGTTAGAGAATAATCAAAATTGTTGATAATCAGTCTGGATTTAGCGCCGATTTCTTCTAGCTTTTTTGAAACCACAGCGGCATCGCGTACGGTTATCGGGTCGGGCGAAGCTACGGTTAGAAACAGAGTAGTTTTCGGCAAACTGGAGTACAAAGAAAATTCAATTCCCGCGGGGAAGTCGAAGATTATAATATCATAGGCCTTTTCGACCTTTTTAACAAATTCCGAAAAAGAAAAAGTGTCTATAAGGCCGAGAGAATGTGGCGCAGGAATCAGATGGATATTTGGATTTTCGCTTGAGCGGTAGATACAATCGGAAAAGTCTCTTCCGAGCAGTATGTCCGACAGGTCAAACACTACCGAGTCATCAATGCCGAGCATTATATCAAGGCAACGAAGTCCTTCATCCATATCGACAAGAAGAACAGATTTGTTTTTGGCTGTAAAAGCGTTTGCGAGTCCTACCGAAATGGTGGATTTACCAACTCCGCCCTTGCCTGAAGTTAGAGCAAAAATTTCGCCCATAGTACACCTCACTTTTAAAGGATATTTTATCATAATATGAAAAATTTGTCAAATTTAATCTAATACCACAAACGGCTTATCATCGCTTGTTGCAGCGTGATCAGCGAAGAAGTAAGCATCGAGCATATCGCGTACAACCGAACCTGCTGCAAAACCGGATGAACCGTTTTCCAAAACAACCGAAATAGCGATTTCAGGTTTGTCGAAAGGCGCGAATGCGATGAAGACACTGTGGTCCGCAGCACCGTTTACCTGAGAGGTACCTGTTTTACCGCCAACCTTTATTGGATAGTCACCCAAAGCGGCACGTCCCGTACCGTCTTCAGTAACTGAGAGCATACCTTCTTTAACAGCGTCAAGGGTTGTTTCGCTGATTTTAATTTCGTTTACAACTTCGGGGTCGAGTACTTTAAAGGTTTTGCTTATGTCATATGAAACGATTTTGTCAATAAGACTTGCTTTATAGTGTGTACCGCCGTTACCAAGGGTCGCAACGTAGTTTGCGGCTTGTAATGGGGTAAAGGCGTTCATTTGACCGATTGAAATTTGGAGGGTTGTACCGCCAACGTTATCGTTTTCGGGCTCGAGAAGAATTCCTCGGCTATCATCAACTTCAACACCCGTTTTTACGCCCAAGCCGAATTGTTTGAAATAATCGGTTAGAGTTGTGGCACCGATGCGTCTGCCCATTTCAAAGAAGAAGTAGTTGCAACTTTTTGCCAAGGCATTTTTAAGCGCCATAGGTCCGTGATAGTGCATACATCTGGGGGAATAGTCCGAAAAGAACTTATAGGTTTGAACACAATTAACCGTTTCGCCCAGAGAATAGTGATTATTTTCGATAGCGGCAACCGCAACGGCGGGTTTAATTGTTGAACCGATAGGATATACGCCTTGGAAAGCGCGGTTGGTAAGAGGTTTTGCGGGGTCGGCTTGTAACTTTTGGTAGTTTTTGTTCATTGTGGATATATCGTAGGTTGGATAATTGGCTGCCGCCAAAACCTTACCTGTATTGATATCAATAGCGACCGCACAACCCGCTTTACAGCTACCACCTTGACTTTGAAGAGCTTTGATTTTTTCTTTCAAAGAGTCTTGGGCTTTTCGCTGTAGGTTTTTATCGAGGGTCAACATAACGGTTTTACCCGCGATTGGTTCTTTTGTAACTTCGGTGGAAATAATATCTCCTTTAGCGTCGAGGTAGTAGGTCAGTTCGCCGTCAATACCGCGAAGATATTCTTCCGCCCATTTTTCAATACCGCTTTTGCCGACCTTGTCGTTGTAGGAATATCCTTTTTCTTTATATTCTTTCCAGTCTTCCTCGTAAATAGGACCTATTGCACCTATTAAGTTAACGGCAAGAGTGGTATCGGCATATTTTCTAAAGGGAACAACGTCTACCGTAACACCCGGCAAAGCATAGCCACATTCCGAAACCTTTCTCATAAGCGAGGTTGGGATATCTTCGGCAAAGGTGAACGGGTAGGAAATTGAGAAGTCAGAAATTTGCATTCCGTAGCGTACACCCATAATTTTTCTTTGTTCGCTTTTGGAATAACCTTCAAGTTCGTACTCTTCAACCATAGCATCGAAACAGTTCTCTGCTGTGGCATAGTGGGCGAGTTTGAGGGTTTTGATGAGTTTTGTCGTAGACTCGCCCTCTTTAAAATTATAGGGCTTGGTATTTTCGAGAGGCAACTCATCGTTCCATTCAGTATCGTATTTTTGGCATAGTTTTATAAGGCTTAGTATAGTGTCGTTGATATTTTCGCCAACGTAAGCTTTATTGAAAACTATGTTATATCCGTCACGATTAATAGCGATTTTTCGGCCGTAACAGTCGAGGATTTCGCCACGCGGAGCCTTTAGTACTGCAGTACGGGTAGAAGTGGCACCGTGGGAGTCTTCACCTGTGTATTCGGCGGCGTTGTATATTTGTATGAAATACGATCGCGCCGAAAAGGCAATCAAAGCGATTATCGATATAACGGATAAAAAAGTAGTTGTGAATTGGCTTTTTTTCTTAAAAGGCAATTTTGAAAATCCTTTCTAATCCATTTGTAACTTGTTGAAATGTTTATAAAGATAATAAAAGGGGAATATAAATACAGCGGTGAAAATCGCTGAGGGGAAAGCGTGGTTTAAAAGGTAGGAAAAGTTATCGCTTATAGAAACGTTTGCGGTGTGAAAAAATATCCACTGAAAAATGTAATATAACGAACTTGTGATAAGCGATAAAACAGTTGCGGATTGAATATTTTTATTGAAAAGGGTGTTCGAGGATACCGAAACAAAAACCCCAATACACAAAAGCGCGATTGCATTAAAACAAAAGGAGCCAATCATATTCGAATCCATAAGAATTCCACAAGCAAGACCTACCAAAGCGCAACGCAAAGGACTGTGAAACAGCGAGTATGCAGTGAGTATCGGAAGAATCAAGAGGGGAGAGATTCCTTTTATTGAAATATTTAAAGAATCGGTATAAAAGAACAATATCGACAGAAAAAATATAAGTATTTTTAAAATGAAGATTATAGGATGTTTCTTTATGCTCATTTTATTTACCGCCTTTTGAAAGGATACTGCCTTGACCTTCAAAATCGATAATAATCATAACTTCACGCACTTCATCAAGGTCGACAAAAGGCTTAACCGACGCATAAAGAGAGGTGTTGTACTTATCGTTGGCGATGGTTTCAATCGTTCCTATAAGTAAACCTTTAGGAAAGACTCCTTCGCCCGAGGTCATAACAAAGTCACCTACTGCTACTGTACATGAGTGTGATAGGTTTTTGAATTTTGTATATCCTTTTTTATTTGTTTCAAGTGAGCCTGAAATAAGACCTGAATCGTTTGTACGGTTATCAAGAGCACCGAGGGTAAGGTCGGGGCTTAGGATGGTAGTAATCTTTGAGGTTGTAAGCCCAACCTCGCTAACGTAACCCACTAAACCTGCATCGGTTATAACGGGGTCGTGAGCGGAGATTCCGTTAGAAGAGCCTTTGTTTATCACGAAACCTTTATAAGGGTCGGAGTTGTCGCGGGAAATTAGTGTTGCGCTCTCGAATTTAAAGTCAGGATTTTGGTCCTTTATTTCAAGATATTTTTTATAGAAATCGTTTTCTTTGGTAACCCTCTCATAATCGGCCAATTGTTCTCGAAGTTCATTTATTTGGGCTTCGAGTTCGGTGTTTTCAAGCATAATTTCGTTTCCGTTTGTGAGGGCTTTGAAAAAGTCGGACACGGCACCTGAAACGGTAGTTACGGCTGAGCGTATTGGGGCAGTGATTGTCCCAACGATATTGGCTTGGGGAGAGATTTTATTGCCAATCACCGAAAAGATAATTGAAAGTGTTATGAGTGCTACTAAAATCGACAAAATGATTTTAAATTGTTTACTTCGAAAGAAAAAACGCATTTATTTGTCTCCATTTATCTAAATCTTTTACCACGGCGGAAGGTGTAGTTTTGGAATCCGCTGTCTGCTTCAAGGCGTTTAGCGGCACCGAGAACAACGCAATCCAAAGGATTTGCGGCAACCGTTACAGGCATACCGGTTTCTTCGGCTATAAGTTCAGGCAATCCGCGAAGCAATGCGCCACCGCCTGTCATAGTGATACCGCGGTCGATAATGTCGGCTGCGAGTTCGGGTGGAGTTTTTTCAAGTGTTACGCGG
>JAZORM010000004.1:0-12974 GCA_045656585.1 Acutalibacteraceae bacterium
GATTGAGATATCCGAAATATTTATAGTAGTTGTTTTAAGTAAAAATTCAGCCTGTGAAATTCTCTTTTCTTGCAATAAATCGGTATAGGTTTTGCCTGTTTTTTTCTTTATTTCACGCGATAACCAATAAAAATCACAATGCAACTTAGAAGCCAAAATTTTAAGTGAACCGCTTCTATAGTTTTCTTCAATATAATTATATACTTCAATAATCAAAGCTTCAGTTTCATCACTTACCGACAAATAATCGGAAAACGAAGTAAGTTGTAATAGCAAAAGCCCAAAAGTCAATTGATTTAACTGTCTTTTATTGCGAGTCTCATTTATTAGTGTATACAAAAGATTCTCAACGAGATTTTGAATCGGAAAAATATCACAAACCTTAAAATGAAGATATTTTATCGCTGAAGTTTTTCCCGAAATAGCATCTATTATGAAGTTTTTAATGGGTGATTCCTCTTGACCCAACATTGAAAGGGCCTTGTCGAAAAACTGCGGAAGAATAATAAAATTAACAGCAATGTCATCATCGTGGGCTTTCTTAATTTCGTGGACAGTATCACGACTTAGGAATAAAAGTTCACCTTTAGAAAGAGTGACCTTTTTGCCATCAATAATATGAACCGTTTTGCCAGAGCACATATACACAACTTCTATATAATCGTGTGAATGTGGTGGGAAATCTACAAAACGCGTATGTGGTCTGATTGTAATAAGTTTTCCCTCTTGTAAAAGGTTTTCAGCATTTATAATATTCCGATTATTTTTCATATAAATTTCGCGGTTGATATCATCGCAACCGCTTAAAATAAGTTCTTCTTCCCTAGTTTTTGGAATTAGTTTTTCTAAAATTTCGTTTCTTATCATATATACCACCTTATTTAGTATACACTATTCTTTTATCTTCTTCAATAAAATTTATAATATACTTGATAATAAAAACATTGTAATTTATAATATATTCGAAACAAAATAGATTAAGTATATAGGTTTTAAACTCTTAACACCTAGCGTTATTTTATCCAAAAAATGTTGCAAAAACATACCTCTTGAAATAAAGTTTAAAATTATTTAAAAAAACACTTGATTTTATAATCCAAATAATGTATAATAGCAAGGTCGAGTTTATAAACAATGACTCACACTTGCCGGTGTGATGGAATTGGCAGACGTAGTGGACTCAAAATCCACCGCTGGCGACAGCGTGCCGGTTCGAGTCCGGCCACCGGCACCAATTGAAAACCTCAACACGTAATTCACGTGCTGAGGTTTTTCTTTATTATAATCACAACCCCGAGTTTAAGTTTGGATTATAAATACTAGTACTATTTTAAAAAACCTCAACACAAATCAGTGTTGAGGTTTTTGTTATGCAACTAAAAGTATTTCATATTGTATAGCCTTTAAGTATGATTTATTCGCAATTTATAAATCCTAAACCGTAAAGACCGCGGTTAATGTTAATTTAAAGAAATCGAGAAATTAAAGTCGATTTCCTTATCGTTTAGCTTATATTTATCTAAAAGTCCGGGACCGCAAGCATCCGAACCCATACCTGTTGCCTTGTAGTCGATTCTAAGGTGGGTTTTGCCGTCCTTTTTTAGTTCGTCAGTATGCTCAGCCACCGTAATTGCCGAGGTACTGTACTTTGAAACGTTAAATTCAAACTCGCCTTTTGTCTCAAATGTCATATCACCAATTTTAAGCATTTTTGCAAAATTATGGTTACCATGTTCTTGAGGACGAACATAGTTTACATATTCCTTTTCGGCGTTGCTTTTATAAAGCCCAACACTTGAAGCGTGGCACATATCGCAATAGCTTTCAAACGGTCCGTTAGCAAAATATGTAAAGTCGTTCACATCGTCAGGCAATGCAATTTCAAAGCCTAATCTTGGCAAGTAGATTGTATCCTCACGAATAGTACCATTAATACTAAAATCAATTTTGCCGTTTTGATAGATAGAAACAGTTTGAGTATATCTGAAGTATGGCACACGAGAAACACCCGCAAGTGAACAATTAGCAACAATTTTGCCATCTTTAATAGTGCAATTGTAAACCTTCGTAAATTGACAGTCGATATTTTCACCTTGCCAAGTATTTACGTTTGCCCAACGCGGATTAATCCTCTTATCGTTATCTGTTGGAGCTCTATATGAGGTAAGAGCAAATTCATCTGCGATTTGTTCTTTGCCGTTAGCTTTTATACTTGTAAACCTAGCATAATGCTTAGAGAATACTAAATCAAAGCCTTCACCTTTAGCGTAAATATTGAATTCATCTTCGGTAAGATTAGCAAGTGATGATTCTTCAATTTCTTCAATTTGGGCCTCAAGCTTATGTTGGGTATGAGCAAACTCTTTACCGTCTTTATACAAAGCGCAATTAAGGAAAGCACCATATTTGCAAACTTCCTTGTTGTAAGAAATTTTCAAATCAATTGAAGCGTGAGGTTCAACGTTTAAAACTAAAGATTTGGTATTTACGGTTTGACCGTCAACAGCGATTTCATATTTGAACTCATATTCATTAAGATTTGTGAAATCGAGACGGTTATAAACGTTGATCACACCGTTTTCAAACTTGGTTTTGATAGGTTGATATGCCGCTTTTGCTTCCAATGTACCCGCTTTAAAGCTACGGTCGGCAAATACCAAACCGTCGCAGCAGAAGTTGTTATCGTGGGTGATTTCATCCGGGAAGTCACCGCCGTATTTTTCAACACCGTCAACTGTCACAACGTGGTCAGCCCACTCCCAAATACAACCGCCAATAAGTTTTGGATATTTATCAAACATTTCGTTATAATCCCAAACGTCACCAGGGCCGTTACCCATAGCGTGAGCATACTCGCAAAGGAAAACAGGTGCTGTGATTTCAGGATTATTTGCCAACACTTCAATCCAATTAGTAGAACTGTACATCCTTGAATATACGTCGGCGTTAGCAACTTCACCCTTACGAGATGCATCTTCACAATGAACAAGGCGAGTTTTATCGCGGTTTCTTGTCCACTCAACCATCTTCAAATGGTTAGGACCGTGACCGCTTTCGTTTCCTGTAGACCAAAAGATAATACTTGAATGGTTCTTGAAAAGTTCAACCATTCTTTCCATACGTTCAAGATGTTCCTTTTCCCACACAGGATTAGTGCCGGGCCAAATTTCATCTTCTACATCGAATTTATATTCAACGTTAGGAAGTCTTCTTAAAAAGCCGTGGGTTTCAATATCGGTCTCACAAATCACATAAAATCCCATCTCATCACACATTTCAATAAATCTTGGATGAGGAGGATAGTGAGCAGTTCTGACGCAGTTGATATTAAGTTCTTTCATAAGTTCGAGGTCACGACGAAGTTCGGCTTCGGTTTGACACCATCCACCAAATTTACTTGTATCGTGATGATTTACCCCGTGGAGCTTAACCGAAACACCATTCACAAGAAGAGCGTAATCTTTAGAAACTTCTATCTTGCGAAGACCTGATTTAAACTCAATAATTTCACCATCACGCTCAAAAACGATATCATAAAGATAAGGTTTTTCAGCGTTCCAAAGAACAGGATTTTCGGGCGCAAACTCGAATTCACCTTCAATTTCTTTTTTAAGAAGAAGCTTTCCGTTATCAATGATTTTAACATTAGCTTTTTTATCAACCTTAATCGAAAAAGCTTTATCATCGGTCAATATTTCAATATCATTAATATGATTTTCAGGACGGCTTAATAGATAAACGTCTCTAAAAATACCGTTATATCTGAAAGCATCTTGGTCTTCAAGATAACTGCCAACACACCACTTAAGCACTTTAACGGTAACAGTGTTATTACCAACGGTTAAAAAATCAGTAATATCAAACTCCGCGCGAAGACGACTACCTTGAGTAAAACCAACGTATTTATCATTTATATATAAGTAAGCGCAAGAAGAAACACCCTCGAAGACAATATAATGTTTGCCTTCAAGTTTATCGATAGAAAATTCACGCTTGTAAATACCGCATGGGTTATCATCGGGAACGTATGGTGGGTCAACAGGATAAGGATAATTGACGTTGGTATAGTTTGGATGACCGTATCCTCTTAACTGCCAACAAGAAGGAACGTCGATCTTGTCCCAATTTTCAATATTCTTTGGAACGTCAATATCACGTTCAAAATAAGCAAAATCCCAATCACCATTTAAAAGAGTATACTTTGAAACGCCTTTAGGTATATAGTGGCATTTGGGAGCAAGTCTGTTTTCACTTGTTTTTAAAATGTTTTCATAATTACGCATAACAAACTCCTTTTATCTGATACATACTAGTAATTAGCCCATAGTTAAAGTTTTGCATTCATTTAAATACTAATCTTTATTATAACATATTTTTTATAGAAGCAAAATCAAGTTCCGAAGTTGACTTTAATACAACATCGGGTTTTATGGAAGTTACGGTTACGTTTATACCAACTGAAAGCATACCTGCCGAGTGGATTGACTCGATTCCCGCTTGTGCATCTTCAATACCGACGCACTCATTAGCCTCAAAACCTAAAGCGTTGGCACAGGTTAAGAAAATTTCAGGGTCGGGCTTTGGCTTTTTAACAAGTGCCGCATCGGCGATATAATCAAACATATTAGATATATTAAGAAGTTCCAATACACGAGAAGCGTTTTTGCTAATTGATGCAACCGCGCATTTAACACCGTTATTTCTAGCCTCGGTAATAAAAGGTACAATACCTTCGAGAATATCATTAGGAGTTAATTGTTCGATCATTTCCTTATAATATTCGTTTTTCTTATTTGCCAAGTTTTCTTTTTCTTCGGCTGTGAATTTATCGGTAGCGTTGTTCTTTTCGAGAATAATTTCAAAAGAATTAATTCTCGAAACACCCTTTAAAAGTTCGTTTATATCTTCGTCGAAATAATAACCCAACTCGTCAGCCAACTTTTTCCAAGCGAGATAGTGATATTTTGCAGTGTCGGTCAAGACACCGTCTAAATCGAAAATTAAAGCTTTTAAACTCATTATTTATATTCCTTTCCATTTACAGTAACTTTAGAATTTATAATACCGTCTACAACAACGTCATCGTCCTTGATGGTAATATTGAGAACCTCGCCCTTCCAACTCAATTTAAAAGAAAGGCTATCCCAATTTTTAGGCAACTTCGGTGAAATATCGAGAACTTCATCGGTAAAGCTAACACCCGCAAAACCGAAAACAGCCGTATTCCAAGCGCCACCGTTTGCCGCAGGGTGTGTACCGCCGATATATTGGTCTCCCAAATATTGCTTTGTGTTACCTGTGAGGTCAACACTTGCAGTCTTCATAAAGTATTTATAAGCCCAATCAGTATTGCCAATATTTGCCGCAACAATAGCGTAAGCACACGCCGAAAGGCTTGAACCGTGCTCAGTATAAGGTTCATAGAAATCCCAATTCGCTTTTTTAATTTCATTTGAATATTCATTTCTAAATACATTGAGCATCATCAAAACGTCGGCTTGTTTGAGGGTCATAGTAGTTGATGCGAGACCGTGTCCGCCCCAATATTCATTTTCCTTAAGTTCGCGGGTTTTAAGTACCTCGGGTGTCACGTCTTCCAAACCAAAATATCCGTCAAACTGTTCGATAATTCCTTTTTCGTTTGGTTGCGGAACGTAAAGCTTATTTGCAAAATCATAAGCCCAATCCAAATCCATTTTAAGATTTGCAAAGTACTCGGGATTATCGTTTTTAACCTTATCAATTGCCAACAAGAAAATATCCGCGGCATGTTTTACCATAACGTTTGTGAAAGCGTTGTTGTTAACTCTTTCGTGATATTCATCAGGACCTACAACGTCCAAAATCTCAAAACGGTTTTTATGGGGTTTAAATACAGAATATGTATAGAAGAACCACAATGCTTCATACATAAGAATCAAACCGCCGTCGGTCAACAACGAATAATCACCTGTTGTTCGGCAATAATCCCACATTGCGAAAACTATATCGGCCGAAACGTGAATTTGCTTATCCTTGAAGTAGGTTCTTTGAGGACGGCCTGTGAAAATATCGGTAACGTTGAAAAGAGTACAAGCGTCATCACCTGTTTCTTGGCTTTCCCAAGCGAAAAATGCGCCTTCAAAACCAAATTCCTCAGCTTTTCTTTTAGCGCCACCAAGGGTATTTACGCGATATTTCAAAAGATTTCTTGCAGCTTTAGTATCGGTAAATTGGAAGAAAGGAAGCATAAACATTTCGGTATCCCAAAATGCCGCGCCCTTATAAACCTGACCCGAAAGACCTCGCGCAGGAATACCGCATTTATCGGTATTGTGTGGCGCGATACTGCACAAATGATATATGCTATAACGAAGGGCTAATTGCGCTTCGCTATCGCCTTCGATAACAACGTCACTATTGGTCCAAATTTTATCCCAAGCGTTAATATGCTCGACTTTTAATTGGTCAAAACCAAGATTAACGGCATTTTCAAAATCTTTCTCGGCGTTTTCAAGGCTTTCGCTATGGTAAACACCGCCAAATTTTACAAACTCGAAGGTTTTATTGGCAACAAGGTCGATATTTGAAATATGTAAAAGATTTTCGTTTTTAAAATCAGCCAAACCGCAAACTGTTTCGTAAACCTCGAGCGGTTTTGAATATTGTACAGTTTCGCATTTGATCTTCAACTTATTGCCATTGGATATTTCATCGAGTAGGTTTAAGTGCTTACCTGAAATATCCCAAATATTTTTATCAATACCTGTTTTTAAAGTGACCGAAATATCCTTATTGGATTCAACGGAATATTTAAGAGCAATAATGTTTTCTCTTGTCATACTAACAAAGCGTTCAGCCTTAATTTTAACTAAAGTTTCATTTATTGAGAAAACTGTTTCGCGAACGTGGATACCGTTCTTAATATCCAAATATTGATTATGAGATACAGGGGTCATCTCGCTCAAATTCAATTCTTTTCCATCAATAACTACTACGGTATACAAAGTGTTTGGAGCGTTAACCGACTCACGCCAGTTGCTACCTTGAGCCAAATCAAAAAATCCCGCAAGATTCACAGCCACGAGTTGCTCGGCGCTATATTCTTCCATAGTACCTCTATAACCCATAAAACCGTTTCCTAAAAGGAATTTGCTACCGTGTTTTTCGATATCGGCAGTTTCAAAGTCATTTTTTTCAATTATCCAATCTTTTAACATATAGATACCTCACTATATAATAACTCTATACCATTATATAAAACTTTTTGCCGTATGTAAATAAGATAAACAATTATAAAACACAAAAAACGTCCAATTTTCATGCTAAAAAACGCCCAAAGAATAAACTTTAGGCGTTTTTAATTATTCATATTTTAATTGTTCTTTAAATTGTTGAGGTGTGATTTTAAAGTGCTTTTTATAGAGCCTGTAAAAATTTGAATAATTATTAAATCCAACCATAAAACAAGCCTCTTTTACAGTATAGTTACTTCGAATTAAATTGTTGCAGTTATAAAGCCTTCTCGCAACAAGATAATCATAGGGTGAAATACCAACGTAGTCTTTAAAAAGGTGGGATATATAATATTTCGAGAAATGGAAACGATTTGAAAGGGTGTCGAGAGTGATATCCTCGGTACAATGGCGATTGATATAATCAACAATTTCATTAACCTTGTTATTACTTGATGAAACGTTGATAATCGAGTCATCTTCTTTTTGAATAAATTTTGATAATTGATATAGAAGTTCAACCGTTTTACAGGTTAGCAAAACCTGTTTTTCCATCGAACCGTCTTTGGCATATTTAAGGCATTTTTCAATATTTTCATCAATCGAAAGTTCGTTAACCTTTGACGCGGGAATTAAATTACCTCTACCCTTTTGCTTTTTCGATATCACGTCAAAAAACACACTTTTTTCAACACCAAACTGTTGCAAAAGACTTTCATTTATATGTATAACTATTTTTTCAAAATAACACTCATCATTTCTAATAGTTACGTGTAATTCATCGGGATTTAATATAACCATATCCCCTTCGGTTATATTGTAAATATTGCCTTCAATATGTATCGAAGCGTTACCTTTGCGGTAATATTCGATAATCAATTCTTTGTCATAATGCAAAAAATTGAGGTTTGTAGCAATGCCTCGAACGCCATGTGAATAGTGGATTTTAAGGTGTTCGTTAACGTCGTAACATACTTTCTTATATTCATTTGACAAATCGTATCACCTCATAGCAACATTGTACAACATTTTCGCAAATATTACAATAGTAATTTAAAAAAATATAAGATATAATGATAACATAAAATAAAATTAAACAATAGGAGGATTTGGCATGAAAGACTTAAATTGTTCAGTTGTTGTTGTCGGCGGCGGCCCTGCAGGTTTGGCTGCGGCAATATCAGCAAAGAAAAACGGTGCTGAAAATGTCATTGTAATCGAACGTGAAAACAGATTAGGCGGTATTCTCAAGCAATGTATCCACGCAGGCTTTGGTCTTCAATATTTTGGTGAAGAACTCACAGGACCTGAGTATGCAGAAAAATTCGCAGTTCTTGCTAAAGAAGCAGGTATCGAATTTATGCTTGATACTACTGCTCTTGAAATCAAGGACAAAACCTTGGTTTGCGTAAATACTCAAGGTGTACACAACATCCACTTTGGCGCTCTCGTACTCGCAATGGGTTGTCGTGAACGTACTCGTGCTAACCTTATGATTCCGGGTAGCCGTCCTGCAGGTATCTATTCAGCAGGTACCGCTCAAAAGCTTATCAACATCTTTGGCCATAAAGTTGGTAAAGAAGTTGTTATCCTTGGTAGTGGCGATATCGGTATGATTATGGCTAGACGTATGTCATTGAACGGTGCAAAAGTTAAGGCTGTTGTAGAAATTATGCCTTACCTCGCAGGTCTCGTTCGTAACAAGGCTCAATGTCTTGACGATTTCAACATCCCGCTTATGCTCTCTCACACAGTAGTTGATATCACAGGTATCGACCGTGTTGAAAGCGTTACAATCGCTCCTGTTGATGAAAACCGTCGTCCTATTATGGAAAAGGCTGAAACAATCAGTTGTGACACATTGCTCTTGTCAGTAGGTCTTATCCCTGAAAACGAACTTACCCGTTCAGCAAACGTTGAACTTTCAGGTATCACAAGAGGCGCAGTTGTTAACCAATACAAGCAAACCGATAAGCCTTACATATTCGCATGCGGCAACGTTTTACACGTTAACGACCTTGTTGACCACGTTAGCCACGAAAGTGAAGACGCAGGTAAATACGCTGCTTTATATGCTGCAGGTAAACTCGAAACTGAAACTGTACTCGACGTTGAGCCCGGCGACGGCGTAAGATACGTTTGTCCTCAAAAGATGGTTTGCGCTGAAGAAAACGTTGACCTCTACTTCCGTACAATGGCTCCCGGTAGAAACACAACTCTCACAATTTCTGATGATAGCGGTGTACTTGTTACCAAGAAGTTAATCCGTACTACACCAGGTACTATTGAAAAGTTGACTCTTCCTGCTGACAAAGCCAAGAATGCAACAGGCAAAATCGTAGTAAGAGCTGAACACAAGGAGGAGGCATAATCATGAAAAATACAATTATTTGTACTGTATGTCCTAACGGTTGTGAAATTGAAGTAAATTACACAACAAGAGAAGATGCTGTTTTGACAGGTTACACCTGCAAAAGAGGTATCCCCTATGCTATTGACGAATGCTTCGAACCAAAGCGTACATTCACTTCTTCAGTAAGAATCACAGGTACCGACAGACGTATGATGCCTGTTCGTACAACCGGTCCGATTTCTAAAGAATTACTTATGAAGGCTGCTGATGAAGTGGCTAAAATCACAATCGAAGTTCCCGTAAAATGCGGTGAAGTTATCGTTGACAACTTCCTTGGAACCGACGTTAAACTCATTGCTGCAATGTCACTTTAAGGAGGAAATGCAAAATGATTAAATCTGATGTACTTATTATCGGTGCAGGTGCCGTTGGCTCTGCAATCGCAAGAGAACTTTCAAAATACAACTTAAAAGTTGCTGTTGTTGACAAGAACGACGACGTTGGCGGCGACGCTTCAAAATCAAACAGTGGTCTTTTCTCAACAAGTGCTACAATGCCTGTTGGTACTTTGGAATGCAAACTTCGTACAATTGCTCACAGCATGATTTTGAACATTTGTAACGACCTCGACGTTCCATATATCGAATGCGGTAGTATCGCTCCTATTCTCTACCCCGATCAATTAGAAACCGCTAAAGGTCTTACCGAACGCGCTTTCCAAAACGGCGTATATGATTATGAAATCTTACCTGCAAAAGATATTTTAGAATTAGAACCCACATTGAACCCTGAAATTTTGGGTGGTATCTACAGCCCACGTGACAGACAAGCTAACCAATTCATTTTGGTATCTGCTATGGCTGAAAACGCTGCTGAAAACGGCGTTGAATTCTACCTCGACTGCAAAGTTACAGGTATGGACGTATCAAACGGCAAAATCCACGCAGTTCACACCACAAAGGGCGACTTCGAAGCTACTTGGGTAATCAATGCAGCAGGTTTGCACTGTGACGAAATTTCTGAAATGGTTGACGAATGCGACTTCAAGATTAACCCACGTAAAGGTGAATTCTACGTATTCTCACACGATACTCCCGTTAAAGTATCACACATCATTTCTTCAGTACCAAGCCCCAAAACCCGTGGCGTACTCGTAATCCCAACTGTAGACAACAACATGCTCGTTGGTCCTACTGCTGACGACGTTGAAGACAAAACCGACGTTAAGACAACTGCCGAAGGTCTTGCAAGTATCAAATCTCAAGCTCTCAACATGATCCCTGGTCTTCACTTTGAAGATACAATCACTCAATTCGTTGGTGTTCGTCCTGCAAGAACTCCTGAAGGCTATGATATCCGTTTCTCTGAAAAGGTTAAAGGCTTCGTAGGTATTTCAGGTGTACGTTCAACAGGTCTTACTGCTAGTGTTGGTATCGCAGGTTACGTTGTTCACGGCCTCAAAGAAGCAGGTTTGGAACTCGAACGTAAAGAAGGTTGGAAGCGTACAAGAAAAGGTATCGTTCGTTTTGCTGACGCTACCGACGCTGAAAAGGATGCTCTCATCGCAGCTGATCCGCTTTATGGTAAGATTGTTTGCCGTTGCGAACAAGTAACCGAAAGCGAAATTCTCCAAGCAATCCATCGTCCTGTTGGTGCTAAAACATTGGATGCTGTTAAGCGTCGTGTTCGTGCAGGTATGGGACGTTGTCAAAGCGGTTTCTGTGGCCCTCACGTAATCGAGATTATCGCTCGTGAACTCGGAATCCCTGAAGAAGACGTTAGAAAGCGCGGAGAAAAAGCATTTATGCTTGATAAATAATTATGCAAAAATTAAGCTTTGAACAAATTAAAAAATTAGTTCATGGTGTTGCACTTACCGAAGAAGGAGATGGAAATATCTCCTTCTTCCGTTTTACTAAAGAACAACAAGAACTATACAAGTCTCTTTCTCCTACTGATTTTTACATTAAAACTTTTGCAACTTCGGGTGTTAGTCTTGAGTTCGAGACCGATAGCGAAAATTTGTCACTCCAAGTTGTTGTCAGTCGCGGTAGTTCGAGAACCTTTTTCACCCACTCTATTTTTATAGACGGTGAAAAGTTTGATGAATTATCGGGCGACATTAAAAACGAGGAAAACGTTCCTTTTGAGAAGTCTTTCACACTCAAAAAAGGTATGAAAAAGATAAAAATTCTTTTCCCTTGGTCAGTTTGCTCTCGCCTAGTATCGCTTGAACTCGATGATGGCGCAAAAGTAATACCAACCAAAAAAGAATTCAATCTTCTTATGCTTGGCGACTCAATCACCCAAGGATACGACGCATACGCCCCCGAAAACAGTTATGCGTCACAGGTTGTAAATTATTTCAATGCCGAAACAATAAACAAAGGTATCGCGGGTGAATTCTTCTTGCCTTCATTAGTTAAAGAAAAGGAAGAATTCCAACCCGATTTAATAACCGTTGCATACGGCACAAATGATTGGAAGTACAAAAAAAGAGAAGTTTTTGAAAAGAACTGTTCAACATTTTTCCAAAACCTTCGTAATTCCTATCCAAAGGTTAAAATAATTGCGCTTTGTCCGATTGGTCGTATTGACCTTTTGAAATCGCCAAACTTCGATAAACCGCATAGTTATATCGGCGAATATATCAAAGAAGTTGCGACAAAAATCGATAATATGATTGTTATCGACTGCGCTAAATTCGTACCGTTGGACAATGAACATCTACAAACTGACGGTGTACATCCAATTGATAAAGGTTTTAAAGAATACGGCAAAAACATAATACCTGAAATAGAAAAAGCTTGGAAAGACTAATCTTTCCAAGCTTTTATTATTAGTATGTAAATTCAACTGTATGAACAGAGCCTTGTTCGGTTATTGGCAAGAGATTGCCTTCGATGGCTTTTCCATCCATAACAACCGATAAAATACCTGTTTTCTTGATATTGATATTATAAGTAGCGCCACGGTAAATTCTCGAAACTTCAACTTCGTCCCACTCAGAAGGAAGACATGGGTCAATTCTCAGACCATCATACTCACTTCTAATACCTATGATATACTCAGTTATACCACGATACAACCAACCTGCAGTACCTGTAATCCAAGCGTATGGAGCGTAGCCTGGACGATTAGCCTCTTGCGGTCCTAAATACATATTAGAAACTGCATATGGTTCAGCGCCTGAGTTTGGATTCTTGGGATTGTTATATCTAATCAATTTAGCGGTTTCATAAGCTACATCGCCCTTTTTAAGCAAACAGTCAGCAACAATTTTAAAGGTTACACCGTGATTGTAAACCGAGCCGTTTTCAAAACCACCGGGGATGAAATAAGCCATACGACCGATATGGAAATCTCTTTCGGAATAAGCAGGAGCACATTGAACGTAACCAAACTCA
>JAZORM010000005.1:0-8093 GCA_045656585.1 Acutalibacteraceae bacterium
CGGGGATTCGAACCCCGGACACCTTGATTAAAAGTCAAGTGCTCTACCGTCTGAGCTAATGAATCATTTTTGACAGCCTTAATATTATATCAACTGAAAGTCGTTTTGTCAATAATAAATTTAAAAATTTTTTAAATTTGCTGAATTTTACAAAAATCTAGTAACTAATAATAACAAAATAGCTGTTTGAAACAAAATTATAAGCGGCAAACCTATCATGAATTTATTATGCTTTGTTTTATGTCGGATTATACACATTGTAATATACATAGCCGCCGAGCCACCCAAAATCGACAATATAATCAAATTTTTCTCGCTTATTCTTCGCATTCCGCGTTTTGACGCAAATTTATCATAGCAACAAATCAAAACCGACACAACGCTTACGCTTATAAAATAAACCACTACGCTTTCAAACAACAATTTTTCTCACTTCCTTTAATTAAATTATACCCCTTCTACACCACTTTTTCAATTTGTTTTTTTAGTTTTCCTATAATTCTTTTTTCCAGCCTTGAAATATACGATTGAGAAATCCCCAAACTATCCGCAACCTCTTTTTGTGTATATTCTTCGTAGCCATTCATTCCAAACCGCATTTCCATAATCTGTTTTTCTCTTAAGGGCAACGAGGAAATAAACTTATTCAGTAAATGCTTTTCATCTTCCAATTCGACTCCACGTCCAATTTCATCACCGTCGCTACCCAAAATATCCGAAAGCAAAAGTTCGTTTCCGTCCCAATCAATGTTGAGCGGTTCATCAATCGAAATTTCATTACGGCTGGAAGAATTTTTTCTCAAAAACATCAAAATTTCATTTTCGATACATCGCGAAGCATAGGTAGCGAGTTTTATATTTTTATCCGCTTTAAAAGTATTAACCGCTTTTATAAGTCCAATCGTGCCTATCGAAATCAAATCTTCAATCCCCGCACCGGAATTATCAAACTTTCGCGCAATATATACCACCAATCTCAAATTATGTACAATCAACCTATCGCGCGACATCTTGTCATTACGGCATACAAGCTCAGTTTCCAAATCCAAAGAAAGCGGTGGCGGTAAAGTTTCGGGACCGTTTATATAAAACGTTGGCTTTAAAAAGCCGATTTTTAAAAGAAATATGTAAAATAATTTTTTAACTTTCATAATTATCACCTTAAGATTTTTGGATTTACTATCGCATTATAATCATCGTTAAAACTCGCTTTCGAAATAGCCAAAAGCGGTTTTTTAATTTCAATTTGTCGGTTACAGCCTTTAACCACCGCCCTATCACACCTAAAACCTTCGAGCGTATCAAACCCCGAAACCGTACTACACGGCAACAGTCGAAAGCGCCTTTTCAGAATCGGATTGTGCTCTATATCAACATCTCCGAAAAGATTTTCCACCCTCCGTATATCCGCAATTATAATCTCGCTATCCTCAAAAAAATCAACAATCGAATTGCCCGTATCTAAAATCGCGCGAAGTTCTACGCTTTGGTCTTCGGCAAAAACCGTAATATCACACCTTTCAGCCAAAGGAGCATTTCGAGAAAATATTCGCCACAAAACCGAAAATATAATATATGCCAAAACAGTCGCTAAAACAAGTACTGTAGGAGAAATGTGAAAATACACTATCGAATTATTTATGACCATTCCAAAAGGCTTAAAAACAGTCCATAAAGCAAACATAACCCCCGCATAAGCGCTCGTCACAAGAAAAAGTGCCACTGTGTTTTTTATATATCTTTTTTTACCCTTTATCCCAAAACAAACAGCCGAAATGCAAAAAGCAACGCCTAATTTATATAAAAACTCAACTATAATTTTTTGATTTGGTAAAAATATGTAAATCGACGAAATCCCACCAAGTACTGCCGCAATAACCTGTCGTTTAGTTGTTGGCTTTTCTCCCACTATTTTAACCGTAGCTAGTATTAAAAAATAATCAACCAAAGTATTAAGAAAAATCAGGACGTCCATATAAACAATCAATTTAATCACCGATTCTATTATACCGCCACAACTTTAAAAACATTGTCGATTATGGTTAGCATTTTTCAAAAAAGTGTACAAAAAAATGCCCTACTTTTCGTAGAGCATTTTTATTCTATTTATGCATAAACCCGTCCCTCAAGGGTTTATGTGTTTGGAAAGGGGATTATTTTATGCCAAACGAGGGACGATAAACTGCATAGTATCTACCAGCCGACAACAAAAGTTCAAGTCGCTTTTTAGCAGTAGTAGTTTCGGCTGCGATACTGCTTGTGATATTTATGAAATTATCACCGCCGATATGCAAATACGCATAGTAGGTGCCACCCGAAATTTGACGGACAATAACGTCACCAACCATTATATTATGCGGTCTTGCGAGTCTTGTACGGTCGGTACGAGCATCACCCGAGAAACCATAGTATCTTCTACCGCCGTAAAGGGTTTCAACCATCATATCGCGGTATTTATTTCCCTTATCGGTTAGTTGATAATAATCAATACCGCTTTGTTGTGCCACAACCTTGAATGTACCCTCATTACCTTGCATAACGGTTGCATAATCGGTATCGGTGAATACATCAGTATTGGTAATACCTGCGGTTTTGTAAATCTCGTTAACGAGTGCCAATCCCCTATTAGATGTAGTACCTTTAATCGAGTTAAAGGCAGCTACCACCCTGTCTTGTTCTTCTTTAGACAATGTACGGTTTATGTAAACCTTAGGACAGGTTGTTCTGACACCGCCCACAGTACTGGTATCGGTTGTTTGAAGGTAATCGCCGATAGTAGCATCTTCATTAACAGTTACGGTGTATGAAACGCTCTTTCTTGTATTTGCAGGAATTGTAACAGTCCAAGAAAGATTGTCGCCGTCCTTAGCACCGTCGCTCGAAACGTAGGTTGTATTTGCGGGAACGGTATCACGAATTTCAACTGTTTTTTCGGTGTCATTTGTGTTGTAAACTTCGAATGTAAATTTCACTTCTTCACCAAGATTTGCAGTTGTAGTAGAATTATGGCTTGAAATCTTTTGAGCCATAATTCCTTCCATATTATTCATACGATTAACTGTTTCTTGGGGTACTGTTACATTATAATTCGCACTCTTAAGTGGACGTACGACAACGAACTTTGTTACTTGGTTAGCTGATTCTTTTGTAGAATCATAGAATATATATCCGCCACCAGCTTCAGTAAAGAAATAATCTTCAATTCTGTTATATCTAATAGTCGGTTCATAATACTCTCCATCATCAACCTTATAAGTACTACCTGTTGAATGGATAAACGAACCGTTGCCAATGTAAAGCACAACGTGACCGGAGTTTGAACCATTACGGATAACTACCATCAAGTCACCAGGCTGGATAGTCTCTAAAACCTCTTTTTTAATACGCTCGCGTGTTGCTTCATCTTCAACAGTCGTTGCAGTTCTTGTATACCTGTAAGCTTGTATACCTGCGCTACTTGCATAATCGGCAAGACGTGTTGTTGACCAAAGTTTTGTATCACCATACTTAAGGTTGACACCCAAAGCCGTATTATACGCTTCATAGGTAAAGCCTGCGCAGTTAACATAGCCCCATTCATCACGGTTTACAAACTCGGGGTTACGGTCGGCTGTTTTCCAACGGTATTCAGTATTATCAATACTGCCGAATCTGGTATCAGCATATTGCAATTTTTCACCGCGCAAAATATAACTTTCAGCAGTTGCTATAAGCGCTTCTTGTTGCTCGGTAAGCTCTAATTCTTCAAATTCTTCATCGATTATATAATCACGGTTAATGTGAATTGAAGGACGGAATACCATAAATGCAGTTCTTGTAACTGATGCTTCCAAAAGTGCGTTAGTATCCACAGTATCTAACGGGTTATTCAAATCAACAAATCCGTCTTTATCATAGATATATCCGTTTACGACATCGCCGTTTTTAACTATCAAAACGTCACCAACAATTAAATCGGAAGTTTCGATTTTAGTTGTGGGTTCACCCTTGACTCCGTCGATTTTGCCACTAACGGCAACACCGCCATAGAGGGTCGGAGCGATTAAATCGAGAGTTTCTTTTGGTGCGGTACCATCTAAAACAAGATTTATAGAAAGTTCAGAAGTTGCTTTTAAGTTGGCTATGCCATTTTTAGTAAATGCAATATAATATGCCCATCGTACAATTTCCAAATCTCTATAGGTAGAATCTTTCATTGCGCGAATACCGTTAGAGATAAATCTTTGGTCTTCGGCGCTACTTGCAGTACGCTCAATATAAAGGTCGTAACATTTGGTTGTTTGACCGTTTACAATTGTGCTACCGTTAATAACACTACCACACAATGAATAATCCTTATCAACCTTAAAATCATAACTCAACTCTTCTGTTTCACCCGCAGGAATGGTAACGTTCCACTTGAGAACGTTATCATTCACATTATCACAGCCATCAACAAATGATGTATTATCGGGAAGAAGTTCTGTTACAGAGACAGTTTGTTCTTGCTCAGTAATATTTTCAAGCTTAAAATTATAGGTTAGAGTTTCACCCGGATTTACAGTTTGCGCTTGTGATTTAGAGGCAGTTTTTGTAACTTCAATAGTATTTTCTAAATCCCCTAAAGCTAATGACGGACGCAATACTGCAAAATATCCCCAACCGTTAGCTTCGGTAAGTCTTTCATATATATCGCGTTGTTTTATACCTTTAGTAAGATTCAAAAGTTTTCCATCGCCCACATATATATAGAGAGCAGAACTTGAAGATGTTGAACTGTATAAGAAGAGTATATCTCCGGCAATAAGATTGTGCTCACGAAGAAGTCTTGTTCTTTCTCCACCAAAACGGCTACTGTTAAGAACTGTTCTACCGCCATACAAAGACGGAGCAATCATTTTAGCATACTTGCCTTCGGTGGCAATAGTCTTATAAGAACCGCTTGTTTTGAAAACGCCATTATAAAGTTCGTCCATATCAGCGCCCAAAACGTTCTTAACGCCAAACAATTCTTCGTAAATTAAGTTTGCGAAAGTAACGGTATCAACGTCGCAATCAGCCTTTGAATAAACTATACCACTCAAAGCTTCTTGTTCGTCTGTTGTCAAGGTTCTGCCAACATATACTGGGTAAGCTTTTGTTGGAATACCGCCAACTTTACTATTTTCACTGCAAATAATAGCATTGCCATCTTCTACAGTTTCTAAAACTTTTACGGTGTATGAAATCTTTTTGATTTCATCAGGTGCTAACTCTACAGTCCAGTTAAGCGCTGTCTTATCTGATACTTCTCCATTCTCAATAAGAACTGTGTTTGCGGGAATTGTATCAGTAATATCGACAGTAACATTTTTGGAATTTGTATTATTTACAGTAAAGGTGTAAGTGATTGTATCACCGGGATTTACTGTTTGACCTAAAGTAGAACTTGCGGTCTTTTCAGCAAAAATACCGCGCATATTACCGATTCTTTGCTTAGCAGCTTCGGTAATATCGGTACCTTCCCACATATTAAGAGGACGGATAATATAAAGCGCTATTCTTGGCGTTGCAGTTTGGAATAAGTAACGAGTTGTATTGTTTGGATCAAACAAATCGTCAACCGTCATATAACGAATGGCGGGTTCTTCGGTCTCGGTATTATTGTTAGCATAACTATATGTACTGCCCGAACAATGAATTATGTTACCGTTACCAACATATAGCATCGCATGGGTACCACCTTGACGCGTATAGAAAACAATATCACCAATTCGTAATTGTGATTTATATTCTTCCTTAATTCGTGCGATATCTTCTTCGGTTTCGGTGTGGGTGAAGTTATAGGTATACGCTTTCATAGCGCTCGGCGAATCAACAAGCTTAAAATCACCGTAATCCCAACCTAAAACATTATAGTAAACGTCGTGCACAAAACCTGTACAGTTGGAATATCCTGTTTCATCACTTGTATAATCTTCAGGGGCTTTTCCTCTTTCCCAACGGTAAACCTCATTTTGAACCATATATATGTCAGCATATTGTATGCGGTCACCACGGAGCATGAAGCTTTCAGCAGTAGCAATAAATGCTTTTTCAAGGTCGGTTGCGCCATCAACGATTTCGCCCTTATTTATACTTTCAGGGTTCATTACAATCGAAGGTCTTAAAACAACAAACAAATCGTTGTTTGCAAGATTATCTATAACCGAAGTATCCACGAGCATTTCGCAAGTATCGGTAAGGTCATAAAGATTTTCACCGTCGGTTGTATAGTAACGACCGGTTGTCAAATCGTTTGCATTTTCCAGAACACAAATTATATCACCTGTGATAATATCCGAAAGTTTAATCTCATCGACCTGTGTACCCGGCAATGATTTTGCCATTTGGTCAGTAAATGATGTACCGCCATACAAACCTGGAGCGGTCATAGAAATCAACATATTTGTATTATCAGCAGATTCAAGTAAAGTTTGACTAACAATTGTTCCCGCATCAGCATTTATTGTTGTACTAATATTTTTAGTAGAACTAAATGCCACAGTGTATAAGAATTTTATAAGTTCATTACTCTTGAACTTGGTGCCTCTAAGCGACTTCAAAGCTCTTGTAAACTTTTCTTGGTCGGCTTCATTAAGTTCGGCAAGTTCTGTTTCGGGTTCTTCGGGTTCTTCGGGTTCTTCGGGAACTTCCGGTTCGTCCGGCAACGGTATTTTTTCAGGTGCAGTTATACCAAGACCCAAAAGTCGATATTTCATATCCTTAATATCAACCTCATTAATTGTTCTGTCAAGGTTCGCGTCAAGGAACGGGTTAAAACCTTGAGCAGTTACGGTTTCGCTAGCGGTAACCAAGTCTCTGATATCAACTTCGGTGTCAATATTACCGTCGCCTGTACCGTAAGCTACGTAACCACTTTCGTCGAAGCCTTTACCTGAGTTTTTAATCCAACCGTAGTTTTCTTTCCAGTTTTCACCTGAATTTGCACCCGAGAACGAATATTGATACTCGTCTACGGGCAACAAGTTTTCTTCCGAGCCATCTATAGTTAATTTAAGGTTTGAAATATAAAATTCAGGGTTAGATGCCCAACTAGTATTTTTGGGAAGCATAAATCCAACATAATAATAATCGCGCAGTGTATTACTTGTTTCTATAGTAAAAGTATAACTTGCGCTACCACTCTTACTTTTATATTCACCGCCTATTTTATCACCAAATAAAATTTTATTAGTAGCACTTGTATTATAATTCAACGAACAAACTCTATCATAATACGCATAACTACTATGAAGTTTACCCTTATTTGCAGTAGATGTGCCAAAAAGCATTGGGTAAACGCCGTAATCAAAACCACGATTAACAAAATAGTAATCATAAGAAATTCTATATTTTACGTTTTTCTTGATTACACCACTTGGGACCATACAACCGATATTGTCATTAATAGTTCCGGTATACTTAAAGTGGAGAGCATATTTAAATTTGCTTGGGTCGTATTCAACATATTCGCACAATGTATTTTGTTGGCCATACTTGTCACACCAACCGCTAACACTAGTCGAATAATCATCAATATCAAGTAATGATTTTTTCTCTACATCATTTGATTTATAAAGAGAAAACTCGCTTAAATAAAACTCGGAAGCACCGGCTACCGAATAACCCAAATAAAACTTCTTATCAGCAACCTCATCTTCGGTTAATGTAAAAGCATATGTAAGATAACGGTTATAACTCTTATTATTAACAGCAGTAAAACTCTTTGTTGCGCTACTACTATTACTACGAATCAAGGCACCACTCGCTAAAAATGCTTGGTTTGTGGATTCACCTTCGTATGTGTTTTTAGGAATGCCAAACAAATCCAAGGTCGCACTACCTGACACAAAATTTCTAGCCATAGTAACTGTATACTCTACACCTGCCTCAAGTGCTACAGGTAATTTATAAAGACATTTGTTAGCGCTAGTATACGTTCGTTTATAATGAAACATTGTACGCTTCGGAGCGTAATAGAATTTTTCTTCTTCCTCTTCTTCCTCTTCGTCTTCAACGATCGGTTCGCCTGTCACCGCCGAATGAGCGGCTTTAGTAAGGTTTTTAGCATCTGAGAAAAGCGAAGTGAAGTC
>JAZORM010000006.1:0-8850 GCA_045656585.1 Acutalibacteraceae bacterium
ACAAAAACCGCCATTCCGTCAGCACGGCCGACACCGCTACCCTCAGCAGTAACGTCCACAATATCTAAAATATATTCTTCGTTCTTTTGCATAACTCTACTTCTTTTTCATTTTTCTTAAATTATATCATAGTACGCCAAAAATTAAAAGTCTTTTAAATTAAGTGCTTCAATAATTTTTTCAATATTCTCATCACTATACTCTATCTCGCTTGAAAACATTCGGGCATTTTCGTATATATCTTTTCCTAAACTCAAAATAAAATAGGTACAAAAAACGCAAAACTCTAAACCATAATTATACAAATGCCTAAACAAGAAATAGCAAAACAATCTATTGGCTATATCGTTATCTTTTATTTCTAAATCAGCAAGTTTTCCTTTTTTATCTTGTAAAGTTCGCAGTAATTTATCCCAACTGTTATCTAACCTTTCAAGTCCGTCAAACAACAAGAATAATTCATTAAAATCACAGTTTGGCAGCAAATGCTTTAATTCTTTTACATCGGTTTTAAAAAGTTCTTCTCTATATTCGAAAAAGTCCTCTTCTTCAGCATCAGCAATCGCAAAAGTATTATTACTTTCCAATTTTTTAAGGCGAAAATCATTTTCCAAAATAAGTTTCACCGCCGCTTCGCAGGTAAGTCCCAAGCCAATTTCCTCACGCGAATTATATTCATTCACAAATCTTGGATGGTCGCGGCAAATTTGGCAAAGCTTATCCTCGCCGTAATTTAAATAAATATCGCAAAGGTTATCCTTGTTCAAAAACGGGCAGCGTTCACTCTCACCCAAAACAAAATGCGGCATGTCGCAAAAATCAATATTTTTAGCAATATAGCTTTGTTGCTCATAAAACACAAGGCTTTGGTCGTCAATATCGATCTCCCACCCAATACAACAATTATGGCGACATTTCCCCGCAATACATTTAAAATTCTCATAATAAGAGGGCACAAAAATATCCATAAAATCTTCCCATTAAAATTATTTGCAAAAAAGTCTTTCGGATATACCGAAAGACTTTTTAATTTTAACCTATTTGTAAATCATGAGGCTCTGCAATAGCAATACCTTTTGCTTTCAAAAGCTCTGCAGCTTTGTCAGCATCGTCCAACTGCATAATCATATAAGCCACACCGTTTTGGTGACCAAATATTGAATACATATAATGAACGTCGATTTTCTCGTTTGCCAAAAGTTCCAACACTTCACTCAAAGCGCCTGTTTTATCAGCAATAGCAACCGCCAAAACAGCAGTTTCGGTGAAAATAAGTCCTTCGTTTTTAAGAACCTTTTCAGCCGAAGCATTATCTGCAGTAATCATACGAAGAAGACCGTAGTCAGCAGTTTCAGCAATATTCACTGCGCGAAGGTCTACCTTATTATCAGCCAAAATTTTAGTAACATCTAAAAGAGCACCTGATTTATTTTCCAAAAATACGGTAATTTGTTTAATAGCCATAGTAAACCTCCTTAAATCTTACGTTTGTCGATAATACGAACCGCCTTGCCTTCGCTACGAGCGATGGTCTTGGGGTCAACAAGGCGAACCTTAGCATAAATACCAAGCATTGCCTTGAGCGCAGCAACAAGTTGTTTTTCCATTTCGGTAATCTTACCAAGTGAATCTGAGAAGATTTCAGGTGTCATTTCAACCAAAATTTCAATTGTATCACTGTGATTTACGCGGTCAACAATAATCTGATAGTTTGCAGGATAGCCGTTTTCAAGAAGTACAGCTTCGATTTGTGACGGGAATACATTAACACCCTTAACAATAAGCATATCGTCGCTTCTACCCATTGGCTTGTGCATCTTAACGAGTGTACGTCCGCAAGAACATTTTTCACGGTTTAATACTGTGATATCCTTTGTTCTATAGCGAAGTAGTGGGAAACCTTCTTTTGTGATAGAAGTAAATACCAATTCACCTTGACTGCCTTCAGGCAATACTTCCAAGGTGTCAGGGTCGATAATTTCAGCAATAAAGTGGTCTTCATTGATGTGCATACCTGTTTGTTCCGAACATTCAAAAGCAACACCGGGACCGCTCGTTTCGGTAAGACCGTAAATATCAAAAGCCTTAATTCCAAGCTTTTCTTCGATATCGCGACGCATTTCTTCACTCCAAGCTTCAGCACCAAAGATACCTGCTTTAAGTTTGATTTGGTCACGAATGCCACGTTCGTGAATACTTTCAGCCAAATATTCAGCATAAGACGGTGTACAACAAATAATTGTAGCACCAAGGTCGGTCATAAACTGAAGTTGACGGTCGGTATTACCCGAAGACATAGGAAGTGTAAGACAACCAACCTTATGGCTACCGCCGTGCATACCGATACCGCCTGTGAACAAACCGTAACCGTAGGCTACTTGACAAACGTCTTCGTTTGTACCGCCCGCAGCCATAATAGCACGAGCACAACAATCTTCCCACAAATCAATATCGTTTTGAGTATAGAAAGCTACAACACGCTTACCTGTGGTACCTGATGTAGAGTGAATTCTAACACAATCCTTTAAATCAGCGCCCAAAAGTCCATAAGGATAAGCCTCACGCAAATCGTCTTTTGTAAGGAACGGAAGTTTATATAAATCTTCAATACCCTTAATATCATCGGGTGTAACTCCCTTTTCTTCCATCTTTTTACGATAATAAGGAACATTATCCCAAACGCGCTTCACTTGAGCTACAAGACGCTCGTTTTGAAGCGCTATCATATCTTCGCGAGAAGCACACTCCACTTCTTTTTGATAATAGTTTTCCATTTTTTACACCTCGTAGTTTCTTCCTAAAGCAAATGCCTTTTTGTTAAGTTCCAAGAACTTTTCAGGCACACTTTGTTCAATAGCTTGGAGCCATTCTCCCTCGGTGAAATCAAAAAGCTTTGAAAGTCTACCCATAAGAACGATATTAACCGCCTTTGAGTTACCAGCCTCTTCAGCCAATGATAATGCATCAAAAGCTTCGAGTTTGAGCCCCAAATCCTTAATTTTACAATCAAGATTTTGAGGATATTCACATGCGCCTGTAATTACGGGCATGGGGTTTACTTGTTGAGTATTTGTAATAATTACGCCGTCAGCCTTAAGATATTCAGCCCATCTTGCCGCTTCGAGCATTTCGAAAGAAACAATAACGTCAGCCTCTCCCTTGTCGATAACAGGAGAATAAACCTTGTCGCCGTAACGAACGTAAGTAACAACGCTACCGCCACGTTGGCTCATACCGTGAACTTCGCTAACCTTAACGTCATACCCCTTATTGAGAAGGAGTTTGCCCAAAAGTTTACTTGCAAGTAAGGTACCTTGGCCGCCAACGCCTACTATCATAATATTTTTGGTTTGCATTATTTATCCCCCTTTACGCTTTCGAATACGTCAAATTTACACATTTGAGAACATACGCCACAGCCTGTGCAAAGAGTGTTATCAATCTTGATCTTGCCGTTTTCCATACTAACAGCAGGACAACCGATTTGCATACACATTTTACAACCAACACACTTGTCAGTATTAGTTTTAATCGGTCCCGCATGTTTTACGTATTTAAGAAGCGCACAAGGACGACGGGAAATAATAACCGAAGGCTCTGCTTTTGCGAGTTCTTCTTTTATAACTGTATCACATTCTTTAAGGTCGTAAGGGTCAACAACACGAACACTGTTTATTCCAACACTACGGCAAAGCGCTTCGAGGTCAATCTTAGAAGCAGGATCGCCCTTTAGGTTAAAGCCGGTAGTCGGGTTTTGTTGGTGACCTGTCATACCTGTAATAGAGTTGTCAAGGATAATAACGGTTGAATTTGAATTATTATAAGCGATATTTATAAGACCCGTAACACCCGAGTGCATAAAGGTTGAGTCACCGATAACCGCAACGGTTTTATTGTCAGTTGCGCCTTCGTTAGCCTTATTAAAGCCATGGATACTCGATACACTAGCACCCATACAAATGGTGGTGTCAATCGCATTGAGCGGAGCTACAGCGCCCAAAGTATAACAACCAATATCACCAAGAACGGTAAGTTTATTTTTCTTTAAGGTGTAGAAAAGACCACGGTGAGGACAACCCGCACACATAACGGGCGGACGCATTGGGATATTTTCGGAAAGTGCAGTGCCTGTAGGTACGTTTTCGCCCAATTTTTCGGCTACAATATTTTGAGAAAATTCGCCGATAAGACCAAATAATTCTTTACCGCTAACATCTACACCGATATTCTTACAATGGCTTTCGATAATGCCGTCAAGTTCTTCAACAACAATAATTGTATCTACACCACTAGCAAAATTCTTAATCTTTTCAACGGGAAGTGGGTTAATCATGCCGAGTTTCAAAACAGGGTATTTATCACCGCAAACTTCCTTAACGTATTGATAACTTGTTGATGAAGTGATAATACCAACTGTGTTATCGCTACCCTCTTCAACGCGGTTGAAAAAAGCGGTTTCCGCATATTCGGTAAGTTTTTGAGTGCGCTCTTCAACAATTGGATGACGGCGTTTTGCATTACCCGGCATCATTATGTATTTTGCGCCATCCTTTTCATAAGGCTTTTGCGCAATATCTATTCTCTCACTTTCTTCAACAACACTTTGTGAGTGAGCCACACGAGTGCACATTTTAAGGAATACTGGAGTATCAAATTTTTCCGAAATTTCAAATGCTGCCTTAACAAAAGCAATAGATTCTTCGCTGTCAGATGGCTCCAACATAGGAATCTTTGAAGCGATTGCATAATGGCGTGAATCCTGCTCATTTTGAGAAGAGTGCATACCGGGGTCATCAGCAACACCAATAATAAAACCGGCATTTACACCTGTATAAGCCACTGTAAATAGCGGGTCAGCCGCAACGTTTACACCAACGTGCTTCATACCGCAAAAACTACGCTTACCTGCAAGACAAGCGCCAAAAGCGGTTTCCATAGCAACCTTTTCATTAGGAGCCCATTCAGCATATACTTCCTTATATTTTGCAACGTACTCAGTAATTTCAGTACTTGGAGTACCCGGATAGCTTGAAACAAAGGAGCAACCCGCTTCATAAAGCCCACGTGCTACTGCTTCGTTGCCGAGCATTAGTTTTTTCATTTTTTACACCTCAAAATAGATAAATTATTATAATAGTTTATTATATTACAAAATTCTTTTAAAATCAACAAAAAACACAATCATTTACACTAATTGATTAATGTTTATGGACGCTTGATACTCAAATTCAAGACAAAAGACAAAACTGCCAAAATCAAGAGTAGTATAAACGGCGCAGTATATCCGCCAAAAGTTCTTAACAAATTACTGCAAACAGTTGCTATAAATGAAGCAAAAATTAAGTTGCAAGTAATTATACCAAAGTTTGTAGCAAAATGCTTTTGTCCGTAAAACGAAGAAACAATCGCGCTGTTCATTGTCGGGCAAGAGCCATAGGATAAACCTGTTAAACAAAGACCCACAATACATACCGCCAAAGAACCGATTGATACCGACAACAAGGTAATTCCTGCCGCCACGATTGCCAAAACGGTTGCCATAAACATTGTCTTTTTTCTACCTAAGCAATCGAGCAAAGCTCCTGTCAAAATTCTTCCCAATCCGTTGCAAACGGCAAGTACGCCAACAAGTGTGGTCGCTAAAGCAGCCTTTGCGCCAACCGAAAGTGCCAAATCACGAGCAAAACTGATTACCGAATTGCCGACCGCCGTTATAAACACCAAGAATATGAAAGCGCGCCAAAAAGAAAGTCTTTTGAGCATTTCTTTAGTTGTGTAATCTTTTTGTTCAAAATCTTCCGAATATTTCTTTGCTTTTTTAGGTGCCTCAGGCAAGACGTCGTTTACATCGGGACGTTTTAAGACAAAACTTACAATCGCTAAAACAACAAAAAGTGCGATACCTAAAATCACATATGTACCGCTACGGTCAAGACTGCTTTCAAATAACTTATCCGCAAGATTGCCTAGAATTAGCGAACTTGCGCCAAATCCCATCATAAGACAGCCTGTGCAAAAGCCTTTTTTATCAGGGAACCAGGAACTCACGGTAGAGATTATAACGTTATACGCAATACCAATACCAAGTCCCGCCATTACGGCATAAGTAACGTATAGCATTGCCACACTTTTCCCATCCAGAAAACCTGTAAAAGCCATACCACTTCCCGCTAAAACAGCCGAAATCAAATTAGCAAATTTCACACCGATTTTCTTTGATAAAAAGCTACCCAAAAGACCACCTAAGCAAAACGTACACATTGTAAGGGTGAAATTGAGCGACAACTGTTCGGGACTCCAACCGAAATCTTGCGAAAACGGAACCTTAAGAATCGACCAAGCATAAATAATTCCGGCAAACAACATTGCGATTACAGACAAAAACAAAACAAACGAACGATATGAAGTTTTAACCTTATTATTCATATTCAGCGTCTCCTTAACTTATTTTTTAACTCTTTATTTGCGCTTCTACAAGTCCGTCGGGACAATATTTTTTACGAAGCGCAGGTTTTTCAATTTTACCCGTAGGATTACGGGGAACTTCATCAAATATAATCTTTCGAGGTCTTGTGTAACGCGGAAGTTCTATGCAAAATTCGTTGATTTCCTCCTCGGTACATTCCATGCCCTCTTTAACCTCGATAATAGCAGTTGCGATTTCGCCCAAACGTGAATCAGGAAGACCGATAACCGCAACGTCCTTAACTTTGTCGTATTTACGAATAAGGTTTTCAATTTGAACGGGATATATATTCTCGCCACCAGAAATTACAACGTCTTTCTTACGGTCAACAAGGTAGATAAAGCCGTCTTCATCCTTTTTAGCCATATCTCCTGTGTAAAGCCAACCGTCTTTAAGGATTTCATTTGTAGCTTCAGGATTTTTATAGTAACAATCCATAACACCCGGACCGTAAACCGCAAGTTCACCAATGTCGCCGTCTTTAACCTCGTTGCCCTTTTCGTCAACAATCTTAATCTCCCAAAGATAACCCGCTTTACCGATTGCGCCAACCTTGTGAACGTTATCAACGCCCAAGTGAACACAACCCGGACCTATCGATTCGCTAAGACCGTAGTTGGTATCGTACTGATGATTTGGGAAATATTTAAGCCAACGTTTTACAAGGCTTGGAGGTACAGGTTGAGCTCCGATATGCATTAAGCGCCACTGTGACAAAAGGTAATCTTCCATATTGAGCCTGCCCGATTCGATAGAGTCTAGCAAATCTTGTGCCCACGGTACCAAAAGCCAAACGATTGTACACTTTTCTTCGGTAACAGTTCTCAAAATCCATTCTGGCTTAACACCGCGAAGTAAAACCGCACGGCTTCCTGCCAAAAGGCTACCAAACCAGTGCATTTTAGCGCCTGTATGATAAAGTGGCGGAATGCAAAGGAAAACGTCGTCACGTGATTGACTATGGTGGTTTTGCTCAGTTTTGCAAGAAGCGATAAGCGCTCTGTGTCTATGCAAAATAGCCTTCGGAAAACCTGTTGTACCCGAAGAGAAATATATAGCCGCAAAATCTTCTTCATCTAGCGCAATTGGTGGCGCTGATGTTGAGCAGTAGTTCATAAGTTCTTCGCAGTTTTCAGCGTATTCAGGCTTATCCTTGCCCACAAAAAGCATTGTTTTAACAATATCCAAACGGTCAACAACAGTGTCCACACGCTCGGTAAATTCGGGGCCGAAAACCAAAACCTCACAATCAGCAAGGTCGAGACAATATTTTATTTCTTCGCCTGAATAACGGAAGTTGAGCGGAACCGCCAAACAACCCGCTTTCAAAATACCAAAATAAATAGGAAGCCACTCAAGAGAGTTCATCAAAAGAATAGCAACCTTTGTACCGCGCTTAATACCACGGCTAAGCAACAAGTTCGCAAATCTATTTGCCTTGCGGTCGAAATCGCCCCAAGTCATTTCGCGACGATACGGTGCGTTATTTGCGCTTTCGATAAGACTAGCTTCTCTCCAAGTAACAGCACTGTCACGTTCTTCAGAGGGGTTAACCTCAACGAGAGCAACCTCCGCACCGTAAAGACGGGAATTTCTTTCCAATAAATCTGTAATTACCATTTTCTCACCTATAAAAATTACTTTTTCAACGATATACATTTTAACACTTTAAAGTGTAAATGTCAAGCATTATTTTTCAACACTTTAAAGCATTAAAATATATGCCTGTTTAAGCGCATTTCAAGCCATATTATACTACTTCGCAAAAGACAATTTTTTCTGTACCGCATATGTCAAGAGGCAAAAATGCCCATACAATATGTGTATATTGATATTTCGTAGAGAACGTCTTCCTTGATGGTTCTTTAAATTTCTACGAACCTAACGGCATTAGTAAGCCCACCACCTACAATTTGTCTCCCTATGAAAGAGAGTTTTATAGAAAAGCATATAAAAAAACGGAACCCGAGGGTTCCGTTTTTAAGTAAACTAACTTTAAAATTAAGCGAGTTCGATTGTTGCGCCAACTTCAGCAAACTTAGCTTTGATTTCTTCAGCTTCTTCTTTTGCTGCAGCTTCTTTAAGGGTCTTAGGAGCGCCGTCAACGATAGCCTTAGCTTCAGCGAGGCCGAGACCAGTAACTTCGCGAACGATCTTAATAACCTTAATCTTTTCAGCGCCAACTTCTTTGAGTACTACGTCAAATTCAGTCTTTTCTTCAGCTGCTGCTGCGCCGCCTGCTGCGGGAGCTGCTACTGCTACAGCTGCTGCTGCAGATACGCCAAATTCTTCTTCTACTGCCTTTACGAGTTCAGAAAGTTCGAGAACTGTAAGGGTCTTTAATTCTTCAATCATTGCTGTAATCTTTTCAGATGCCATTTTTA
>JAZORM010000007.1:0-9402 GCA_045656585.1 Acutalibacteraceae bacterium
GGTATGCGCCAAAAAATCCAAGAAAGCGAAATCCCCGAAAGTTTCAAAGGTCTTCCTGCAACCCTTATCGCCGCATCATTTATTTCTTTGGCATTCTTCGGCTTCGGCGGTATTGTAGAGAATATTTTTAAATAGGTGAATGATATGACAAGTATTTTATTAGCTTTTGCCGTTGTAACCGGCGTTGGCTTGATTGCAGGTGTACTTTTAGCATTGGCATCGCATTTTCTAAGCGTTCCCGAAAATGAACTCATCAAAAAAACCCGTGAATGTCTCCCCGGTATTAACTGTGGCGCTTGTGGATATAACGGTTGCGATGAGTACGCTAAAGCCATTGCTGAAGACGGCGCAAAAACAAATCTTTGTGTTCCCGGCGCCGACTCGGTTGCAAATGATATTGCAACCGTTTTGGGCATTGAAGCCGAAGACGTTGTTGAAATGGTGGCTTTTGTTGGTTGTAACGGTCACTCAGGCGTTACCAAAAAAACAAACAACTACAACGGCGTGAACACTTGTAGTGCCGCCTGTATGATTTACGGCGGACCTAACAGTTGTAAATACGGTTGTCTTGGTTGCGGAGACTGTGCGGTTTCTTGTCCGGTTAACGCTATTTGTTTAGACGACGGTATCGCCCACATCAATCCCCAAATATGTATCGGTTGCGGAATGTGTACTAGTAAATGTCCTAAAGACATTATTAAACTCATTCCTAAAACTGCAAAGGTTGTTGTAATGTGCAATAACAAAGAAAAAGGCGGTGCAGCTCGTAAAAAGTGCCAAAACGCTTGTATCGGTTGTAAAAAGTGCGAACTCAACTGTCCAAACGGCGCTATAAAGGTTGAAAACTGCCTTGCAGTTATTGACTATTCTAAGTGCACAAACTGTGGCATTTGTGCTGATGCTTGTGTCACAAAATGTATTCATAAAATAGGTTAATATGGAAAAACGCAAATTACGAAACGACCTTATTTTAATTGGTTCAATTTTGCTTTGCGCCCTATTTATTTTTCTTTTGTTTAAGTTTAATCAAAAAGAAGGAAATATAGTAAAAGTTACTGTTGACAACCAAGTCAAAGATTGTTATAATTTTGACAAAGATACTGAGCTCATTATCCGTTCAGGTGAAAATAATTCTTACGAAAACGTTTTGGTTATCGAAAACGGCGAAGCCTATATCAAAAGCGCTAACTGTCCCGACAAAATTTGCGTCGCCCACCGTAAAATTTCAAAAACAGGCGAAACAATCGTTTGTCTTCCGCACAAGTTAGTGGTCGAAATTACAAATGAGTGATAAAATGCAAAACACCAAAAAACTTACGCTATTATCCATTTTTGCCGCGCTTTCGATAGTGCTTTCCTTCGTGGAAACACTTCTCCCCCCTATCTATGCGGCAATACCGGGAATTAAAATAGGTCTTGCGAATATTATAAGTATTACTTTACTTTATAAGTTTTCGTTAAAAGACACCGCTTTAGTTTCTTTGGTTCGCGTACTTACCGTAGCTTTTCTTTTCGGCAACGTTATGACCCTTTCCTATAGTCTTGCTGGTTCTTTTTTGAGTATTATGGTTATGTACCTTATAAAAAAGACAAAGCTTTTTTCGACAATAGGCGTTAGTATAGCGGGTGGTGTGGCTCATAACTTGGGTCAAATTATTATCGCTATTCTCGTCACTTCCACGTTAGAAATAGGATATTATATGATTTTCCTATGTATCAGCGGGGTATTATCGGGTACACTAATAGGCATATTAGGTGCACTCGTTTTAAAATACACAAAAAATATAAAAGGATGAAAAAAATATGAAAAAACTTTTAAGCGCACTCCTTTGCATTGTAATGATTTTCTCATTACTCTCTCTTGTTGGATGCGGAAGTCCGCTCAAACTTGGTTTGGGTATCGTTTCCTACACCGATAGCATTAAGTCAGCTGATGCTGATACAAATGGTACCGCTACAAACGATACAACTGTTGCTGCTGTTTTGTTAGACAAAAACGACAAAATCGTAAAATGTGACATCGACGCACTTTCTGCTCAATTCGCTTTCACCTCAAAGGGTAAGTTTGTTGAAGCTACAGAATTCAAAACCAAGAATGAACTTGGCAAAGACTACGGCATGGTAGCTTATGGCAAGGCTAAAAAAGAATGGTATGAACAAGCTGACGCTTTCGAAGCACTCGTTGTTGGCAAGACTCTTAAAGACGTTCAAGCTCTTGTAGCTGACGGCGGCAAAGGTAACGATGAAGTAATCGCTGCAGGTTGCACAATCATAATCACCGACTTTATCGCTGCTCTTGAAAAAGCTGTTCTCAATGCTGCTGAATCAGGCGCTACTGCTAAAGACGCTTTGAAGGTTGGTATCGTTGCTACACAAACAGGTTGCAAAGATGCTACTGAAGAAGCTGTTGGTATCAACGAAATCGATCTCACTGTATCAGCTGCTGCTACTAAAGACGGTAAAGTTACTGCAACATTGACCGACGCTCTTGCTGCTGCTATAAACTTCGACGTTAAGGGTAAGGTTTCCGATACAACCAAAATCCAAGTTTCAACAAAACTTGAAATCGGCGACAAATACGGTATGGCTCAATACGGTAAAGACCTCAACGGCGACGGCACTGTTAAAGAATGGTACGATCAAGCTGCTGAATTCAATGCAAAAGTTATCGGCAAAGATGCAGACGGTATCGCTGCATTGGCTTTAGAGACAGGCTATGGTGTAGATGAAGTTCAAACCGCAGGTTGCACAATCAATATCGCTGATATGGTTAAGGCTGCTGCAAAGGCTGCAAAATAATAAAACTTTAAAGGGGCTTTTCGCCCCTTTTCTTTTTAGATTATGAAAAAAATTATTTACTTATTTTTAATTATTTGCTTGGTATTGAATTTTTGCGGTTGTAACAAACAACTCGAAAAACAAACCTGTTACTCTTTTGATTATTTCGATACTGTAACTACTATCGTAGGCTACGAAAGTTCCGAAGAAGTCTTCGACAAAAATTGCGAACAAATAAAATCTTGGCTTTCAAAATATCATAAACTTTTTGATATTTACACTCTTTATGATGGTGTGAATAACCTTTGCAAAATAAATATGTCAAATGGTAAAATTATAGAGGTTGAGCCCGAAATAATTGAACTGTTGGAATTTTCGAAAGAATTATATTCCACAGCAAACGGTAAACTAAATATCGCTATGGGAAGCGTATTATCCATTTGGCACGACTATCGCGAATACGGGCTCAAGAATCCCGAAAATGCGACTATACCAACCAAAGATGAATTAACAAAAGCCAACAAACACACCAATATCGAAAACGTAATAATCGATAGAAAGAATAATACCGTAAAGCTTGATAGCAATGAATTAAAGCTCGACGTTGGCGGAATTGCAAAAGGTTACGCCGCGCAAAAAGTTGCCGAAAAAATGGAAGATGCAGGTTTGGGCGGATATATTCTAAACATTGGCGGAAACGTTAAAATTGTCGGAAAAAGACAAGACGGTCAAAAATGGAAAATAGGAATTGAAAATCCCAATACCGAAGACACGAAAACTCCTTATATAGAACAACTTGAACTCGAAAATAATTTATCCCTTGTAACAAGTGGTTCATACCAAAGATTCTACAACGTAGACGGCAAAAATTACCACCACATTATCGACCCCAAAACCCTCTACCCTGCCGACAAATTCAAATCGGTGTCTGTGCTTTGTGAAGATTCAGGTCTTGCCGACGCACTCTCAACTGCATTATTTTGTATGTCGGTGGACGACGGAAAAAAACTTATATCTAATTTAGATGGCGTATACGTAATGTGGGTTTTACCAAACTATGAAAAAATATATTCTAAAGGTTTCGAAAACTTTATCATAAAGTAAAATTGACTATGCAAAAGCATAGTCAATTTTTTTATTCCTTTATTTCAGGCAAACCTTTTATAGAAATTAAAAGTGATAAAAGTCCCGAAAGCAAAGAAGCGGAAACAACTAGCTTCCAATCAACGTCTGAAATTACAATTGAGCTCCCTATTGTAGCGAGTGCCGTTTCGGCAACTGTTTTAACCGCTCTCACTCCTGCCGCTTTTATCCATCTTAAAATTTTTTCTTTCATTTACTTAACCCCCAAAATCTTTTTCCAAGTCACAATCCCAACAACACCATCGGGTTGAAGACCTTTTACTTTTTGATATTTAATAACAGCTTTTTGAGTATTGGACCCAAATTTTCCGTCAATCTCAATCCCTAAATTTTTTTGCAAAAATTTTGTTAAGTTTTTATATTTATATGTCATCCTCTTTTTGCATATCGCTTTTTGGGCAATTTTTTCACTTTCGCTTGTCCAACCACCAAAATCTTTAATTTTAAAGCCATCCTTCACAGCTGCTTTTTGCCAAGTGTATATAATATTTTCTTGTTTTGGCATAGTTGGAATTTCGCTCTTTTTTTGAAGTTTTGCCTTGTTAACAATAACCTCAACACACGAAGTTGCCACCTGTTTCGCAAACTTTTCACTAAGAATAATCGGAACGTCGGTTTTAGAATCCATAAATCCCGCCTCAACTAAAACACAAGGCATATTACTCTCCCTACACTCGTGCAAATTCTTTTTTCGTGTTCCGTCGGCACGATTGCCTTTAAGCTTGGTATGTTTTAAGAGCGACTTATACAACTCCTCTTGCCATTCGACACTTTGTTTAGAGGGTTTTGTGTATACGTAGGTCTCAATTCCTCCGCCCGTACCGCCGTTTATACCTGCGTTATGATGAATAGACAAATAAAAATCCGCATCAAAATTATTGGCATTATTTGTCCTGTTTTTAAGCGGAACGTCTATCTTTCCCGTTGGGTCGTCGAGTCTTATTAGGTCATACCCCTCATACTCCGACAACAGTATTTCAATCTTTTCGCAAATCCTACTGTTTAAAACCCATTCTCTCGTTTGATTTTTATCTAGTTTTTTCATACAACGCTTTCCTATAGTATTTAATCCATGTCCCGCGTTTAAAGCCAATTTAAACATACTCTACCTCCTATATTTATCTTTCATTATTTTTAAAGCTCTTTTTTTAATCTGAAAAACTGCTTGACGCTCAACGTTAAGCAGTTTCGCTATTTCTTGGTCGCTATATCCCAACAAATAACGATTAACAATAACTCGTTTTTGCTTATCGGTTAAAAATCCCAAAATTTGTTCTATAGCTATTTTATCTTCATATGTATCACAACAAATAGCGCTGTTGTCATAAAGAGCGGTCATCCGACTGCCTTCATTTTGGATTTTTCGCGATAATTTAATATATTTATTTCTTATACAAACCGCTATATATTTTTTAAAGTTTATTGATGAATCGTGGTTAAATCCGCTCAAATCAACCTTATAAAGCAATTCCAAAAGAAACAAGGTAAGCTCCGATTTTATATCCTCCCTTTCCATATACCGTGAATAAAAATCTATGAGTGTTTCAAACTCGTTATAGATTATCTCAAACACTGACATATCTTGATTTTTGAATTTTTCCACTAGTGGCAGTAATTTTAAATTACACATTTGACAACCATCCTTTCATAAATAGAAAGAAAAAACTGATGCCATTTGTAAACATTTTTTTGACATCTTTTTTTCAAACATTTAACAATTCTATTTATTTAAGGCGAAAATTGTCAAAAAAGAGAGTAAAATGCAAAAATTAGGGAGTAAACCACTTTTTTTCCGATTTTAAGTCGAATATTGACAAATATTGTATAACAATGTATAATATTGGAAAATAAGTGGAAAAATAAAAAGCCTGCCGTAAAGACAGACTTTAATTTTTATAAAAAGAGAGGAATATATAAATGCGAATAGCTATATGTGATACAGATAATTTCGCTTCAAACAATTTGAAACACCGTTTGTACAAATATTCAAATCATTATAAGCTCGACTTTGTAGTTGATATATTTTCTAGCGGTGAAGAACTCTTGGCCAACCACAACAACTATTCCGTTATTTTCGTCGAATATAACCTTTCAGGAATAGATGGGCTTAAAACTTCAATAATCCTTCGCCAAAGAAACGTACACTCAAAAATAATCTTCACTAGTATAAATACCGATTTTATTCTAGAAACGTTTAGAGTATCTCCCTTTCGTTTTTTAAAAAAACCTATAAACGAAACCGCTCTCACTAAAGCTTTAGACGACTGTTTTTCTAAAGCGGATAATCATTACCTTCTTTGGATAAATAACGGGATTAATACCTTTTGTTTTTGTACGAGCGACGTTTTATATTTGGAAGCCGACAACAAACATTGCCATATACATTTAAAAGATAAAACTATTCTTTGTAAAAAAACAATGGCACGAGTCTATGAACTTTTCCCAAAGCCACATTTCCAAAAAATCAACCGAGCATTTATTGTAAACCTTAATATTATCAATAAATATAGTTCTGAAAACGTGGAACTTATAAACGGGGAAAAATTACATATAACCCGTACCTATTTTAAAACCTTTAAACAAAACTATTTTAATTACACGTTACCGCGAACGGTCTAATCGCGCAAATAAATCGTTCTGGAATTTCGGTGCATATAAACGTTTAACACAAGACCTATACCCAAGAACAAACACAATAACGAAGTGCCACCTGCCGAGAAAAACGGCAACGTAATACCGATAACGGGAGTCACCGAGGTACACATACCAATATTTATAACCGTTTGGGCTAAAAGCATTGCAAAAATGCCGACACAAATATACTTGCCCTCGTCCTTAGTGCATATATGCGCGGTTCTTAAAATTCTCAAAACAATAGCAATCAAAAGAACCAAAACAGCAAGACAGCCGAGGAATCCCAATTCCTCACCGATGGTCACAAAGATAAAATCGTTATGTCCCTCAGGAACACCCGCTTTACCCATTTGAGTAAGCGTTCCATTGAGATAACCCTGACCTGTAAGTCCGCCGTTTGCAAGAGCTAATCGACCGCGATATTGTTGCCAACCAATGCCTTGGATGTCACCCTCGATATCAAACATATTTACAATACGCTTACGATGTTCATCATTTAAAATAAAGAAATAAGCAATCGGCGAAGCCACTAAAGCGGCTGAAAACGCCGCCAAAAAATACTTCCACGAAACACCCGCAGCCATAAGCATACAAAGCACCATAACCGCGAAAACAAGCGCTGTACCGGCATCGCCTTGAACAAAAATAAGCAAAACGGGTAACGCACCGTGGGCACAAACAGGAATCAAATATTTTATCTTGTTTATATTCTTTTTAACCTTTGCTAAATGGGTGGAAAAAGTCACAACAAAGCAAATTTTCATAAGTTCGGACGGTTGGAAGGTTGTAAACCCAAGATCCAACCAAGCCTTATCATCTGTACCCTCAGGCGCAAAACCTATGAAGAAGGTAAGAATAACGGGAATTAAACCAAGCGCCGCCGCCAAATACCAATATTTCGAAAACAGTTCCAAATCAAAGGTAGAAATAACACAAGCCACTCCTATTCCCATTATCATACATAACGCTTGAACCAAAACAGCACGATAACTACCCTTGTAATATGTAGCTGAGAAAACCGCCATACAGCCAAAAGCAGATGTAAAAAAGCAAAGCAATATCAAAACTTTGTCTGATTCACGGACAAAGTCGGCAATTCGAGCCATTAAACCTCTCAATTTTTTCGTCTCCTTGACATTTGATAGCTATATTATACTTTATTTTTAAAAAATATTCAAGTAAACTCTTTATAAATGTCAAATTATGTGTTACAATATATCCAGTTAATTTTTGGAAGGGCAGTTTATGGAAAAGTATATTTCTAAAAACCCATTGGAAACCGAAAAAATCGGTGAACAATTAGGCGAAAAAATAAATAGCGGAGTTGTGGTCGCTTTCAAGGGCGGTCTTGGTATGGGAAAAACTTGTTTCACCCGTGGACTTGCCCGTGGTTTAGGTTCGAGCGATACCGTAACCTCCCCTACTTTTGCGCTTATAAATGAATATCTTTCGGGAAGACTTCCGCTGTATCATTTCGATATGTATCGTATCTCAGGTTGGGAAGACCTCTATTCTACAGGATTTTTCGACTATATAGAACAAGGCGGAGTTTTGGCCTGTGAGTGGAGCGAAAATATCGAAAACGCTTTGCCCGAAGATACAATCTTTGTTGAGTTTGAGCGTATTGATGATGAAACTCGCCAAATTACCATAACCAAAAAGGGTGAATAATATGAAAATTTTAAGTATGGAATGTTCGGCAACTCCCGCTTCGGTCGCCATAACCGAAAACGGAAAAATTTTGGCTTCAAGCTTTGTTAATACAAATCTTACCCACTCTCAAACACTCATGCCAATGGTTGAAAACACCCTTAAAGCCGCAAAGCTTAATATTGGCGATATTGAAGGTTTGGCAATCTCCAACGGCCCCGGTTCATTTACAGGTATCAGAATTGGTATAAGCGCCTTAAAAGGTCTCGCCGCTCCAAAGAATTTGCCTTGTGTAGCGGTTTCGACCCTACATGCTATGGCTATGAACTATAGCGATACCGATTGTATTGTTTGCGCAGTTATGGACGCGAGATGTAACCAAGTATATAACGCTTTGTTCGATATAGAAAACGACACTGTTACAAGACTTTGCGACGACCGCGCGTTAATGTGCAACGAATTAGCCGAAGAAATAAAAAAACTCTCGCAAAACTGGGATAAATGTGTTATTATAGTAGGTGATGGGGCAAATATCTTCTACCCATACGTTGAAATGCTCGAAAACGTGCGTTTATCAGCGCCTTCAAGGCGTTTTCAAAACGCAGTAGGCGTAGGAGCTGTGGCGGAAGAAAACTTCAAAGAGGGCGAAACTATAAGCTCAGGCGAACTACTCCCCTTTTATTTAAGATTGCCCCAAGCCGAAAGAGAATTAAAAGCAAAGGAAGAAAGAAAATGAAAATTGCATTAGGTTGTGACCACGGCGGTCTCGAACACAAAAACGCCATTGGCGAATTTTTAAAAGAAAACGGTTTTGAAGTTGTAGACTTTGGTATCTACGAACAAGTATCGGTTGACTATCCCGATATTGCAAAGCCTCTTTGCGAAAGCATCCAAAAGGGCGAATGTGAACGCGGTATTTTGGTTTGCGGTACAGGTATTGGTATGTCAATCGCCGCTAATAAATTCAAAGGCATCCGCGCCGCTGCTTGCAGTGAACACTTCTCCGCTAAATTCACACGTCTTCACAACAACTCAAACGTTTTGTGTTTAGGCGGTAGAGTTATCGGTGTTGGCACAGCAATCGAACTTGCAGACCTTTTCGTTAATACCGAATTTGAGGGTGGCCGTCACCAAAATCGCGTTGACAAAATCACCGCTATTGAAAATAATCAATAAAAATATCAATTTTAAAAAAGA
>JAZORM010000008.1:0-12295 GCA_045656585.1 Acutalibacteraceae bacterium
TAAGTTTATGAACGATGACGTTAAGAATTTCCGTTGGAGAGAAGCATTATTTACCCTTTCCGATACTTCAAAGGCTTTAAAAGAATATAACCCAAATCTTGAAATTACTTGTTGTGTTCACGCAACACTTAATGGATACTACGTAACCGAGCTTCGCGGTTATGATAACTGGGATATGGTAGCATCTTGTCCTTACTTTGATGTTTTCTCGACAACTATAATCAACTGGTCGTTGCCTGAAAGCTTCTTCCGTGAAATCACCGAAAGAACTGTGGCTATGGCTAAGAAGTATGGTAAGCAGTCTGAAAGATGGCTTATGGGTTATAATAAGCGCCCTGATGATTTCGCCCAAATTGACAAGGTTGTAGATATGTACGAAGAACTCGGCGTTGACCGTTTGGCTACTTGGACATATCGTGGCGGTTACGGTACTTCAGTTGCCGCTAAAGATCCGCTTGAACTTTGGGATAATATTGGTCGCAACTACAAGCGCGTTTTAAAGAAAGAGGACTAATATGAACGATTTTGGTTACTATAAGTCAATAATTGAAAATCTTGAAAAGGTAAACGCTACTCAAAGCGAGAACATTAAAAAAGCCGCTTCTTTGATGGCTGACGCTATAGAGCAAGACCGCCTTATAAACGTTTACGGCGGTGGCGGTCATACCACTTTATGTATGGGTGAAATGTTCTTCCGTGCAGGTGGTCTTTCTTGTATCAATCCTATTATGGAAACAGGTCTTTCGGTATTTAACCAAGCGCTTAAATATTTGGAACTTGAAAGAACTGTAAATTACGGTAGCGCTATTATTAAGTATTACGACCTTAAAAAAGATGATGTGCTTATTATCTTCCACAATATCGGTATTAACCCCGCTACAATAGATGCCGCTATGGAAGCCAAGAAAAACGGCGTTAAAATTATTGCAGTATCGAGTGAGGCTTGGCAAAAAGAAATGCCACAAGACCACTTTATCCGCCACCCAAATAAAACAAATCTTTTCGATTATGCCGACGTTTGTATCGAAGATTTTAACCCTGTCGGTGATGCAGTGGTTACAGTACCCGGACTTGATACACCAATAGCGCCTGTTTCAAATATAGTTGATTTTTATATTGCCCACTTACTCGAAATTGAGTGTGTAAAACAATGTATCGACCGCGGTATTACACCACCTGTTTGGTCGAGTGCCAATACTCCAGGTGGCGACGAAAAGAATGCTGCTTATCTTGAAAAATACAGACCACGAGTAAAAATGCTTTAAGGAGAAATTACAATGACAAAAAGAGAAATTTTATCAAAACTTTTAATTAAGCCTAAGAAACTTACTGTAAAGGAAGGCTTTTTAAAGAAGGATGCCAAGGCTCCTATCTATACCAACGTTGATACCACTTTAGAATATCTTTTAGGTCTTGCAGGGTATGAAAGCAAACCAGAAGTTGTTTGGTATGATACTGATGCCGCGGTTCTTTCAATCGGTAAAGAAGAAATTGAAGAAAAGGAATATGTTTTCCAAAACGATGAAGAATATTTCCTTGATATAAGTGAAGATAGTGTTGTTATTATCGGTAAAGACCAAAAGGCTATGCTCTTAGGTCTTAAGGCATTTATTCGTATGAGCGAGGAACTCGGCGAAATGCCTCAAATGTATATTGAAGACTATCCAAACATTTCTTTCCGTGCAGTACATACCTGCGTTTTCCGTCCTGACGATGGAACCGAAAAGGAAGAAAGCACACTCGAACATATCAAAATGATGATGAAAACCGCCGCTCTTAGCGGATATAATCACATTTTTGTTGAGTTTTGGGGAATGTTCCCGTATAGCCTTGACTATGCACACTGGCCGAACGCTTATACTAAGGAAGAAGTTAAGGATTTGGTTGACTTTGCTTATGACTGTCTCCATATTCAACCAATCCCACAACAAAACTTGACTTCACATGCAGCTTGGAGTAGAATTATTTCACGTAAACATACTGTACTTGACCAACGTCCTGATTTGGCGGATATGTACGTACCGGGTGGTTGGTGCTTTGCAACCGAAAACCCAAAAACTCAAAAATTCTTGAGACTTCTTATGGATGAACTTCTTGAAATGTTCCGTAACCCACCATACTTGCATACAGGTTGCGATAAAGCGTTTTGCTTTGGTTCAACCGAAGAAGACCGCCGTATTAGTTCTGATATACTTCTTATTAAGCACTTGTCATCGCTTAATTCGTACCTTAGCGAAAGAAACGTTAAGATGGTTATGTGGGGCGATATGCTTTATTGCTCGATGGATGCTCTTTATTGGAAGTGTAGAGAAGAAAGTGTTGATTTGTTGCCTAAGAACATTCTCATAAACGTATGGACACATGATAACCCCGGTAAAAACTGGTACGACCCTGAATTTTTTGAAAATAAAGGGTTTGAAACAATTTACTCGCCTTTCCTTAATGATGTTGGTACTGAAAGTATGGTTGAAATTTGTAAGAAGCGCGGTAGCCACGGTATTTTACAAACAACATGGCACATGCCTCAGACCGCAGTACCTTCAGTAGTATATTCAGGTGCTTTACAATGGTGCGGTAAGAAACCCGCTGATGAAGTAAAGAACAAATTTGCTGCAAAATGGTATAAATAAGGAGATTTAAAATGAAACATCCCGATTATATTAACATTCCAGAGAAATTTAAAGACCATCCTATTTTTAATGAACTTGTGTGTGGTACTAACTTTGGATTTAAGAACAAGCGCGGTTATTATGCAACCGAGGAGTCAAAAAAACAACCTGCGCTTATGAAAGAGATGGGTATTAATTGGACTACGCTTAACGTTAATCTTTGCCAAGAAAAAGTATTTTCTCGCAAATTGTTTATGGATTTCGAATATACTTCAACCGATACAGAAATTCTTGAAATGACAAAGCTTTTGCACGATAACGGTGTCAGAGTTATCTTGAAGCCTTGTCTTACACCACTTGATGGTGCCGCAATGCATAAAGTATCTTTTCCAAACGAAACCGATTGCCGCCATATAGAAGGGATTCATACGGATTATTGGCGCGAATGGTTTAATTCGTATATCGAGGGTATGCGTTATTATGCACAACTTGCAGAACGCGCTAATATTGATGCTTTAATGATTGGCGCTGAATGTGTACCAACCGAGGGACAAAATGCTTATTGGGAAGAGGTAATTGAAGAGGTTCGTAAGCACTATTCAGGTCCGATAACCTATGAATTTACATTTGTATCCCGTAAAACATTTGATCTAGAGTGGATAAATAAAGTTGATTTCTTGGCTTATAGTTATTATCCACCCGCAGCACCACCAACACCTAATATGAATCACGTTTCAAACCCTGAAGCTATAAATAGACCAACACCTTCGGTTGAGGAAATGAAAGAATATCTTTCTTCACGCAAAGAAAAGATTAAGTCTATTATGGAACGCTTCGGAAATAAGCCGATTTTGTTTACCGAATATGGAATTCGATCGGCTCATGGCTGTTCAATGTATCCGACTAATTTCTTGTGGGATACACCTTATGATGGACAAGAACAAGCAAATTATATGGAAGCGTCATTCCAAACCTTTATGGACGTACCTGGTTGGATGGGACTTTTGTGGTGGAAATGGGATGAAACCCAACGTCGTCCACAATACCACGGCGACCCAAATGGTGACCGCGGATTTACTATCCAAGGCAAACCTGCAGAAAAGGTTATGCGCGACTGGTTTACAAAGATTAACAAAAGGTAATTGTTATGTATTCTAAACAAGATATTGTTAAAAATTTAGAAGAATTGGGTATTGAAAAAGGCGATAAGCTTCTTATCCACGCTTCTTATAAATCTTTGGGTGCGGTCCAAGGTGGTATAGAAACCGTTATTGAAGCATTTAAAGAGGCAGTAGGGGAAGAGGGAACTTTAATGTTCCCAACCTTTACTTACGAAAATGTGAATGGTCAAAACCCTGTTTTCAATATCAAAACTTCACCCTCGTGTGTTGGTATGATTCCCGAAGTTTTCCGTCACGGCGAGGGAGTGGTGCGCAGTCTTCACCCAACACATTCCTTGGCGGTTTGGGGCAAGGATAAGGAATACTATATCGAAAATCACCATGAGGACCAAAACTGTTTAGACCAAAATTCGCCTATTATGAAGCTGAAAAAAGCTGGTGGCAAGATTTTGCTTGTAGGTTGCGGTCTTAAAAAGAATACGATTTTGCATGGTTTGGAAATCGCTTGTAAAGTTCCTTATGCTTTTGGTGTTGATTTCTCTGACCCTCATTATCATCGAGATTATATTTGTATTAATGAAAACGGCGTAGAGCATAAGCGTGAGTTTTTCCATGTTTTTGCGCGTGAGTCGGGCTGGGCGCACAATTTTGATAAATTGGCCGAGGTTTTGCCGCTTAACGTTGTCAAATTATTGGAAGCAGATACCTATATTTTTGATGCTCAAAAATTGTGGGATGATGTAGAAAAGGCATTAAAGATAAATCCGTATTGCCTTGCGGAAAAATGTTAGTAATCTAAATTGAATTTCGTAGGGACCGGCGTCCTCGACGGTCCGTTGATTCTTTGAGAGTTGACGGACAGTCCAGAGGCCTGTCCCTACAATTTTTATAACAAAATTAAATGTTATACTTTAAATGAATTTCCGTATTTGACATTGTGGCTGATAGAATATATAATTTATTATATAGTTTAGGAAGTGTGATTATATGCTATTTGATACTTATTGCGACAAAATTATTGATATTTTAAAGAAAATTCGCAAAACTCAAAGCGAGAAGATTTTGGATGCTGCGCGAATGGTAGCCGATACTATCGAAAAAGACGGTATTATTTATATCTTTGGTTGCGGACATTCGCATCTCATAGGGCTTGACTGCTTCTATAGAGCGGGTGGACTTGCGAATGTGAGCGCAATGCTCGATACCGATTTAATGCTTCATAACGGCGCGGCAAAAAGCAGTAAGATGGAGAAAATGAGCGGTATTGCCGAGAGTGTTTTTGAGCGTTATTGTATAACCGAAAAAGACGTTTTGTTTGTTGTTTCAACTTCGGGCAAAAATGCTGTTCCCTGTGAAATGGCAAAGGTAGCAACCAAGAACGGTATTAAAAATATTGCTCTGGTTTCCGGTGATTATTTTACCGATAAAACCGAGAATGAAAAACTTTACGAGTGTGCCGATATGTATATTGATAACTGCGTACCCCACGGTGATGCGGTCATGGATATAAGTGGTACAGATGTTAAAATGGGTAGCGTTTCAACTGCGGCGAGTAGTTATATTTTGCAGTCTGTTCTATTGGAAGCCGCCGAAATAGCCGGTAAAAACGGTGCCAATCTCCCGATTTATAAAAGCGGTAATATTGAGGGCGGTGCCGAGTATAATAAGGCGCTTATCAAAGACTATTTGCCCCGTATTAAGCATTTGTAGGTGACAAAAAATGGCTAAAATTTCAGTTATAGGTCTTGGCGGAAATTCCTATTTTTTAGAGGCTGACCATTTTCATAAAAAAGGCGAAACTGTGGTAGCAAATAGTTTTCACGAGGAATTTGGCGGAAAAGGTTTTAACCAAGCTGTAGCCTGCGCTAAAATGGGTGCTAAAGTGTCTTTTTTGTGTGCGGTAGGTAAAGACGAAGGTGCCCAAAAAGCATCGCTTACAGCTAAAAATTACGGTGTTGACGGATATTTTGCTCAAAAGCGTGACAAGTCTACTACATTAGCGTTTATTTTGACCGACAAAAAAGGTGAAAATCAGGTTACAGTTTATAAAAATGCCGAACTTGCGGTAGCGGATGTTGACAGTTTTGAATCTGAAATTGCTTCGAGTGATGTTTTATTGTTGCAAAACGAAGTGCCTGAAGAAGTCAATATTCGTGCAGTAGAAATTGCTAAAAAGTATGGTGTGAAAATTATTTTAAATCCAGCTCCTGTTCGTGATATTCCCGAAATTATTGCTAAAGAAGTGTTTGCCGTAACTCCTAACGAACAAGAAAACAAAGCGATTGACAGCAAACGTTTTTTGAACGTTATAACAACATTGGGTAAAAAAGGTTGTCTTATAAACGGCAAAACAAAGCTTAAACCCAAAAAGGTTAAAGCGGTTGATACAACAGGTGCGGGTGATACGTTTAACGGTGCTTTAGCGGTTTTTGTTGCTGAAGGTGACGATATTGAAACCGCTTGTAAAAAAGCGATAACGGCATCTTCGTTAAGTGTTACTAAGAAATATGTATTAGATTCAATTCCAAAAAGGGAAGAAGTTACGAGAGTATAGTTTTGCTATACTCTCTTTTTTTGTACAATTTTTGTCCGATAGTTTTCAATATTTGACTTGAATTTTTTTAATTATTGAAATATCATATAATTACTAGCTATAGAAAGTTGGTTTTATATGAAACGACAAGAAATTTTAGATTTAGTACAAAGCGTTAAAAATATGAAAAAGGACAAAAGTACCGCTTTGCCGAATAACACTTATTTCTTAGATTTTGACAAGGTTGTATGTTTTTCGAATTCTTACGGTGACTCTCGTTATCCTTATGATAACGATGGTCTGGTAATTTTTGCCCACAGTAGCGGTTATATTGATTGTGTTGAAGCCACGGTTAACGTTTTTCGCCCTGTTTACGGAGGTCTTGAAAATAACTCGCTTTCACTTTTTGGCGGTGAATATAATGGTGAAGATTACACTCCAATTTCAATAACAGGTGCTGAAGCGCAACTTTTTGAAAATATTATTGAGCGTTATACTGTTTTCACCCCTGCTTGTGCTTACTACATTACAGAAACTGAAAAAACGATTTTTAGCGCCAGAGTTTATATTGACAGTAATAAAAACATCCGCATTTCTTTGGGTGCTTTAAACAAAGCGAAGACCAGAAAAATCTATCTTTGCGCGTATATGGAGCCGACACTTAGCGATAAAATGTTTGACGGTATCTTTTGGAGAATGCCGCGTTTTGCTGAGATTTGCGACAACGGTAATTACATATTAAGCGCTAAACAAGATGGCGGTAGAAACTATTTAAATGTAAATCGTGAGGTCAAAGGTCAAGTTCTTGAAATTCAATCTTCGGTTGCTAAAAACTCGTTTATGGGAAGACGTGGCGCTACTGCTATGAATGCGACCGCACTTAGAAGCGGTAAATTTTTGCACCAAGTTAAGCGACTTAACACGGTTGACTGGACAGTAGCCGCTGATATGGTTCATTTTAAATTGGAAGAAAACGGATTTGCTTCACTTGAATATATGCTATGCCTTTCTAACGATGAAAAGGTAGCAAAAGCAAACGTGGAAAGAGCAGTTGATATTGAAAAAGCCGATTTAGAACTTTATAAATCACAAGAACTTCAAAAAGAAATTTTTGAAAATATGAAGATTGAATTTATAGGTGAGTGGAAGGGAGAAAAATTACATTCCAATACCGTTAACTCTTTCTTGCGCCAAGTTCAAAAACAGGCTTCTTTTTGCGCCTTAGGTAAGAATTACGTTGGAAAATACTTGGGTATTCGTGATGTGTTCCAACAGTTAGAACCTGCGCTTATTTGGCAACCAAAAGAGTGTCGCAAACAAATCGTAAAGGTTATGAACTACATCCTCGAAGACGGAAGACCGCCTCGCCAAGTGGCTTTCCCGCAAAGCGATGACGCATTACCTGATTTTGATTTGCGCCCGTATATCGACCAAGGCCACTGGATAATTTCAACTTTACATACTTATTTATCCTACACAAACGACTATTCAATTTTGAATGAAATTTGCGGATATTTTAAAGCTTTAAAAACACATGGTCCTGTTGTATTTTGTGATACAAAAGATTCCCTTTTGACCCATGCTATCAAGATAACCGACTTTTTGCTTCGCAACGTTGACTCGGTTACGGGTTGTCAGTGTGCCTTACAGGGTGACTGGAACGATTCTTTGAGCGGACTCGGAAAAGCAACCGATCCCGATAAAGAATTTGGTACAGGTGTTAGTATAATGGCAACGTTTCAGTTGTATTTAGTGCTGACTCAAATGACCGAGATTATAGAACATACAACAGGAGAACGGGAGTTGCTCCAAAAATACGCTAAGTACAAAAAAGTTCTTGTTGAGGGCATTTTGAAACACGCTATTTTTGAAAATGAGGACGGCTTTAAGCGTATTATTCACGGTTGGGGAGATAAGCAATCTTTCGTTGTGGGTTCTTTTAATGATTTTGACGGCAAATCGCGAATTAGCCTTACTTCAAACGCTTTTGTGGCAAACTCCGGTATGATTTACGAGTTCCCCGAAATAAAAGAAGATGTTATAAAGAATATTACCGATTGCGATACAAAATTCGGTCTTCTTACCTTTGATGAAGGTTTTGAGCCTAAAGACGAGAGGTACGTTGGAGGAGTTGCGAATATAACGGCGGGAACCTATGAAAACCGTTGTACTTACGTTCATGCGGGTACTTTTGGTATAATGGCTTTATTCCTTATGGGCAAGGCGAAAAAGGCTTGGGAAGTATTGGAAAAGACAATGGTTATAAGTCATGAAAACGTAACTCTTTCGTCTTTTATAATGCCAAATTCCTACTGTCAAGATGATATCTACGGTTTTGACGGCGAATCGATGGGAGATTGGTACACAGGAAGCGGTGCTGTTCTTATTAAAGAGGTTATAAAGTGCGCGTTTGGTATTGAACCTAATCTTAATGGATTGAAAATTGTTCCCGCAAATTATTTCCCAACCGACAAGGCGGAAATTTCAATTAAAATTGGTGACAAAAAAGTTATTGTAAAGTATCAAAATTCCAATAATTCCAAACGTAAAATTTTGGTTAATGGTAAAGATGTAGAAGTTTTGTACGATTCGGTTCGTGAGACCTATTATACCGAAATTGAAAAATCCGATTTGTTGGAAGAAAATATTATCGAAGTTATCGATTAAAACAAACCCCGATTTTAAAATCGGGGTTTGAATTTTATGGAAACTGTGTTATAATAAACAAATAGTTTTATTCGAGGTGGGATAACCGATGTACGATAAAATTTTAGAAAAAATTGACAAGTTAATTGAAGAAAAAGAGCAAGACTTAATAAACGATACAATTAAACTTGTTAATATCAATAGCGAAAAAAGCGAAGCATTACCGGGCGCACCTTTTGGAAAAGGTCCTCGTGAAGTTTTGGATACTGTAATTGATATGGGCACACGTGACGGTTTTGCGGTAATCGATTATGGTGTTGGTGTTATTTCACTTGGTATGAAAGAAGGTCAGCCCGACCTTGGTATTTGGGCACATGGTGACGTGGTTTACGCTGGGGAAGGTTGGACCTATGGACCTTATAATGCAACCCTTTATAAGAACTGTATTATAGGTCGTGGTGCTACCGATAATAAAGGTCAACTTGCCGCAATTTTTAACCTTTTAAAAATATTTAAAGAGTTGGGTATTGAATTAAATTATAACCCCGCACTTTACGTTGGTTCAAGCGAAGAAGGCGGCATGTGGGATTTGAAAGGTGTTGAGGGTAACCCAGATGCTAAGGGCTTTATCAATGTTTGCACACCACCTAGAATGTCTTTAGTTCCCGACGGTGGTTTTCCTTTGGCTTATGGTGCAAAAGGTCTTGCAAAGTTTAAAATTAAAAGCAAAAAGCCGCTTAAAAGTTGCGTTGTCACAGCGGGTCTTCAAGAAACACCGGGTAAAGCCACAGCGGTGTTTGATAGTGTCGATTTACCCGATAGTTTGCCTGATTGCACAATTGAAAAGGGTAAAAAAACAGTTATAGAAACTTTTAGCGCTCCTAAGCACGCTTCACAACCTGACCCTAATGGTAATATGATTACAAAGCTTATGTCAGTGCTTATTGATAATAACCTTGTAAGCGAAGAAGAAAAGGAAATTTTAAAGTTTTTTAAAGATATTTCTCTTGACACATACGGTACACTATTCGGTATAAATATACCTACCGAATTTATGAGTCCTGCCTTGGTTAATACCTTAAGTATTGTTTGTTGTGATGATTGTCCACAACTTGTAATCAGAATAGGTTATCCGATAGATATTACGCTTGAGGAAATATTTGAAAAAATCCAAAAAGTTTGTGAAGAAAAAGGTTTTGAACTTGAATATATACAAGGGCATAAACCGTATATTAACGATAAAAATTCCGAAGCGGTAAAAGCTTTGGTAAAGGTGGCAAATGAAATAACAGGTGAAAATAAAGAAGCATATATCAATGGGGCAACCTACGCTCATTATTTGCCAAATGCTTATGTTTATGGTATGAGTGGTAACTGTCCGCCACCCGATTTTCCAAAGGGTCGTGGTGGTGCACACGGAATTGACGAATGTGTTTCTATTGACCGCCTTAAAAGAGCAATGAAAATATATGCCAGAGCTTTGTTGGCATTAAATGATATACAATTTTAAAATAAAGGTGTTTTTATGAGAAAATTATGGCAAAATGAATATACTTTGCGTGGTTGTGATTTCGATAAATTTGCCTGTTTTAAGCCTTCGGCAGTGCTCGAATTGTTTCAAGATGCAGCAGGACAACACGCTGAAGAATTAGGCGTTGGTTTTGCATCAATGCTTCACAGAAACTATCTTTGGGTTATGACAAGGGTAAAATTTAAGGTTTTGGTTGAACCTAAGCAATATCAAAAGGTTGTTGTTAAAACTTGGCCTTTAGAACCTAATCGTATTAATTACAGAAGAGAATATTTAATCGAGGATTTAGACGGAAATGTTCTTATTAGCGGCGGTTCGGAATGGGTTGTTATCGATAGTGAGAAGAGAAAATTTGTTGCGGCGTCTGATTTATACCCATTTAATGACGGTTTTATTGAAGAAATCACCTTCAAAGAAAAACTCCAAAAGATTCGCGATTTCCAAACTGATAAAGAATTTTATTTTGTAAATGCAGGTTTTGATGAACTCGATTTTAATAATCACGTTAACAATACAAAATATGCAAAATACGTTTTAAACGCCATATCACCAAAGTCTCCTTTGAAAATAGATACTTTTCAAATTGATTTTAGAAAAGAAGTTATGGAAGGCGAAAAATTAGGAATAGTTTATTCACAAGAAGACGGTGTTATTTTTTCAAAAGGCGTAAATGAAAAAGATGAAGTAGCTTTTTGTTGCAAGATTGAGTATAAATAATATGAAGATTGTAATTGCTTGTCTAAATTCTAAATTTGTACATGCTTCACTTTCTGTGTGGTGTTTGTATAGCGGTTTGAAAGAGTTTTCTACTAGGGACTGTGATTCGATTGTTTTAGAAAGTACGATAAATGGCGATACAAAAGATTTTGCCAAGAAAATTATTGCTCAAAATCCTGATGTTATCGCGTTTTCCTGTTATATTTGGAATATCACAAAAACATTAGAAATATGCCGTTATATAAAGAAAAATCATGATTGTAAAATTGTTTTGGGCGGACCTGAAGTTGCGTATCGTTCAAAAGACGTTTTACAAAAATATGAGTATATCGATTTTGTTTTATCGGGTGAGGGAGAGTGGAATTTTCCACAGCTTATCGACTCTCTCGGTGGTGATTTAACGGCGGTATCGGGTCTTGGTTTTCGACAAAACGGCGAAATTATAACAATACCCGAAAAGGAATATTTTGATACACCGCCATCGCCTTTTTGCGATGAATTTTTTGAGAATTTAAAGGGAAGAATTGCCTATATCGAAACTGCGAGGGGTTGTCCTTATCGTTGTGCTTTTTGTTTGTCGGGAAGGTGTTCGCCGCTTCGATTTTTCGAGCTGGAAAGAATTAAAGAGGATATAGTTAAACTTGCAAATAGCGGTACAAAAACAATAAAGTTTGTTGATAGAACCTTTAATGCAAACGCAAATAGAGCTAATGAGATTTTACTGTTTATCAAAGAAAATATCGGAAAAACAATTCCGTCAAACGTTTGCTTTCATTTTGAAATTGCGGGGGATATTTTAAAAGATAGCACCCTCGATATTTTATCTTCAATGCCTTACGGTACTATTCAACTTGAGATTGGTATGCAGTCTTTTAATGAAGAAGTACTAAAAACAATCAACCGAAAGACCAATACGAAAAAGCTTATTGATAATATTAAAAAACTCATAAGTTTTAATAATATGCATATTCACATTGACCTTATTGCAGGTCTTACAGGCGAGGATTTTGAAAGTTTTAAAAATAGCTTTAATATAGGATATTCGCTTAACGCACATATGCTCCAAATGGGATTTTTGAAACTTCTTTATGGCGCGGATATGCGTGAAAATTTTGAAAAATATCCTTGTACCTTTATA
>JAZORM010000009.1:0-2566 GCA_045656585.1 Acutalibacteraceae bacterium
TTTTATGCTATAATACACCCAAGGTGGTGATTTAATGAAGTTAAAACAAATCTCTTTATTAACACTTTTGACCGGAGCACTGTTTTCAATTATAGGAGTAATAGTTCCATTTATTACATTACAAAACTATACTTCTCAAAACGGTGCAATAGGTATAATTGGCGGTGCGGATACGCCTACGTATGAATTTGTTATTTTTCATATAATGAACGGTTGGCCGTTTGTTGCAATCTTATTTGGAATTACATTGATTGTTTCCGCCTTGTTTTGCCTGATATTCTCCAAAACTGTCAAAAATAACTGCAACATTAAAACCACCGCGCTTTCGTTAGGATTATCGGCTGTTGGTGCGGCAGGACTTGTTTGCGCTTTTTTATGGTTTTCAATAGTTTCGTTTGACGAAATGTCTAAACATCCTATTGAATATCCTGTTAGCATTTTACTTGGTATTGTTTGCTTTTTTGCATTTGCTATTTTAATTGCTGTATATTTGAAATTGCGTAAAACAAATTGGTCAGTTAAAGGTTTTTATATTGATATATTAACAAGTATCATTTATTTGCCAACTTTTTTCTTTCTGTTAGCATATATTTATGGATTGTTGAATTAGATAAAGAAAATCCGGTTTTTAGATCGGTTCCATTTTGAGTTTATTTTAGCAAACTTATTAGACTCGAACTAACGACTTAAAAGTGAATGTGTTATGTTCGTATTTTATGGACGAAAAGACAAGACGTGTTGACAAAAAAGATGCCAACCGAAAAACCCGAGATTTTCTCGGGTTTTCTTCGTTTTTCGCCGTTTTCCTCACTTTTTTGAAATTCGGATTTTAGTGAAAATAAAAAGATGCCAATCGGCATTTGGGGGCGAGGGATCAGAAATGAACCTTTAACAAGGCGAAAAATGAGTGTGCAAGTGGCACTTGACACGGTCAAGCACGATATTCTTTACATTTTCTGACCTTTGTGATATAATTATGTTGCATGAAAGGAGGTCTTTTTATGACTGTTGGTGAAAAAATACAATATTATAGAAAAAAGATCGGGCTATCTCAAGAAGAACTCGGTCAAAAAATGCTCGTCAGCCGTCAGACTGTCAGTCTTTGGGAAATGGATAAGACATTGCCTACCGTTGACAACTTGATTCGACTCAAAGAAATTTTCTCGGTTTCCATAGATGATATTTTAAGTGAAGCCGATCCGAAAGAGGAAAATAAGAACGAGCCGAAAGAGGCGTATGTTTTCAAATATGAAAAATCAGATTTGCAAGAGGTCTTCAAAAAAGTTCGTTTTCCGCTTATAAAACGCGCGATTATTTTCACGCTTGCTTGCATCGTTCTTTTTATCTTCTTTGCGGCGGCGGATGCTCCCGATGTAATGCTCGGATTGTTACTTGGATATTTTCTGCTCGGTGTGATTTCCCACATCAAAGGTTATTTTGCTTATGGCAAAGCGTGGAAAAGCAACGAGAATAAAATTTTACAATGCACCTATTCTTATGAAATATTTGACGGATATTTTATATTGAACATTTCCAAAAATGAGGAAATCACAAGGACGCTGAAAATATACTTTGATGACATTGAAAAAATCCAATCTTTTGGGAACTATCTTATCTTGCAAATCGCGGGGCAAAGCTATATTATCAAAAAAGACGCTTTGATTCCTGAATCGGCTTTTATTACCTTTTGCAATAATACACCAAACAAGGTTGAAGCGAAAAAGCCCAAGGACAAATTAAAAATTGTTTCCATCCTTCTTTTCGTTCTTTCCATTTGCACTATATGGGGTGCATTGATTGGTGTAGCGATACTGTCGGGAATCAATCAAGCGATGACAGAAAACATGTGGGTGTTTTTCTTGTTCCTTCCCATTCCAATCGCATCCATTGTGTTTGGTTTTTACTTAAAGAAAAAAGGATACAAGTATAAAAAGAATGTGATCGTAGGCTTTATTATGGCGGCACTTCTTTGTATTTACGGTTCTTTTACTTTCATTTTTGCAAATGTGTATTCGCACAGCGATGAGCCGATTCTGAACGCAGAGCAAATGTTGAGTATAGATATTCCGGAGCATTCACGCATCAATACGCAGGATTGGACAAAAGGGACGCAATCCATTCCGCGCGGTTACATTTACTCTACCAGTGACATTTACTTTGACGATGCCGCATTAGAAGAGTTTGAGAAAAAACTTTCAAGTGACACAAAGTGGATTTCTACTATCCCAAACGATATGGTTGGTATCACCTCGTATTTCTGTGATATTCAAACAAGTGATTACTATATCATATACAACAAAGACACAAATGAGTTTAACAAATTGCCGAGCGCAAGCGGAACGTATGTGTTTATCAATATTCTGTATAATGCAGAAAATAACACGATGAAATTGGTGGAATATCAAATAGAGTACACAAAATAAGGTGGCATCTTTTTTGTCAAGACGAGCCAAAAACAAAAGTTCCCAATCACCTCTGCAACTATAGCGGAGAAATAATTTCATAACGTAGGGCGGGGGTTTATCTCCCGCCGCTTTATTAATTTTATATTGTTTGCAACGGCGGG
>JAZORM010000010.1:0-6377 GCA_045656585.1 Acutalibacteraceae bacterium
GAACAGGTTGAAATGCCTGAAGTTTTGCCCAAAAAAATCAGGGAACAAAACAATCTTTGTGATATTAAATATGCGCTTGAGAATATACATTACCCAAAGACAAAGGAGTCTTTTGAACGTGCTAAAAGAAGACTCGTTTTCGAGGAACTGTTTTGTTTGCAAACGGCTCTTACGGTTATCAAACTTAAAACTCATAAGCAAAGCGGTTGTGTGATTGAAAACGACTTTTTAGACGAGTTTTTGGCTTGCTTGCCGTTTAGGCTTACAAGCGCTCAAATAAGAGTTGCGAAAGAATGTATCGCTGATATGCAATCGGGCAAACCGATGTCTCGCCTTGTTCAAGGTGACGTTGGTAGCGGTAAGACGGTTGTAGCGGCGGCGCTTTGCTATGCTTCGGCTAAAAATGGCTATCAGTCGGCACTTATGGCACCAACCGAAATTTTGGCAGAGCAACATTTTGAAACCTTTAAAAAGATTACCGAAAATGCAGGTGTTCATTGCGGACTTTTGACAGGCTCTATGACCAAAAAGCAAAAGGACACTGTGAAAACGGCGCTTAAAAACGGCGAAATCGACGTTATAATCGGTACCCATGCGCTTATTGTCAACGATGTTGAATTTAGTAATTTAGGTCTTGTTATAACCGACGAGCAACACCGTTTTGGCGCGGCGCAACGAGGTAAACTCGAAAATAAAGGTATAAATCCTCATAAACTTGTTATGTCGGCAACCCCTATACCTCAAACCTTATCGTATATACTTTTCGGTGACCTTGATATAAGCGTTATTGATGAGTATCCGAAGGGTAGACAAAAAATTGATACTTATAGTGTTGATTCTTCTTATCGCGAGCGAATTTATAATTATATAAAGAAGTTTCTCCGCGAGGGAAGACAAGGTTATATTGTGTGTCCCTTGGTTTCAGAAAATGAAGAACTCGATATAAAATCAGCTAAGGAATATTATGAAAATCTTGCGAACGGCGAGTTTTCGGGATATTCTTTGGGTCTTCTCCACGGCAAAATGTCGCCTAAAGACAAGGATGCCGTTATGCGAAAATTCGCAAACGGTGAGATACAACTTCTCATTGCGACAACCGTTATCGAGGTTGGTATCGACGTACCGAATGCGGTTGTTATGGTGATTGAGAATGCCGAGCGTTTCGGTCTATCACAGTTGCATCAGCTTCGCGGTCGTATTGGACGCGGGGAATATAAATCGGATTGTATCTTGATTTCGGACGGACAAAGTGACGACACTAAAAAGCGTTTGGACGTTATAAAAAATTGTTCCGACGGCTTTAAGATCGCCGATTATGATTTGGCGCTCAGGGGCCCCGGTGACTTCCTCGGTAACCGCCAAAGCGGTTTGCCACAAATGAAGATAGCCGACCTTTTCGCCGATAAGCAGGTGCTTATAGACGCTAGAGCGCAGGTGCAAGAACTTTTGAGCCAAGATCCGAAATTAGAATTGCCCGAAAATGCAAACCTCCGCCAAGAAGTAATTGAGCTTTATAGGAAGTTAAAATAAATTATAAAAGGAGAAAAAATGAATAATTCAAAGGGCGTTATTTATATATTAAAAAATCCGTCTTTTCCAGAGTACATAAAAATTGGTTATGCCGATGATATTGATACTCGTTTAAGACAATTAAATAATAGTGAATGTACACCGTTTGCTTTTCGTGTATATGCTACTTACGAAGTGGACTCTCGGTTGTCTGATCTGAAAATTCATGCAATCATCGATAAACTTAATCCTGATTTGCGTTCTATTGATAATTATAATGGAAAAAAGAGAGTGAGAGAATTTTATGCGATGACAGCTGAGGATGCATATTTAATATTAGAAGCCATTGCTGAAATTCATAACCGTACAGATAAGTTGAAACTTTGGGGATTAAATAAGGAACAAAAAAGGGATGAAAAAATAGCTGAAGAAGTGAATATTGAAAGAACGGATAGGCATTCAATATGGACTTTCGATGATTGGCAAATTCCCGATGGTGCAGAATTGGTATATGTAAAAGATAATAATGTGAAATGTCGCGTAATAAACCGAAGAAAAGTGGAGTATAATGGCGAGGTTTTATATATGACAACATGTGCAAGAAAAATCGCTAATAATAATTCAATTGTTCATGGTCCTGGTTTTTTTGCTAGAAATTTTAAATATAATAATGAATTGATAGAAGATATAGAAAAAAGATTGCAAAAATAAATATACATTTTGTAATATGTATTGGTTTAGTTATATTATTTAACAAAAAAGCGAACGGAAATTCCGTTCGCTTTTAACGTTTATTAACCTGTAAAATCGCGGTCGAAGGTGATAACACAACAAAAAGTTGGGTTTATAAGCCGTGCCACTTCGGCGATTTTTTTATTTAATTCTTTTTCGGAGAGTTTGCAACTATTGGGGATTACAACGTCGAAAATAAGATTTGTTTGTTGTTCACACTCGGGGGTCATTCTGAAATCGTGGAGTGTGAGGTTTTCGTCGATAATCTTAATACCGCGAGAAAGTTCTTCTTTGGTATGGGTGACAGTTTCATTGTTGACGTCGATTGGGTCCATATGTATTACAAGCTGAATATCGAGTTTTTCGCCAATCGACTTTTCGCAAAGGTCGATTTTTTCGTGGCATTTTACAATATCGATATCTTGGGGGACTTCAACGTGTACCGAGGCGAATTGTCTTCCCGGACCGTAGTTGTGAATGATAAGGTCGTGGATTCCGACAAACTCGGGGTACGCCATAATGGAACTCTCGATGTCTTCAATAAGTTGTTTTTCGGGTGGGGCGCCCAAGATACTGTTGAGTGTCTCACGGGCGGTATTTATACCCGAAATCAAGATGAATATCGCAACGGCAACACCCATCACAGCGTCGAGATTAAAGGGCGGATTAAAGAAGAAACTAACCCCTGCCGCAAGTAAGATAACGGCGGTTGCAACAACGTCGTTAAGACAGTCTTGAGCGGTTGCAACAAGTGATTCTGATTCAATTTTTTTACCGATTTTGCGGTTGAATAGGAACATCCAAAACTTAATCAAAATTGAGATTGCCAATATAATGATTGAAACGAGCGAGTAGGTTGGGGCAGGGCTGTGATTTACGAGCGCTGTAACCGAGGACTTAAAAAGTTCAAATCCAACGAGCAGTATGAGAATTGCCACGATAAACGCCGACATATATTCCATTCTGCCGTGACCAAACGGGTGATCGCTGTCGGCGGGTTTGCCCGACATTTTAAAGCCTACCATTGTTATAACCGAGGAGCCCATATCCGAAAGGTTGTTAAGACCGTCGGCAGTGATTGAAATACTTCCAACAATACTGCCTATAACGATTTTCATTATACATAGCAATAGGTTACAGGCGATTCCCGTAATACTGCCTAAATTGCCGTAAACCAAGCGAACCTTTTTATCGCTTGTGTTTTCGGAATTTTTGACAAACAGTTTTATTAAAAGGTCAGTCATTACGTCTTTGCTCCTTTTGAACCTTTAGAGCCAAAAGAAACACCTGAGAGGATATTGGTGTCGATGGTGTAGGTGATGTTGTCGCGTGAACGAGCGCGTTTGAAAGCAAGGTCGATAAGTTGGTCCAAAAGGGCTGTGTAGCTAACACCTGTGGCTTCCCACAAATAGAAAGCGAGTGAGCCTGGAATTGTGTTGATTTCGTTGGCATAAACCTTGTTTGTATCGCCGTCAATCATAAAGTCGATACGAACAACGCCGTTTGCACCAATGGCTTTAAATACCTTACAAGCAAGTTCACGGATTTCTTTTTCTTGGCTTTTTTCAAGGTCGGCAGGGATTTTTCTGCCGAGAGAAGCCATACCCTTACTTCCGCCTTTTTGTTTGCCACCGCCTAAATATTTGTCTTCGTAGGATAAAATTTCGTCATTTGCGATAGGTTCTTCACAAACACTCGCCTCACAGTTTTCAATATCGCCAACTACCGAACAGTTAATTTCGCGAAGATTTGTAATAGCGTGTTCGATTAAAACGCGGTCGGTGAAACTAAATGCGAGCATCATTGCATTGTCGAGTTCGGCCTCGGTATTAACCTTTGTAATACCAACGCTCGAGCCCAAGTTTACAGGCTTTACAATAAGCGGATAACCGATTTTTTCGGCAATTTTCTCACTAGCGGTCTTTTTGTCAGCAACGTATTCCTTAGAATAGATACAAATACAATCTAAAACAGGAAGCTCGGCAGTTTTGAGCACATCTTTAAATACTGCTTTATCCATACCTACAGCCGAAGAAATGATGTCACAGCCAACGTAAGGGATATTTAGGAATTCGAAAAGACCTTGGATTGTGCCGTCTTCACAGTTGGTACCGTGAACAACGGGGAAAGCAACGTCAACGGTGATATCCTTATCCTTTTTAAAGAGTTTGTTTTCTTTTGATTTAACAAGAACGTTGTCACCCTCGCGTGTCATATATACCTTACGGCAATTTTTGAGAAGCTTGGGTAAATCACGGTAATTTTCAATTTCAAACAGGTCGTTACCTGTGTACATTTCTCCGTTTTTGGTAACGTAGATAGGGGTGATATCGTACTTGTTGCGGTCAACCGAGCGCATTGCCTGAACGGCCGAAATGATTGATACTTCGTGTTCAACCGAACGGCAACCATATACAAAAGCCACGTTGATTTTCATATTAACTCTCCTTAATATAAGTAATTATCGGGTAAATCGTTTTCAAAAAGAACGACTGTGTTGTTGTCTGCTAATTGTGAATATATTGACATTGCTTCTTTGAAACTTGAAACAACGTAGAGACCTAAAGGATTGAAGTTGCTGTCCTTAACCGCGTCTTGCATAGGCTTTGAACGGTTTTTGCCAACGAGAATTATAATATCGCAGTTTTGAGCCGCTTCTTTGCCTAGTGCATAGTTGCAGTCATATTCGCGGTCGCCAAGTTCTACGAGACCGGGGGTTACGATTACCTTTTTCATACCGTCAAAGGAACCGAGTACTCGAACAGCCTCGAGGCAACCTTCGGGATTTGAGTTATAAGCATCGTCGATAAGTAGTGAGCCTTTTTGGAAGGGTTTGAGTTCCAAGCGGTGTTCGGTAGGCTTTAGGGAAGCCACGGCGAACTGTATACTTTGAACAGGAACACCCAAAGTGTATGCAATAGAAATTGCGCCAACTATGTCTATAATACTGTGTAGACCTAAAAGCTTGGTTGAGAAGTTTACCTTTTCTCCTCCGAGAGTCATAGTAAATTCCGAACCGTTTCTTCCGTAAGAAAGATTTTCGGCATAAAAATCAAAATCTTTATCGGTGCCGTAGGTTGTATATTCATTTTCTATACGACTTGCGATTTCTTTGCTGTCGCCGTTTACAAATACTTCACCGCCGTTTGCTTTGACAGCGTCGGCAAGTTCGAATTTGGTTGAAAATACGTTGCCAACAGTTTTAAAGGTTTCGAGGTGTTGAGGGCCAACCGAAGTTATGAGCCCGTAATCAGGACTTGCAATATCGCAAATTTCTTTTATGTCGCCAACGTTTTTAGCACCCATCTCGCAAACAAAAATTTGAGTTTGGGGTTTAAGTAAGGTTCTAACCGTACGAACAACACCCATAGGAGTGTTATAACTGTGTGGTGTACAAACAACGTTGAATTTTTCGCTTAAAATACGTGTTAAAATAAATTTTGTTGTTGTTTTTCCGTAGCTTCCTGTGATACCGATAATCTTAATATCGGGGCGGGAATTTAAGATTTTTTTAGCATCGTCAACGTAGTATTGAGAAATACGCTTTTCGATTGGATAGGTGATACCCCATAACGCAAAGGTGAAACCAACGCTTACAAAACTTAAAATCAAGCAAAGGGTTATCGCAATTCTGGCGAAGATTGTGCCCGGTTGCCAAACGACAAGTCCTATAAGTAACGCTAAAAGGAGTATTGCCACAAGGTACATACGCTTTACACGGTCGGTAAATACCAAAGGCTTTATTGATTCTTTTTGAATTTTGCGGGATTTTTTCCATTTTGAAATGAAGAAAAAGAACAAAATAATACAAGCGAGACTGTAAACTTTAGCAAGGTTTAAAGCGGTTGCAACGAGATACCAAATGGCCTCTTTCAAGAATTGTTTGTTGTAACTTTGCTTCAACCAACCAAAATAACGTGACGGGAAGTATGAATTTTGTTGGAGCATTTGTAAATGCTGTGTCAAGGAAAGAATACCGCTAATAGCAGATAAAACTAAAAAACCAATTAAGAAAATGTTCATCTGAAACAACCTCTATTTTATAAAACTGTTTATAATCGCATGGGCTTCAAAGGGACGCTCAAGGAAGGAGAAATGCCCTGTGCCTTTAATTACACATAAACCGCAGTCTTTAA
>JAZORM010000011.1:0-4365 GCA_045656585.1 Acutalibacteraceae bacterium
ACCACATTCGTGAAAAGCAACCGCGGTAATACAGGGCAAAGCAAAACCCGTTTTATCGGTAGCGAGCATAACGGTCAAAAGACCCAAAAAGAAAAATGAAACGTAGATTTCTATACCAAATACTTTAAATTTCACCGCTTAAAACCTCTAATACGTCAGTATCGGACATAATCTCGATTTTGTAGAATTCTTGGATAACGGGATATTCACTTTTGAAAAAATATTTAATGATAAAAACGCTTGAAATAACCAACAGTACACATACGCTCTCTATAATTACAACCTTATAAAACCACTCAAAAAATGTCATTGTTTTACTCCTTGAGAAAAATGAATTTTTGTGTTATACTTTATTTATATATTTTTTCAAGGTGATTTTATGCCCTTTTTACCAATAACAAAAAAAGAAATGACTTCTCTCGGCTGGTCCGAGGCCGATTTTATAATCGTAACGGGTGATGCTTATGTTGACCACCCGTCTTTTGGCACTGCAATAATCTCTCGTGTGCTTGAAAACGCAGGCTATAAGGTTTGTATTATTCCGCAACCCAGATGCGATGAAGATTACAAGCGGTTTGGTCTTCCGCGTTTGGCATTTTTAGTAAACGGCGGTAACATTGACTCAATGGTTGCCCACTACACCGCCGCCAAAAAGCGCCGTAGCGACGATGCCTACACCCCGGGCGGAAAAGCAGGTGCAAGGCCTGACAGAGCCACTATTGTTTATTGTAAAAAACTTCGCGAAATTTATGGTGATGTGCCGATTGCGATTGGCGGCATTGAGGCATCACTACGCCGTTTCGCTCATTACGACTATTGGGACGACGCTGTCCGTCCGTCAATACTTATAGACTCTACTGCCAACCTTTTGATGTACGGTATGGGTGAAAAGCATATTGTAGAGATTGCAAACCGACTAAACGACGGCGAAAACATTAAAGATTTGACCGACATTTTGGGTACTTGCTACTGTGTGGACTCGAAAGATTACACCCCAATTACAAAGGCTCAAGAATGTCCGTCTTATGATATGGTGAAAACTCCTACCGAGCAAGGCAAAAAACAGTATGCTGTATCTTGTAAAATTCAGCATACTGAGGCTGATGCCGTAAGAGGTAAAACTGTTATCCAAAAGCATGGAAATAAAATTTTGGTGCAAAATCCGCCTATGCCTCCCCTTTCGGAAGCCGAAATGGATGAAGTTTATTCGCTTCCCTTTATGCGTGATTATCACCCAAGTTACGAAAATATGGGCGGTGTACCCGGTATTACCGAAGTTAAATTCTCGGTTATTCACAACCGCGGATGCTTTGGTGCTTGTAACTTTTGTTCACTTGCTTACCACCAAGGCAGACAAATTACTGCCCGCAGTCATAAATCGGTAATAGAAGAAGCCAAAAAGATAACCGAAATGCCCGATTTTAAAGGGTATATTCACGATATCGGCGGACCTACCGCAAACTTCCGTTTCCCCTCTTGCGACAAACAGTTAAAACACGGACTTTGTGCCGATAAAAAGTGTTTGGCTCCCACAATGTGCCCTGCGGTTAAGGTAGACCATAGCGATTACCTTGACCTGTTAAGACAACTAAGAAAACTGCCAAAGGTTAAAAAAGTATTTATTCGCTCGGGTATTAGATTTGACTACCTTGTAGCCGATAATTCCGAAGAATTTTTCAAAGAACTTGTAACCCACCACACAAGCGGTCAGTTAAAGGTTGCCCCAGAGCATTGTTCAAATAATGTGCTTAAATATATGGGTAAACCTAAAATTGAGGTTTATAACAAGTTTGAAAAGCGTTTTTACGAGCTTACAAAATCTATTGGCAAAAAGCAATACTTAGTGCCATATTTAATGTCTTCCCATCCGGGAAGCACCATAAACGATGCTATTGAACTTTCACTTTTCCTAAAGCGAAACAATATGCATCCCGAACAAGTGCAAGACTTCTATCCAACCCCCGGCACAGTTTCAACCTGTATGTTCTATACCGAACTAGACCCCAACACTATGCAAAAGGTCTACGTTCCCAAAACGGCAAAAGAAAAAGCCGAGCAAAGAGCCCTTTTACAATATTTCAAGCCCGAAAATCGCGAGTTGGTACTTTCGGCGCTTAAAAAGGCAAAACGCTTCGACCTTATCGGTACGGGTAAAAACTGCCTCGCTACTCCCCCACGCGACCAAAAGCAAAATTATCAAAAACCCAAGAAAACAATCCGTAATATTCATAAAAAGAAAAAGTAGAGCGAAGAGCTCTACTTTTTTCTATACATTATACAACTTCTGCATTACCGATAAGTTCGGGAGCGCCAACTTCAGGATTTGCAACACGAATTCGTCCTTCAACCATACGCTTATACATCATACAGTCGAAAACAGGTTGCAAGAAATCTTCGTTTTCGTAAGCAAAGCGAATAGATTCGTCACAAAGCTGTTTAGCCTTTTCTTCGTTGCCGTCAATTCTTTCCAAAATCGATTTTGCGAGTACGCCGTAAATGTGATTATGAAGTTTTAAATACATCCAAGAATCGTTTTGACAAGCATCACCAACAGTCAAATGCTTTTCGATAACAGGTAAAAAGTCTTCGAACACTTTTATTACCTTAACCATCTTAGCGCGAAGGATAGCTACGTCGGCAGACTTATCAATAGTAGTATCGATAACGTCGTGTCCCGATGCTTCGTCCTTCATAATTGCAACGTCGAAGCAATCGGAGATTGTTTCAAAATAATCGCAAAGTTCTTTTACCGAATCACTTCCGAAAGAAGCCTCATACAATTCGGTTCTGATCTTTTGGAAATCGGTTTTATTATCCCACATTGTCTTTGCCAAAACGGTCATACAGATTGAAGACGGGAATGCATTACGCTGTAATTGGCAAGAAATATAACCATTCATACCAAGTGGCATTAGGTTTTTAATATCTTGCATAATAATCTTTGCGAGACCTTCACCGCCACCTTCTAAAAGGTGATCCCACATAAGATGGTAGTCAAAGTCTAACCAGTCGCCGTCGAAATGTTTTCTCCACTCATAAAGGTAAGAAAGGTTTTCATCAATATCATAAGACTTGTGGAAGCCGTCCGCTCCATCGGGAGCATCGGTACGACGGTAATGGTCGGGGAAGGCTTCGGTAAATGTACGGGTAATAGGCGCAAAACCTACAAGCAAACACTCGGGATGGCGGAATTCTTCAACCTTTGGCGCAAATGCCGAGTTGATACCCATAACAGGTGAAAGTTTTACTTTGATACCCTTTTCAACAAACATATCAGTAACAGCGTTAACAAGGTTAACGTATGTATCGGTAAACGAGGTTTTTGAACATTTTTCACATTGGCAATTAGTATTAACCGCATCAGCGAGCCAAAAATGAAGAACGTCGGTTTCGGGGTGGCGCAAAAGATAATCTTCAACCGAGTCTACAATAATTTTGATAACTTCGGGCTTTGTATAGCAAAGATTTGTCAAATAAAGCGAGTTGTTATAAAGACCGCGTTTGCCGTCACGCTCAGCGCATAAATCCAAGAATGATTTTGGCATATCTTCGGGCTTAACCTTTACTGCAGGGTCTTCCGAAAGTCCAAACGGAACGTGATGCCAGCCGTGACCTTTTCTATGGAACAAAAGACCTCGCTTTTTAATCTCTACGGTTAGCTCTTTCATATAGTCCTCAACCATTTGATAGTTAAACGGCTCAGGCTTTTTACAATGGCTGAAATAGTGTTCATACCATTGTACGAAGAACATATATGCATTTTCAAACTGTACGTAATATGAGTTGTAACCAACCTTTGCCATCCAATCAACCATATCGGTAACGTTTTGGAAGCTGATAGCACCCTCAATACACATTGTACGATGGCGCAAATACGCCTTTTCATTTATTTCCAAATCTTTTGGATTGGCTTCTTTGGGATAATGTGTGCCGTTAGGACCGGGTCTTACCCAAGTAATACCCCATTCTTCGAGCAATCGATAAACGCCAAAAAGTACGCTTCTGCCGTTGGAGCCCAAGATTTTACCCTTTTTATTCTTTATTGATATACTATAAGCATCGTCGAAAAAGGGGTCCGCTACGTCAAACTCACCAATACCAAAATCAACGTCGGCTTCAACCTTTAAAATATCAAGATACTTTTTAAGTTCGGCTTTTGCAAATTCTATCGCTTGCATAAAATTACCACCTTTCATATTTATATTATAACAAACAAAAAATAGCAAGTAAATATAAAAATTGTGCGATTTTTTGGTAATATTATGCTCTCTAAATACAAAAAAGCAGGACATGCGCCCTGCTTTTATCAATTTATTGACCTACAAACTCCCCTAGTCCGTCAAGTTCGATTCTCTCTTTGGTCAT
>JAZORM010000012.1:0-11937 GCA_045656585.1 Acutalibacteraceae bacterium
ATGGGATAAATTGGAAGAAATGTGTCAAAAATTATCGGGTAAAGAAGATATTTGGTACGCTACAAATATTGAAATCTACGATTACGTAACTGCGTATAATTCGCTTAAATTTGATGCGGCGGGTACAAAGGTTTATAACCCAACGCTAAAGTCTATTTGGTTTTTCGCTAATGAAAAGGAATATAAAATTGAACCCGGCGAAACAATAAAACTATAATTAGAATCGGAGGATTTTTATATGAAAAAATTAATCTCTTTGATATTATCGGTTTTGGTGATAATCGGAACGTTGTTTGTTATGGGTCCGACGGCTTATGCGGCGGAATCTAACGTTATATCTAAGAAAAACCCCGCGGTTGTTATAAGAGTTTCCTTTGCAACGTGTGAGTACGCGGACGGTTGGGGCGGTGTTCACACGGCGGCACCTATTAAGGACAAAGAAGGCTATTCGCTTTATGACGTTATTATTTGGGAAGACCGAGTGAACCTATATAAATTTCCAAACGACGTCGAACAAAATGAAAAAGAGGGTTTTGATTTTTCTTGCGACGTCACAACCAAAAAAGGACTAAAGAAGTACGTCGAGTGGCGCGAATCTTTTTGTATAAGCAGTGTCGCTTGTAAGAATACTGACAATATTTCAAAATGCAGTTCGACAATGAAGGACGCTTTTATTAAATTCTTTAAACTCGTAAAGAAAAAGTCACCGACTAAAAACTATATTTTGAAGTATTCGGGTCACGGCAATATAGGTCTTTGCGCGTGTATGAACGTTGAAGATACCAAACAAACCTTGGATAAGGCGGTTAGTATTTTCGGAACAAAGTTTGCGCTTATAGATTTTGGTACTAACTGTCAAACCTCAAACACAGATTTTTGCAACGTTTACTATCCTTTCACCGATTATATGTTGGCTTCTCAATTTGATGCGGGTGGATACGGAGTTGACGAGTGGGATTATGAAATGTATCAAAAATATGATACCGACTCACAGTATCACAATATTTTTAAAATCGGTTCATCTATAAAAGAAGCTTGTGAAAAGATTGTGGATACAAAGGCAAAATATTGGGCTTGGTGTAAGAAGAGCATTTCAAAAGGAAAACACAAGCAATCAATGACCCTTTTGGATATGCGCGAGTATGAAAGCTTTATCAAAGCATATTCTAAAATGCTTAAAAAGACCCGCGACCCGTACGGTACTGATTTGTATACCTACGTTAAGAAGTACGGCGACAGTTCGCTTAAGAAAAAATACGATAAATTCGTTATCTATTATAAGGATACTAACAGCAAGAAAAAATTCTTTAAGTGGGATAAAAGTTCCTACGGCGTGACGGTGTATGGCGTTTTGCCGACAATTAGCATATCGAAAACTTCGTACGTTTACGACGGCAAGACCCACAAGCCGACGGTTAGTGTTAAGAGTTACAGAGGATATTCGTTGTCCAAAGGTCAAGAGTATAGTATATCTTACGTTGGTAGTTGCAAAAAGGTTGGCGAGTATCAAGTAAAAATTAAGGTTAAGGGCAGTATCGGTAGTACGGTTTATAAATCCTTTACAATAAAACCACAAGCCACTAAAATAAGTAAGTTAACTGCTAAGGACAACGGTTTTGCGGTTAAATGGACCAAGAAAACAACCCAGGTTACAGGCTATCAAATAAGATACAGCACAGGAAAATCTTTCTCGAAGTATAGCGATGAATTAATCACCAAAAATAGCACGACCTCGAAAACGGTTAAGAAATTGAAAAATAAGAAAACCTATTACGTCAAGATTCGAACCTACAAGACAGTTGACGGTAAAAAGTATTATTCTTCTTGGTCGAGCGCTTTAAAGGTTAAAACTAAATAAAACAAAAAACACACTCTTTTTCAGAGTGTGTTTTTTAATGAGATTGATTATTTATCGCGTTTTTTGAAGCCTCTGCGAGGTTTGCGTTCGGGCTCTTCGTCAGCGCCTTCTTCAACAACCGCACCGTTTACTTCAACTAAAGCGTCTCTACGGGAAAGATTGATTCTGCCTTGGTCGTCGATTTCGGTAACCTTAACGATTACTTGGTCGCCAACTGCAACAACGTCTTCAACCTTTTCAACGCGCTTAACGTCGAGTTTTGAAATGTGAACAAGACCTTCTTTACCGGGAGCGATTTCAACAAATGCACCGAATGTCATAAGTCTTGTTACCTTACCGCTATAGATTGCGCCGATTTCGGGGTCGTTAGCGATGAGTTCAATGATAGAAACAGCTTGTTTAGCCTTTTCAATATCAAGACCCGATACGAATACTCTACCGTCTTCTTCAATGTTGATGGTACATTCGCATTGTTCTTGGATTGATTGAATAACCTTACCTTGCTTACCGATAACGTCACCAATCTTTTCGGGATTGATAGCGGTGGTGAGCATTTTTGGAGCATATTGTGAAAGCTCGGTACGGCATTCAGGGATACATTTGAGCATTACTTCATCAAGGATGTGCATTCTAGCTTTGTTTGTCTTAGCGAATGCTTCTTTGATGATGGCGGGAGTAAGACCGTGAACCTTTAAGTCCATTTGGATAGCGGTGATACCCTTGTGAGTACCTGCTACCTTAAAGTCCATATCGCCGTAGAAGTCTTCAAGACCTTGGATATCAACCATTGTCATAAAGTCGCCGTATACGCCGTCGTCACCTGTGATAAGACCGCAAGAAATACCTGCAACAGGAGCCTTAAGCGGAACACCTGCAGCCATAAGAGCCAAGGTAGAACCACAAATTGAACCTTGCGAGGTTGAACCGTTTGAAGAAAGAACTTCAGAAACTACGCGGATAGCATATGGGAATTCATCAACACTTGGGATAACGGGAGCCAAAGCCTTTTCAGCCAATGCGCCGTGACCGATTTCGCGACGTCCGGGACCGCGTGAGGGTTTGGTTTCGCCAACTGAGTATGATGGGAAGTTGTAGTGGTGGATGTATCTCTTAGATACTTCTTCATCAAGACCGTCGAGCTTTTGAGCTTCGCTAACTGGAGCTAAAGTAGCGATTGAGAGAACTTGGGTTTGACCACGGGTAAACATACCGCTACCGTGTACACGGGGAAGAAGGTCAACCTTAGCGTCGAGAGGACGGATTTCATCGATTCCACGACCGTCAACACGCTTCTTTTCGTCCTTGAGCCAAGCGCGAACAACGTGCTTTTGAACGAGGTACATAATTTCGTCGAGTTTTGCTTCGTTGCCTTCGAAACGTTCATCGAATTTTTCGTGAACCGCATTATATATAGGAAGCAAAGCAGCATCGCGAACGAGTTTATCATCGGTATCGAGAGCCTTCTTAACGTCTTCGATGCAGAATTCTTCGATTTCAGCCATGATTTCGGGGTCTGGGTCGTTAGACTCAAACTCGAACTTTTCTTTACCAATTTCAGCAACGATACCGTTGATGAATTTAACAACTTCTTTGTTTACTTCGTGACCTGCCATAATGCAGTCGAACATTAAATCATCGGGGATTTCATTACCGCCTGCTTCAATCATAGCAACCAAATCAGCAGTTGAAGAAACGGTCAAAGTAAGGTCGGTCTTTTCTCTTTGTTCGAGAGTTGGGTTGATAACGATTTCGCCGTCAACAAGACCTACGTTTACGCTTGAAATAGGACCTGCCCAAGGGATGTCCGAGATAGCGATTGCAGTAGAAACACCGATAGCAGCAGCAACTTCAGGTGAGCAGTCAGGGTCAACCGACATAACGGTTGCAACAACTGAACAATCGTTGCGCATATCCTTTGGGAACAATGGACGGATAGGACGGTCGATACAACGTGAAGCGAGGACAGCTTTATCGGAAGCCTTGCCTTCTCTTCTTGTGAAAGAGCCGGGGATACGACCTACTGAGTACATTTTTTCTTCGTAGTCAACTGAAAGCGGGAAAAAGTCAACGCCTTCACGAGGTTTTGCCGAAGCAGTTACGGTACAAAGAACACAAGTTTCACCGTATTTTGCCATAACAGCAGCATTTGCAAGACCGGCCATCATACCTGTTTCAAGTCTTAAAGGACGACCTGCAAGAGTGGTTTCATAAACCTTGAAATTTTCAAACATTTTTCTAATCTCCTTTTGTTTAATTTTTTTAAATCAGAGACCTTCGGTTAGCAATAAATCCAATATACAGAGTGGAACATTTTACAAAAAAGCAAATTGTCGCGAAACTTGAATGATTTATACTCATATATACTCGATTTACCGCTAAAGCACGAAAATCCCATAATTTTTTTGAAATAAATAGTTTTCAAGGCAGACTGTTATAAAAACAGCCTGCCTTTTTGAGCGTAAATTACTTACGAAGACCGAGTCTCTTAACGATAGAACGGTATCTTTCGATGTCGTTCTTCATGAGGTAAGCAAGAAGGTTTCTTCTGTGACCTACCATTTTGAGAAGACCACGGTAAGAATGCTTATCCTTAGGATGTGTCTTAAGGTGAGCATTAAGTTCATTGATTCTTGTAGTAAGAAGAGCAATTTGAACTTCAGGCGAACCGGTGTCGCCTTCGTGTGTGGCATATTCAGCCATAACTTGATTCTTAACGTCTTTTGTCATCATCTTTCACTCCTTTATTAGACTCCTTGCGGAAACCAAGCAATAGGTCATAGTGAGTTCCCTTAGGGCAGACACCTAAAGCATAGTATCCGTAAGCCAAAGTATTATATCACAGTATTTACAAAAAGTAAAGAGTTTTTTGTAAAAATTATCTTTGTACGCGTCCTGAACCGTCGCCGCCTGCGAGTTTTTCAACTTCTGCAACGCCTACGCGGTTGTAGTCGCCTTCAATAGAGTGCTTAAGTGCAGATGCTGCAACAGCAAATTCGATAGCGTCCTTAGAAGATTTACCTGAAAGCAATGAGTAGATAAGTCCGCCGCCGAAGCTATCTCCGCCGCCTACGCGGTCAACGATATGTAGGTGGTAAGATTTTGAGAAGTAGTAGTCATCGCCATCGTAGAGCATACCTGCCCAATCGTTGTCACTAGCGCTAATAGAGGTACGAAGTGTGATAGCAACCTTTTCAAAACCGAATTTGTCAGCAAGTTGCTTAGCAACGCTCTTATAACCTTCGTGGTTTAATTTACCGCCGTAGATGTCGGTGCCTTCAGCTTCGATACCGAAAACGTCTTTTGCGTCTTCTTCGTTAGAAATGCAAACGTCAACATATTTGCAAAGTTCGGTCATAGCTTCTCTGGCCTCGTCGCGAGTCCAAAGCTTACCGCGGTAGTTAAGGTCGCAAGAAATCTTAACGCCCTTTTCTTTAGCCTTTATACAAGCTTCTTTACAAATTTCAACAACGTTTGGTCCTAAAGCGGGAGTGATACCTGTGAAGTGGAACCAATCAGCGCCTTCGAAGATAGCGTCCCAATCAAAATCAGCGGTTGTTGCTTGTTGGATTGCGGAATATTTACGGTCGTAAATACAAACTGAACCACGTTGACTGGCACCCTTTTCGAGGTAGTAGATACCAACTCTTTCGCCACCGCGAACAACCTTGCTTGTATCAACACCAAAGTAACGAAGGCTGTCAACAGCTGCTTGACCGATAGCGTGTTTTGGTAATTTTGTTACGTAAACGCTGTCCATACCGTAGTTTGCAAGGCTAACTGCAACGTTGGCTTCACCGCCACCGAAGGTTGCTTGCATTTGGTCGTTTTGGAAAAAGCGATAATAACCGTTGGGAGCGAGTCTCAACATAAGTTCGCCGAAAGTAACTATTCTTGCCATATTATTTTTCCTCCATTTTTTCAAGCGCTTCTTTTACAAAGAAACTGCCGCCGATTGCTTCGATTTTGTCGAAAGCCAAGAATTCGTCGATGTTGCTTCTGTCAACACCGCCCGTTGGGATGAATTTAACCTGCGGGAAAGGAGCCGAGAGGGCTTTCAAAGCCTTAAGGCCACCGTAAACGTTTGCAGGGAAGAACTTAACAGTTGTGATTCCGAGGTCTAACGCTTGCATAATTTCGGTTGGGGTTACACAGCCGGGATAGTAAGGGATGTTGTTTGCGATACAAATTTTCGCAACGTCTACCGAAAGACCGGGAGAAACGATAAATTGCGCACCTGCTTCGAGAGCATCTTCGCATTGTTTAGCGTTAATTACAGTACCTGCGCCGATTGACATATCGGGATAATTTTTAGCAGCGTAAGCAATAGCTTCTTTGGCACAAGCAGTGCGGAAGGTGATTTCAGCACAGTTGATACCACTGTTTTTGAGAGCGGTCAAAATCTTGTCGGTTTCGGACAATTCTTTGATCACTACAACGGGAACAAATTTTTCCATTTTTATTCTCCTTTTAAGAAAATGTTTTATTTCAAGTGTATTATACTCTCTTTAATCTTAAAATGCAATTGTTTTTTTTAGTTTTATCGACAAAAACGTCATAAATCTAATTTTCTAAAAAATATCTCGAATTTGCAAAAAATATATTGTTTTTATAGATAAAAAATGTTACAATAAAATGGAATAATTATAGGGAAAGGTGCGTTTTGTGATGAAAGCATTGGCGAACGTTGCGGTTTGTGGTTTTAGAGCGTTGTATTTTTTCTTTAAACTCTTTTTAAAGCCCGGTCGTAAAATCACCTTTTTGAGTCGCCAAAGCGATACGCCCACCGAAGATATAGAGTATCTCAGTAGAGCGATTGGTGAAATCGCCCCCGATATTAAAAGAGTTGTTCTTTCGAAAAAAATACCCGAGTCGCTTTTTGGGAAATTGGGTTATTTGTTTCATATATTATCTCAAGTTTATCATATCGCAACCTCGAAAGTGGTTGTTGTCGACGGATATTGTATCCCCGTTTGTGTTTTGAATCACAAAAAGGAACAAAGCTTTGTCCAACTTTGGCATGCGCTCAACATTATAAAGAAGTTTGGCTATCAGGCACTCGACAAACCGTTTGGCCGTTCGCGCGAGGTTGCAAAAATTATGTGTATGCACCGCAACTACACCCACGTTGTAGCTTGTAGCGAGACTTCGGGCGAGGTTTTGGCGGAGTGTTTCAACGCTACTTCCGATAAGATTGTTTTGTTACCCTTGCCACGAATTGATTATATTTTGAATTCTCCCGAAAAGAGAGCAGAAATAGAAGAAAAGCATCCAAACGTTTTTGAAAAACCGATTCTGTTATACGCTCCTACCTTTCGTTCTAAAGAAAAGGTCGACCTGTCTTGGATAGGAAAATCGATAGATTTCGATAAATACAACGTTGTTGTCAAGCTCCACCCTGCTGATAAATACGGAATTGATAAAGAGGTTGACAGCCGAGTTATAACCGATACGGAAATATCTTCGTTTGATTGGATGAAGGTATCGAAAAAGGTTGTGACCGATTATTCGGGAATTGGCTTTGAGGCTATGCTTCTCGGCAAAGAGGTCTACTTTTATTTATATGACTATGAGGAATATAGCGAGAAAAACGGCTTAAACCTCGATTTGTTTTCGGAGAAAATTAGCGCGTTTGTCACACAAAACGGCGAAGAACTAAAAGCTATTCTTGAAAAAGAATATGATTTTTCGGCGTTGGATGAATACGTTGAAAAATATTTGAGTGTTGGGAAAAATGATTGTTCTAAGCGATTGGCTAAATTTGTTTTGGAACTTTTGTGAGATTTTGGAGGTATCGTTTTGGAAGAAAATAAGATTTTAGAAGAAATACATGAACTTCAAAAATTAGAACTTTTAATCCTTAAAGATGTGGCTGAGGTTTGTAAAAAGCACGATATAAAATTCTTCTTGGGAGAGGGTACCCTTTTGGGTGCAATTCGCCATAAGGGATTTATACCTTGGGATGATGACGTTGATTTGATAATGGAAAGAAGCGAGTACGAGCGATTTTTAAAAGTGGCTCAAGAGGAACTCGGCGACGGTTATCAAGTACAGCATCCTACGACAGTGGATAACTATTGGTCTCCATTCATAAAAGTAAGACAACTAAAGGGCGAAATCAATTTCCGCCAAGGACATATCGCTCACCTGACCCAGAACAACGGTCCGTATATCGATATTTTCCCAATGGAATTCACCCCGACAAATAAGGGCTTTAAAATTCTTAAAACGGGATTTTTTGTGAGATTTTATCGCGGAATGCTTTCGTATAAGTTGGGTCTTAGAAAGCCGCCGCATTTCAAAGGAAAACTTTTGAAGTTTGTTTCGAAATTTTATTCGGTTAAGGCTATCCATAAAGGACTCCAAAAGAATTTCACCATTTTTGGAAAGGGCGAAAAGCCTTATATGGCAACCTTTTCTTCATACCACCCATTAAGATGCCAAATTGTTCGCAGTGAGTGTTATAAAGAGGCTGTTTGGTGGGATTTCGAGGATACAAAGATGCCGGTACCCGTGGGATATGATGAAATACTCACTACAATCTACGGGGATTATATGACCCCGCCACCCGAGGAAAAAAGAATAATCAAACACCACTTTTACAGCGGTGAACACTAAGAAAGGCTTTTAAATGATGTTCTTAAAAAGATTTTTTAAAGATTTAAAGAAGTATAAAAAATACTTACTTTGTGCAACAAAGGCGACTCTAAAGTCGGAAGTTACAGGTTCGTATCTTGCTTGGCTTTGGTGGATTATCGAGCCGTTTTGTTTTATGCTTATCTATACATTTATTTCGGAAGTTGTTTTTAAAAGAACAATGCCGTATGCTTCGATATTCGTATTTATGGGTCTTACAGTTTGGGATTTCTTTAATCGCAACGTGTCGGCCAGTGCGGGACTTTTGAAATCAAACAAAGGTATTGTCACAAAGATTTATTTGCCGAAATATCTCATATACATTAAACTTATGATGGTTAACGGTTTTAAAATGCTCATTTCCTTGGCGATATGTATTTTGTTACTCGTGGTATATAGAGTTCCTGTGAGTTGGCATTTGGTTGAGGCTATTCCCTGTTTCTTGATGCTTATAATTTTCACCTTTGGTATCGGCTGTGTGTTTATGCATTTTGGCGTTTATATTCAAGACCTTTCGAAAATTATAAGAATCGCGTTTAGACTAGTGTTCTATATGTCGGGCGTATTTTACGATATCGCTTCGAGCATTTCCTCACCTTACGGAGAAATCTTGCTAAAGATAAATCCTGTTGCGGTTGCTATGAGTGGTTGTAGAAACACCTTAATATACAGCACCTCTCCCGATTGGATTATGATTGGGGTATGGAGCGCAATCGGCCTTTTGATATCTGCTTGGGGTATCGCTGTGGTATATAAAAACGAAAATAATTACGGAAAGATTTTATGATGAAAAAGACAATTGAAGTAAGAAATTTAAAAATAGGATATAGAACAATGGAGCCAATCCGCTTTAAAAGTCTTTTTAAAGGCGGAAAACGTTTCTCTACCGAACAAGCCGTTAAAGGTATATCTTTTGACGTGTATAAGGGTGAAATAGTGGGACTTATCGGTCAAAACGGTAGCGGTAAGTCGACAACCTTGCGTTGCTTGGCGGGTATTATTTCTCCCGACGAAGGCAAGGTTGACCTTTTTGATAATTCGGTTTCACTTTTGGCTATCGGTGTTGGTTTCCAAAAGGAACTCACAGGTAGGGTTAATATTATGCTTTCGGGTCTTCTTATGGGCTTTACCGAAAAGGAAATTGAAGCTAAGATGGATGATATTATCGAATTTTCCGAACTTGGCAAATATATCGACAAACCTGTTAGCAGTTATTCGAGCGGTATGCACTCGCGTTTGGCTTTTGCTATAACTGCTATGCTTGATACAGAAATTTTGCTTATTGACGAAATTTTCAGTGTTGGCGACGCTCGTTTTAAGAAGAAGAGTAAGAAAAAGATGAAAGAACTTATAATGGACAAAGACCGTACCGTTATAATGATTTCTCACAGTTTGGACACTTTGGCTTCAATGTGTGATAGAATTATATGGCTCCATCAAGGAGAGATTGAAATGGTTGGCAAACCGAAAGAAGTTATTGAAAAATATAACGAGTTTATGGGTTCCGGCATAAATTAATAGTAAAACGGCAAATAGTTTTGGGGGTTAAATTTTGGTTTACGAAAACGTACTCGAAGCGGTTGGTAATACCCCGCTCATAAAACTTTCGCGTATTGTCGATGAAGACAGCGCGGAGGTATTGGTTAAATATGAAGGGGTTAATATTGGCGGTTCTATTAAGACCAGAACTGCGCTTAATATGATAACCGACGCTGAAAAAAGAGGCATAATAAATAAAGACACCATAATTGTTGAGCCTACAAGCGGTAACCAAGGTATTGGTCTTGCGCTTATTGGCGCTGTCAAGGGGTATAAAGTACGAATTATTATGCCCGACTCAGTAAGTGAGGAAAGAAGAAAACTTGTAAATGCTTACGGGGCAGAGCTTGTGCTTATACACGACGATGGCGACATTGGAAAATGTATTGAGGAATGTTTGTCCACCGCGCTTGATATGGCAAAAAAGGATAAAAACGTTTGGGTTCCGCAACAATTTGTAAACCCAGCTAACCCCCAAGTTCACCGCAACACTACTGCGCTTGAAATTTTAGCCCAGGCCGACAGAAAAATTGACGGTTTTTGTTCTGGTGTAGGTACTGGCGGCACCTTGACCGGTATTGGCGAAATATTGAAAGAAAAAAATCCCGATATTACTATTTGGGCAGTAGAACCCGAAAACGCCGCTATTCTTTCGGGCGGAAGTATCGGAACTCATCTTCAAATGGGTATTGGCGACGGAATTATTCCTGAAAATTTAAACCTAAATGTTTTTGAGCAAACTGTTATTGTAACAGACCAAGAAGCAATAGAAACTTCGAAAAAACTTATTGCAAAAGAGGGTATTCTTTGCGGAATTTCAAGCGGAACTAACGTAGCCGCTGCTCTTCGCCTTGCAAAAAAATTAGGTAAAGGCAAAACAGTAGTAACTATTCTTCCTGACACCGGAGAAAGATATTTTAGTACAGAATTATTTCAAAACGGAGGATTTTGAAATGGCAAACATTTGGCATGATATTTCACCCAAAAGAATCACACCTGAGGAATTTATCTGCGTTATAGAAATACCAAAAGGAAGTAAAAAGAAATACGAACTTGATAAAGAAACCGGTTTTTTGATGCTTGACCGTATTCTTTATACATCTACGCATTACCCTGCAAATTACGGATTTATACCTCGCACTTTTGGTGATGATGGTGACCCGCTTGACGTTCTGCTTTTATGTGAACAAACGTTAGACCCCCTAACCCTTGTAAAAGCGTATCCAATAGGTGTTATTTCTATGATAGACAACGGAAGGAATGACGAAAAAATTATTGCTATTCCTTACAACGACCCAACATATAATCAATACACAAATATTGACCAGTTGCCTAAACACATTTTTGATGAGATGAGCCATTTCTTTACGGTTTATAAAAACCTTGAACACAAAGAAACTGCGGTAAATGAAGTAAGTGACCGTAACGTTGCGATTGATATTATCGCAAAATCAATTGACAGTTATGTTCAAAATTTTGATAAATAACTATAAAATCAACCTCTCCTTAAACTTTAAGGGGAGGTTTTTTAACTAATAAATCATTTCTTCATAAACTGTATAGAGGTGATTTTTATGGACCAAAATTTATTGGAACAATATAAAAAACAAATGCTTGATATGTACCGCAAATCGTTAGCAAAAACACAAACCGCAATACCGGTTCAAACGCCGGCCACACCACAAACCATACCCGCTCCTCAGCCAAGCGTAACCCAACAAGAAACGGGTGAAGGTATGCTTATCGGGATAGTTTCAACTATACGCACTCTTTACCCCGTACCCAACGCAAAAGTTACAATTTTTACAGGGAGTGTTGACGATAAAAACATTATTGCAACCGCACTTACCGACCAGAGCGGACGTACCACTCCCTTTGTTTTGCCCACTCCTGAAAAATCGTTATCC
>JAZORM010000013.1:0-4224 GCA_045656585.1 Acutalibacteraceae bacterium
CTAGTTTTTCTTCTTTACTGTGATTATTGTTGGTACCACCTTTGGGTCTTCCCATTTCTTCCAACTCCTTTTCTCTATCTTAACACAAAAAATGATGGTAGACACTCTTTTTTAGTGTCTACCATCATTATATCATTTCACTCACGCAGTGTGCTTTTTATTTTTTTATATAAATAGAAGATTCGAACTCTGAGAGGGTTGATGGTGTGATGAAATGTTTACGTAGAAGGGGTAAAAACCGCGAGTGACGGCGGACTATAGGTAAAAAATACAAATAACAAAGCGAAAACAAATCCTATAGATAGAAAAAATAGTTGTGAGTTATCACCTGAAAAGCGTTCGCTTATAATTATTTTGTTTTTAACAATCAACATAATTATAAGAGCTATATAAAAAATCAAAATATTTATAAAATCTATTCCATATCCTAAAAAACCTTTATAACTATAAAACAAAACAATTATTGAAAGCATACCGATAAAAAGCGAAGTTATGACACTTGCCACGTAGTTTTTAATTTTCTTTTTTACAAAAATGTATTCTATAAATGAAAATATCACTGTCGGGAAAAAAAGAAGTTTCAAGTGTTCCCAAGTACTTTCGTTTATAGGGAAGAAATAACCGATAATTTGATTGTTTCCCGTCCATTCATATACGAAATGGCTTATGGCACCTGTGATGCCTATAAATAAAAAAGCAATTAAATTATATTTAAATTTCATTTTATCACCGAATATATTATATGCGAGTTAATTTTGTTTTATTAAATTCAAAAATCACACCACAAATTTACCAAAATACCCCAAAAATGTTTTATTGAAATAAGACAAATATATGTTAAAATAAAAGTATGAATATAGGAGGTGCAAAAATGAATTACGACGTAATTGGTTTTGCAAGAGAAGAGCTGGAAAAATATCTTAAAATTCTTAAGGTTGATGCTCAAATTAAACTTGGCCTTTTTGAAGAGTTCGGAGAATTGGTCGAAGTAGAAGACCCGAAGCGCGACGATGCCTATATTATAAGTGTAAAAGACAAGAAAGGTTTTATCGCCGGTTCTAATGAACGAAGCGTTTTATTTGGCGTTTATCGTCTTTTGGAAGAATGGGGTATCACTTGGGTAAGGCCGGGGCCTAATGGTACAAAATATCCCCGAAAATGTGATGCTCAGGATATTGATATCCGTGAAGCTGCATCTAAACGAAACCGGATTATGTGTATTGAGGGCGCGGTTTCGATTGAAAATGTTCTTGATATGATTGAATGGATGACCAAGGTTGGTTTCAACGGTTATTATATTCAGTTTACAAACGGTTATGTTTTCTTTGACCGTTGGTATTCGCATATGAAAAGTACTGTTAAAGAACCTGAACCTATTTCACAGGAACAAGCAACTGAATTTGTTGAAATTATGACTCGCGAAATTAAAAAGCGTGGACTTTTGCTTCACAGAATGGGTCACGGTTGGCATTGCAGAGCCTTTGGAGTTCCTGATGCAGGTTGGTATCAGTATGACGATAAGGATATTCCAAAAGAATACGTTGAAATTTGTGCTATGGTAGATGGCGAGCGTAAATGTTGGAACAACCGCCCACTTCAGACACAGCTTTGCTATTCTAACCCTTACGTTATTGAAAAAATGACCGATGAAGTGCTGCATTATGCGCTCGAACACCCTGAAACCGATGCTATTTATTTCTGGTTGGGTGACGGCGGACAGTTTTGCGAATGTGAAGAATGCGCAAAACTGTCCAAAACAGATAACTATATCAATATGGTTGATGTTATTACCCGTAAGTTAAAGGCGCATAATATCAAAAGTCAGGTAATATTCAGCGGTGTTGCTCGCGGTGTACCCGAAAAGAAATGGATTGAGAACACCGAAAACTGTATGCTTATGTTTGCACCGATAAATCGTACTATGGCATACACTTTCCCGGAAAATTATGATTATGATACAACTATGCCTAACTATGACCTTAAGAAGAATGAGCGTCCAAAAACTTCGGCAGAGTATTTCTCATTCCTTTACCACTGGAAAAAGGTATATAAGGGTGAGGTTATTGACTTTGACTACCATCTTATGTGGGATTTTATGCTCGACGCAGGTGGCGAGGATATCGCAAGAGTAGCACATACGGATATCAAAAACTGTGACAACTTAGGTATTAACGGTTATATTAGTTGCCAACTTCAGCGTAATGCTTTTCCAACACCACTTCCAATGACAGCGATTGCGAGAACTATGTGGAACAGCGATACAAATTTGGAAGAATTGCGCCGTAAAGTTTATGGCTATACCTTTGGTGAGGATTCGGTTGAATTGATTTGCGAATACCTCGGCACCCTTTCAAAATGCTTTAAAATGGGTGTTATTCGCGATCAAATACCTTTCGATAGTGAAGAAGTTAAGGCTGATATGAAACGCGCTATGAAGGTTATGGAAGACTTTAAGACGGTGATTGATGTGCATTTTGATATTGATGACCCTTGCCAACGCGATTCTTGGATGTATCTTAAGCATCATGGAGAAATGTATTCATTGATTGCTCAGTCAATTTATGAACGCCTTTGCGGTAATTACGAAAAAGCAAATGAGTTAAAAGATGAAGCAATTCATTACGGATTTGTTCACGAGGACGAGGTTCAACCTGTGCTAGATACAATGTTCTTTTGCCGTATGATGAACGAACGTATAAACCTTGCGAATCCCGATATGGATCCTCCGCCATTATTCTAATAATAAACCACCCACAAACTGAACGGTTAGTGGGTGGTTTATTTTATGGAATAACACTTTACACTTAAAATATTATGGTTTACATAGTTTACACTTAACATATCCTTCGTCTAAAAATGCTTGTTTAGAACTGAGGTATACCTTATTTTCTTCTTTTGTATTTATTAGTGAACCACAGGTTGATTTGTGAAATTTTTTAGAATTTTTATTTCCGCAATAAATAATATTCTTCTCATCAGCTGATGAATTATTATCTGTTTCGTTTGACGCGTTATCAGGAAAGACTTCAATACCATCTATAACGTCAGGCATATTGTTTTTGTTTGAATTTTTATTTCTATAACCGTTTACAGTATTATCGGTTGGCATATTTATTTGTACTTTTTCTTTTTTCGATTCGGTATTATCGCTTGAACAACCGCACAAAACAATAAGGAATATTATAATTAAACTCAATATTCTTTTCAATTTTATCACCACTTTTACATTATACAAAAATTCACCCTTGAAGTAAATAATAAAATATTATAAAATGTTATAAAAGGCAGGTGAATGTGAGTGAATTTAACCGAATTAAAGCAAAAAGCGAATAATCTACCCTTAAAACCCGGTATTTATATTATGAAGGACAAAATCGGGAATATAATCTATATCGGAAAAGCGAAAGCGCTTAAAAACCGCGTGACTCAGTATTTCGGTCTTGGTAATCAGCATACCGAAAAGGTTCGAAAGATGGTTAGCCTCGTTGACGATTTTGAATATATTATATGTGATAGCGAGTTTGAGGCTTTGATTCTTGAAAATTCGCTTATAAAACAAAATCAGCCGAAGTATAATATTCTCTTAAAAGATGACAAAGGGTATTTTTACATTAAAATAACCGATGATAAATGGAAGAAAATTGTTTCAACAAAACAGGTAAAAAAGGACGGGGAATATATCGGTCCTTATAACTCGGGTTTTGTTGTTAATCAAACTGTTGACCAAGTAAATAAAATTTTCAAATTACCTAATTGTAATCGAAGTTTTGATACAAAATCCAAGCCTTGTCTTAATAAACACATAGGAATTTGTTTTGCGCCTTGCGTAAATAAGATTTCGATTAAAGAATATAACGAGATTATAAAATCGGCGGCAGACTATATAAAACAAGGCGAATTTACCGAAAATACGATTGAAATTTTAACTCAAAAAATGGAAACAGCGGCTGAAAATTTAGAGTTTGAAAAAGCTGCTCGACTTCGCGACCGCATAAATGCTATCTCTAAAATTTCCGAGAAACAAAAGGTTGTGAGCATAACACACAAAAATCAAGACGTTATTGCTATTGCTTCGTTTGGTGAATTGGCTTGTGTTTCGGTTCTTGTTTTTCGGAATTTTCGTTTAACTGATAAACTCCATTATTTTATAGACGGTTTTTCAAAGCGAGAAGATATGATTGGTGAATTTTTAGGTCAATATTATCTTGATAAAAATGATATCCC
>JAZORM010000014.1:0-10351 GCA_045656585.1 Acutalibacteraceae bacterium
TATAAAACCGACAAGACAAGACGTTGCAGTTTCGTATAACACTGGCATAACAAAAAGAACAGACAAAACCTGCTCTAAGATTAATGTGCATAAAAAATGTTCATCACCAACCTCAAACGCGAGGTGAAAAACTACAAAAAAAGAAGTGCCTCAACTACGCGAATAGCGTGTCGAGGCACTCGACTGGTCGAGATGACAGGATTCGAACCTGCGGCCTCTGCGTCCCGAACGCAGCGCTCTACCAAACTGAGCCACATCTCGTTATTAAATTTTTATTTTTATTGAAAATGATATATCTATTTATTCGCGCTGCAATGCAGCTTACTCTTGCGGTGCCCGACGTCTCGACACTACCGTGCCTCGCTTGTCGACCGCGGCGCCTTTTCGTTTCCCCTTCTTCGTCCACAGGACGCGGTCAAACTCGAAGCTACCAAACTGAGCCACATCTCGTTATAGCAATATGTGCGCTATTAACGCGCACATATTATTATATATTTACAACGATAAAATGTCAATCTTTTTTTGAAAGACATTCATTTTTTATTTAGATTTCATTTCCTCAAGCGCATTTTCCATTTTAGGATGTATCATATCTCCAATTTCGCTTGTATCCATTCCTGCAAATTGTTCAGGATAAATCACATCAATAATTCGGAAATCCACTTCGGTACTGCGCCAAATCATCCTTTTTGGAATTCTTCTCGTTCCATTAACCGCACAAACCACAATAGGCATGTTTGCTTTAAGTGCAATTTTAAAAGCACCGTTTCTAAAAGGCAAAAGTTCACAGTTTTTACTCGTATAGCCTTCAGGGAAAATTGCTATTGACGCCTTTTTATCCTTAAGCAACTTTATTGCGCCAATAATAGTTTTTGCAGCTTCCCTATTATTTTCACGGTCAATCGGCAAACCATAAAGTTTATGCATAATCTTCGCTATAAGCGGCATTTTTTTATAGATGTCTTTTTTTCCAATAAAGCCAATATTATTATCGGGGAATACCGACCAAATTATCGCGGGATCAAAATCGTGTTGATGGTTACAAACAAAAAGCATCTCACGGTCGTCAGGTACGTCTTCGGGCGACATACCGCTCAAATTTATCTTAACACGTGCCAACGAAACAATCAACGGCAAGCTATGTTTAATAGCGAAACGGTAATATTTTGCACCTTTGTCTTGGTCTGACTTGAGACTTACAAAAGCGAAAGACAACAAAAACCAAGCTAGATGCAATATAACAAAGCCCAAGAAAAATCCTATTAGCAATACAAGAACTAACCACCAAGAATAACTTTGTAACAAAATAGGAAAAAAATTGTTGATTATAGGTATAAGCACCACGCTCAACAGCAAATATAAATAAATCATTTTAAACCCTCAGTTTTGCTTTCGTACAATTCCGTATTCATCATAAAAATTAAAATACGGACAATTAAATGTTTGCGACGTTAAAAAACGATGCATTTCATCTTCATCTAAATTTACCTCGCAAAAATAGCAATCCATTTCTTCATCATAAACATAATTAGAGCAATTTTCACAAGCAGTTTTTCTCATACTATCACCTACTGCGTGGTTGTATTTTCCGAAGTTGTTGTGTTGCTACTGGAATTTGAAGGTTCGCTTGAAGGCGGAACCTCGCTAGATGAAGAAGACACACTAGAAGATGGTGCTTCACTTGAAGACGGTGCCTCACTAGATGAAGAAGCTTCGCTTGAAGACGGCGCCCCACTTGAAGATGGCACCTCACTCGAGGATATCACTTCACTTGAAGAAGACTCGCTCGAAGACGGCGCTTCACTTGAAGATGAATTAACGCTTGATGATGAACTGCTTGAAGTATTATTGCTCGTAACAGGTTCACTGTTTGTTGACGAAGCATTACTTGATGATGAACTTTGCGGTTTAGTTGAAGAAGTGGCTTGTTGAGAAGAATTGTTTGAATTAGTATCCTTCACAGCGCTACTTGTAGTTTGAGAACTTGTGTTAGACTGCGAACCCGAACTACTTCCAAATCTATTTCCATACCAATCGTTTTTACCGATACCATTGGTTTCTACGTATTCTTCAGGAGAAATATTATCATAGAAAAAAGCGTGTAATAAGTTTTTAGCAAAGTCCAAATCATAGTATACGCAAGAACCCACACGCGGTATATTAGGAGCTTTCATTTGATATTCAGACATAGGCATTCTTGTTTGGTCGAAGGTGGGAGACTTCAAAAGAATATCAAACGCCAAACCCATTATTTCCTTATACGAAAGAGAAGTTTCGGTATAAGGAATCAGCGCTTTTACAAGTTTTACGTATTTTGATTTCGGCAAGGATAACGCTTTATTAAAAAGTTGTTCCATAACGTAGCGTTGACGGTCGGTACGGCCGAAATCGTTATTTGTACCCCAAATATTCTTGAATTTACGAATTCTCGAATAAGCGACCGCTTGAATACCGTTAAGGTGTTGCTTTCCGGCGCTTTTTATATAATAATCCTCGGGGTCTTTTTTAAACTTTTTACATTGGCGTTCGATAAGTCCGTTAAGACCGTCTGTATGGGATGTGAAAACCTCCGCCTCAGTAAGTTCGGCATCAATACCGCCAACAGCGTCGATAATTTCAGCCATTCCGTAGAAATTTACCGTTGCATATTCCGAAATATCTAAGCCGAAATTTTGGTTTATGGTCTTGATTGCAAGTTCGGGACCACCGGTGGCATAGGCGCTGTTTATTTTACTATACGAAGTGCCCCATTCTTTTTCAATCTTAACAAGAGAATCTCGCATTATTGAAACGATTTTAACCGTTTTGGTCTCAGTATTAATGCTAAGCACCATAATACTATCCGAGTTTCCCTTTAGAGATTTCAAACTTCTCGTATCAACACCAAAAAGGGCAATATTAATAACTTTTTTATCGATAACGTTTTCAAATCCCAATTCATCAGGATTGGCGGTTATATTATTATAATTATAGCCTAGTCCTGTTGTAAAAACGATAACGCCAATAAGCAATACTGCAATTACCGAAGAGGCTGAAACACAGGTGATTTTTTGCCATTTTTTAAGCTTTGACCACCAATTAGCAATACCGCTTCCAATTGTTTGGAAAAATTTTGCAATTCCGTGTTTTTTCTTTTTAAATCGGCCTTTATTACACGAACTATCAATTTCCATCAAATCGAAATCTTCCGGAACGTTAACTATTTTAAATCCGTTGTTATTTTCCATAATCCACCTTTATTCTTGTAAAAGAAGTTTATAAATATCGCCTTTCTTAAGGCCTGTAACCGTTGCTGCCTCACGCGCCGCAAAAGAAGTAGACTCCCCTTTTGCAATCTGTTTTTTGGCAATTTCAACGGCATCTTGTAGGGTATATTCAATCTTTTCTTCTTTAGCACCGCTAATAATTAGCACAAATTCACCACGCGGTGCATTTTCAGTATAGTGCTCTAAAGCACCACTAAGAGTTGTATGAAAAACAGTTTCGTGAAGCTTTGTAAGTTCTCTTACAACCGCAATATCTCGCTCACCAAACGTCTTTAGCATATCCTCTAAGGTTGCGAGTAATTTATGCGGTGCTTCATAAAAAATCATTGTACGTTTTTCGGTTTTAAGTTCTTCTAAATGAAGTTTTCTACCTGCCTTTTGGGTTGTGAGAAAACCCTCGAAGCAAAACCTTCCCGAAGGCATACCCGACATAGCCAAAGCGGTTACTACCGCACTAGGTCCCGGTACTGACTCAACGGGGATATTATTTTCATAACAAAGTCTCACAAGGTCTTCACCGGGGTCAGATATCGCAGGCATCCCCGCATCCGATACCAAGCCGCAAGTTTCGCCTTTTTGAAGCCTTTCGAGTATCAAATTACCCTTTTGCGCTTTGTTATGCTCGTAATAAGAAAGCATTTCTTTCTTGATACCAAAATGATTAAGTAATTTTACGGTAACACGGGTATCCTCAACCGCCAAAAAATCAACCTTTTCCAAGGTTTCTATAGCACGAGGACTAAAGTCACCCAAGTTGCCTATAGGCGTACCAACAACATAAAGCTTGCCTGACATTATAAATACGCCTCCTTATAAACTCCGTAAATATCTAACATTTCTTTAGAAAATTGTCCGTCTTCTTCAACGTATAAAGTAGGTTCGATACGAAGACCTGTTTTAGCACATCTTTTACCTTCAACGAGCACTAACCAAGGTTCTTCTCCCTTGCGTTGACACACAAGACGAAGTCTTTTAGGCTCAACCTTACACTCACTCATAAGCGACATAAGTTCGCAAAGCCTTTCGGGACGGTGGCACATACATAGTCTGCCTCCCGTTTGCAAAAGCTTTGCCGAAACTTCAATAATATCTCTCAAGGTGCACTCTACCTCATGACGAGCCACCTTTAGCTTTTCGTCGGGATTTTTAAGTCCCGCATTTGGCGCTTTATAAGGCGGATTACAAGTAACAAGATTATGACATCCAAACTCAACCTTACCCTTAAGTTCGGTAAGGTTTGAGTTTATTGCCGTAAATTTAGAGAGATTCAATTCTTCTTTAGTTTTATTTGCCAAATCGATTGCTTCATCGCTTATATCAACTCCAACAGCCGATTGCAAATTGCCATCGCGAATCATCAAAAACGGTATTATACCACAGCCTGTACCTAAATCAACCATTTTATCATTTCTACGAGCGGCGGCAAAATTAGAAAGCAATACAGCGTCGGTGCCAAACGTATGATGAGCGCTGACGTATAGATAAAAATCCTTGCCTAACGGCTCTTTTTTTAACTTCTGCTCCATTTTACGCCTTGTGGAGTATCTTCCAAAATAATACCCATTTCTTTCAACTTATCACGAATTTCATCGGCTGTTTTGAAGTCTTTTGCCTTACGAGCTTCGGTGCGCTTTTGAATCATTTCGTCAATTTCGCTATCGAGAACTTCTTCCTTACGGTTATAAACCAGACCCAAAACGCCTGTTAATTGGTCAAACATATCAGCACAAGCTTCAAGTGTTGCTTTATTTGCGCCGTTAGCGATAGTACTATTTATATCGCGTACAAGCGTGAAGATTGCGGCTAAAGCATCCGCTGTATTAAGGTCATCTTCCATAGCGGTAATAAAATCATTTTTAGCAGTTTCCAAGAAAGCAGGTGCTTCACCGCCGTCTTGGGCATTTTGAATAGCAAAATCAATATTATTACGGCAAGTATAAAGACGCTCAAGCGAATTTTTAGCCTGTTCAATAATATCAACCGAGTAGTTGATAGGGCTTCTATATTGTGAAGAAATAAGGAAGTAACGAATGGGCTCGTAACCGAATTTATCAGCAACGTCACGAACAGTAAAGAAGTTGTTTAAAGATTTTGACATCTTGTGGTTATCAACGTTGATAAAACCGTTATGCATCCAATAATGAGCAAAATCACAACCGTTTGCTGCTTCGGATTGAGCGATTTCGTTTTCGTGGTGAGGGAAAATAAGGTCTAAACCACCGCAGTGGATATCGATTGTCTTGCCAAGATATCTTCCTGCCATAGCGGAACATTCGATATGCCAACCAGGTCTACCATTGCCCCAAGGAGATTCCCAAAAAGGTTCGCCCTCTTTAGCGCTCTTCCAAAGGCAGAAGTCCATCGGGTCTTCCTTAATATCAGCGCCACCATCAACACGGTTACTAGCGCCCTCAGCCAAATCTTCAAGAGGTTGGTGAGAAAGTTTGCCATATTCTTGGAATTTTTTAGCACGATAGTATACGTCACCTGCTGATTCATAAGCATAACCCTTTTCGATAAGTGAAGAGATTATACCTTGAATTTCAGCGATATTATCGGTAGCGCGAGGATGAACAGTAGCCTCACGAACGTTAAGACCCTTGGCGTCGGTCCAAAATTCGCCGATAAATCTTTCAGCAACTTCGGGTACTGTTATACCTTCAGCGTTTGCTTTATTAATAAGTTTGTCATCAATATCGGTAAAGTTTTGAACAAAGTTCACCTTAAAACCACGCCACTCAAAATAACGGCGCAATACGTCGAAAACGCAAAGCGGACGAGCGTTACCAATATGGATATAGTTATATACTGTAGGACCACAAGCGTAAATCTTAACTTCTCCCTCATTAATCGGTTTAAATTCGTCTTTTTGACGGGTTAGAGTGTTGAAAATTTTCATTAGTTTTTCTCCTTCAAAATTGCTTCAAGTTCTATAATTCTGCTTTCAAGCGCATCCATTTTTTGCTTAACAGGGTCAGGGATATGGATTTGGTCGAGCGCTACTCGTTTACCGTCCTGACGTACAACACGAGCAGGAACGCCAACCACCGTCGAATTAGGCGGAACCTCTGCCAAAACAACCGCTCCCGCCGCAACGCGCGAATTGTCCCCTATCTTAAAAGGACCCAAAACCTTGGCACCCGCGCTAATCATAACGTTGTTGCCAATAGTTGGATGTCGCTTACCTGTATCTTTACCCGTACCGCCCAAAGTAACTCCTTGGTAAATGAGTACGTCGTCGCCAATCTCAGTAGTTTCACCGATAACAACTCCTGTACCGTGGTCAATCACCAAACGTCTGCCAATTGTGGCTCCGGGATGAATTTCAATTCCTGTAATTCGAGCCGCTTTTTGCGACACTAGACGCGCCAAAAACATCATATTATGTTTGTAATAAAAATGCGCACGTCGATGCATTCTTATCGCCTTAACGCCGGGGTATAGGAAAAATACTTCCCAAAAGCTTCGAGCCGCAGGGTCGCGGTCACGAACGGCGTTAACGTCTTCTATAATTCGCTTAAACAAAAAATCACCTACTGTTTATTTTGCGTTTGCTATATATTGTCTTCCGCCCCAAATGTAAATTGCGCCCGAAATAACACAAAGTACAGCCGAAAGCCAGAACAAAGCAATCACAACTATATCAAGAACCGCAAATACACCGCTCTCGATTGTTAAAAATTCATTAAAAGCATATACCGCAAGAGCGAAAATAATACCAGACATTTGACTTACGGTCTTGCATTTTCCCCACATATTAGCAGCAACAACCTTGCCACCTGCGGTAACGGCTACCAAACGGATAGACGATACTGCAAATTCGCGGAAAAGCACAATAAACGTGATAATAACAATTTGCCAACTAAACTTAGTTGTGCCATACACAAACATAAAGCCTAAATATGCAGAAGTTGTGAGCATTTTATCGGCAAGTGGGTCCATAAATTTACCAAAATCGGTCACCATATTATATTTTCTTGCCATTTGTCCGTCTATCATATCGGTAAGAGATGCCGCTATAAAAAGAACTAATGATACAGTATAGTGATAAGGAAATGCAATAAGCATAACCGCCATAAAAATCGGAGTTGCTATCATACGAGCTAAGGTTAATTTATTTGGTGTATTCATTCTTCAAGTTCTCCTAACAAATCATATTCTATAGAATCGTTTATTCTAACCTTCACAAAATCGCCAATCACAAGCGGACGGTTTGACATAAAGAAAATTTTACCATCAACCTCGGGTGCATCGGCAACAGTACGACCAAAATAACATTTAATATAGTCGTCCCAACCTTCGATAACCGCTTCAATAACCGAACCGATTTTTTCTTCGTTTTTCTCAGCGGCAATAAGAGTTTGCATATCCATAATATTTTCCATACGCGAAACCTTCGTTTGCTCGTCGATTTGGTCGGGATATTCGGCAGCGATTGTATCTTCCTCCGCCGAATAGGTAAAGCAACCTAGTCTGTCAAAACGGGTTTCTTTAACAAATTCAGCCAATTCGCAAAATTGTTCTTCGGTCTCCCCTGGGAAACCTGTTATAAAGGTTGTTCTCAAGGTAATTTCAGGGATTTTAGCGCGGATTTTTTCAATAAGCGCTTTAAGACTCTTTTTATCACCCTTGCGATTCATTCGTTTTAAAACTTCGCCGTTTATATGTTGAAGCGGAATATCAAGATATTTCACAAGCTTGGGCTCGTTTGCTAAAACTTCCAAAAGTTCATCATCAATCTTATCGGGATATGTATAAACGGTTCTTATCCAATGAAGTTCTTCTATTTTACAAAGCTCGGTCAAAAGTTTTGAAAGCATTGGCTTTCCATATATATCGGTACCGTAAGCGGTTGTATCTTGAGCCACAACTATAAGTTCACGAACACCATTTTGAGCCAATTCACGCGCTTCGGCAACACAGTTTTCAATAGTACGGCTACGAAGTCTTCCTCGGATTTTTGGAATAGCGCAATAGGTACAACAATTGTCGCAACCGTCGGCAACCTTTAAATAGGTGCTAAAAGGATAACCGCCCAAAATACGTTTGGCGTTCAAATCTAAATCGGTCTTTTCGCCAAAAGAGTTTTGTTTATTGCCTTCAATAGCATTTTTAACTATTTCGGCAATTTTAGAGTTTGAACCGATACCAACACAAACGTCAACCTCGGGGATTTCCTCGGTAACGTCGTCCTTATAACGTTCAGCCAAACAACCTGTAACTATAAGAGCCTTCAAATTACCTTCGTTTTTATATTTTGAAGCTTCCAAAATATTTTCAATAGCCTCGGCCTTTGCATCTTCAATAAAGCCACAGGTATTGATAATAATCGCATCAGCCTGAGCCTCTTCACCAACGATTTCATACCCTGCTTCTCGCAAAGAATAAAGCATCATTTCGGCATCAACCTGATTTTTAGGGCATCCGAGAGATACCATACTAACTTTATACATAATCTTCCTCAAATTCTTCTATATAACTTTTAAGCGCATCCCTCACAGCACTGTAAGAAAAACCTTTTCTCACAAGCGCCGCAAAAACTTTTTCGGCGCCTTTTGGGGCGGTGAGTTTTGTGCGATATTTTTTCTCTAACAAATTCTTAATTTGGGTTTGCTCGTCACTTTCAGTTTCTTCTAAAACCGATTTTGCCAAATCGTAAGGTACACCTTTATTCAATAATTTTTGAACAGCTTCGCGTTTTGAAACGTTGGCTTCCATTAGTCGCTCAGCGTAATTTCTAGTATACCGCTCGTCATCAAGAAGTCCGACTTCGACGTATCTTGCAATTACTTTAGCACAAGCCTCTTTTCTAAAACCTGCGCGTACTAGTTTATCATAGAGCGCTTTTTCGGTGTGGTCAGCTCTATCAAGATACCAAACCGCGCGAGACTTAGCTCGTCTAAAGTCCGACTCAAAAGCTAAAGCCTCAAGGTCTGCGATTTCGCTTCCCTTTTTAAGAGAATTTTCATAGCAAACGTCTTTATCTATAAGAATTTCACTACCATCTGATAAAAATATTTTCATCAGATGGAGTTTATCTTTTTTTATATCAATTATTTGCATTAGTCGTCAACAGCGATATCGATATCAATCGACTTTCTTGGACTTGCAACAGGTTCGCTTGGTACAATCATATCGCTATCATCCAAAACGTCAACAGGTTCTTCCTTGCTTGTGATAAGCGCCATAACCTTATTTTCGATTTCTTCAGCCAATTCAGCGTTGTCCTCGAAAAGTTTCTTAACGTTGTCGCGACCTTGACCGAGTCTTGTTTCGCCATAGTAGAACCAAGCACCCGATTTCTTAATAACACCTGTATCTACACCCGCATCAACGATTTCGCCGCTGTGTGAAATACCTGTGCCGTACATAATGTCAAATTCGGCAACCTTAAATGGAGGAGCCACCTTGTTCTTAACGATTTTAGCCTTAGTGTGAACACCAATAATATCGCTACCATCTTTGATTGCTTCGCCCTTACGAACGTCAATACGAACCGATGAATAGAACTTAAGCGCTCTACCACCTGTTGTAACTTCGGGGTTGCCATACATAACGCCAATCTTTTCGCGCAATTGGTTGATAAAGATTGCCGCACAGTTTGTCTTTGACAAAGCGCCTGTGAGCTTACGAAGAGCTTGTGACATAAGACGAGCGAGTTGACCTACGTGGTTATCGCCCATTTCACCCTCAATTTCAGCCTTTGTAACCAAAGCGGCAACCGAGTCGATAACAATAATATCAATAGCGCCAGAACGAACAAGGCTTTCAGCGATTTCCAACGCTTGTTCACCCGAATCAGGTTGAGCCACCAAAAGCGAATCGATATCTACACCCAAGTTTCCTGCATATACAGGGTCGAGCGCGTGTTCAACGTCGATAAATGCAGCTGTGCCACCTGCTTTTTGCGCTTCAGCAACACAGTGGAGCGCAACGGTTGTTTTACCCGAAGATTCAGGACCGTAGATTTCAACGATTCTTCCCTTTGGAATACCGCCGATACCCAACGCTACGTCGAGTGTCAAAGAGCCTGTCTTAATATGTTCAACGTTCATAGCGGCATTTTCGCCAAGACGCATAACCGC
>JAZORM010000015.1:0-14767 GCA_045656585.1 Acutalibacteraceae bacterium
CTTCAATACTTTTTTCAAGTACTTGACTTTTCTCTCGATTTCTCTTAAGAATTGTCGGGTCCTTATTATTGTCGTTGTTTAATTTTCAAGGTTCGTTTGCTGCCCTCTCTCAAGGGCGCCCGATTATAATACCACACCTATCCCCCTTTGTCAACACTTTTTTTTAATTTTTTTAAAAAATTTTTAAACTTTTTTTCACGGCACTATATCTTGGGGTTTTTATCACACTAAACCACATTTTTAAGGGAAAATAAAGGGGCGTCGCCGCCCCTTTGCTCTTAATTTACATATAAACTGCTGAAAAAATTAATAATATTTACTTGCTTATAATATATTCAGCAATCTTTATTCCGTCAACCGCCGCCGACATTATTCCACCAGCATACCCTGCACCTTCACCCGCAGGATACAATCCTTGGCAGTTTATACTCTGGAAATTTTCATCTCTTAAAATTCTCACAGGAGAGGAACTTCTTGTTTCGGGCGCAGTAAGTATTGCCGATTTAGAATCAAAGCCTCTGATCTTTTTGCCAAACTCCAATATGCCCATTTTCAAACTCTCTATTATATATGTAGGGAATATTTTGGAAAATTGAGCAAACTCATATTTAGGTTTCACTGTAGGTTCAACTTCGCCGATTTCAAATTTGTCTCCAAAAACGAATTCGCCAACCGTCGTAACAGGTACGGCACCATCACATATATTATAAGCATTTTCTTCAATTTGTCTTTGGAACTCGCAACCCGCCAAAACGTCAGTTCCCTCGAAATCTTCAGGAGTGATCCCAACGAGCAAAGCACTATTGGCGTTTTTTCCGTCTCGCGCAAAATAGCTCATACCGTTTACGGCGAGTCTGTTTTCCTCGCTCGAAGAATTAATAACCTCACCACCGGGACACATACAAAACGTATATACCCCACGACCGTTCGGTAAATGTACCGCCAATTTATAGTCCGCCGCCGACAATGCCGGATGGTTATAAAACTTGCCATACAGCGATTTATTTATGTTTTCTTGCAAATGCTCAATTCGAACGCCTACCGAAAAAGCTTTACGTTCCATCGAAACACCGCTATCGCGCAATAATTCAAAAACATCGCGCGCCGAATGTCCTGTTGCCAAAATCACAGCATCAGTTTCGATTTCCTTACCGTTTGCAACGATAGATTTCACTTCATTATTATATGTATTGATTTTTTCAAGTTTAGTTCCAAAAAGAACGGTGCCACCAAGCAAAATAATCTCCTCGCGAATATTTTTGACAACCGACACCAAAACGTCGGTGCCGATATGAGGCTTCGCGTCGGTCAATATCTTTTTGTCAGCACCGTGGGAAACAAATTCTTCCAATACGGCGCGACAACGCGGGTCTTTTATTCCCGTATTAAGTTTGCCGTCCGAAAAAGTACCTGCCCCACCTTCGCCAAACTGAACATTCGATTCAGTGTTAAGTTTTCCGCCGTTTAAAAATTCATTTACGTCTTCGATTCGTTTATCAACCTGTTGTCCGCGTTCGAGAACAATCGGCTTAAGACCCGCGCGAGCCAAAGCCAAAGCGCAAAACATACCGCAAGGTCCAAATCCAACTACAACAGGTGGATTTTTCATGATGGTTTTCGCCTTGTTCCAAACGTAAGCCTTCCTTATATAAGGAGATGCGTTTTTATTTTTCTTGAGAAGCGCTTGTTCGTTTTTAGTTTCAACCAATACCGAACAACAAAAATGCAGGTCATCTTTTCGACGCGCGTCAACCGACTTGCGATACAAATACACGTTTTCGGTTTTGAATTTTATAACCTTCTCGACCTCATTTTTAAGATTATCAAAATCAGTATCGAGCGAAAGTTTTACATTATTTATTAAAATCATATTTTATCACCGAGTATTGCGTCAACAGCACACATAGCGCTTGACCAAGCCCAAGCCAAATTAAATCCGCCACAGTCTCCATCGATATCTAAAATTTCACCAACACAGTAAAGATTATCACAATCTTTGCTTTCCATTGTTTTGTCAGAGAATTGCTTAGTACTAAGTCCACCCGCAGTCACCTGCGCATTAGCAAAACCGGTTGTTCCTGTAACGGCAAATTTCATATTCTTAATTGTAGAAACAATCTTCTTTATAGCAAAGCCGTCTAACACGTTAGCTTTATCAGACAATTTAAGACCAACGCTTTTAAGTATAATTTGACCCAAGCGTTTATTGAGCATACCTGTAAAAAATTCTTCCAAAGTGCGATTTTTCAAAATTACGGCGCGGTCACATATAAGGTCACAAAGTTTATCAAAACTAACCTTTGGCATTAAATCGAGATAAACCGCAGTTTCTTTATTTCGTGACACACCGCGAGACACCTGCATTATAGGTGGTCCTGAAAGGCCGTAGTCGGTAAACAATACCTCACCAAAATCTTCGCGCAACAACATAGCGCCCGATTGAAGTTTCACCAAAGCGTCAACTTTAATACCCTTTAATTGTTTTGTGATATCATTTTCGGTTTTAATTTGAACGATAGCAGGAGTGGTTTCAGTAATGATAAATCCCGCTTTTTTCAAAAGCTTAAACATCGCGCCGTCACAGCCAAGTTTTTCCCCACCTGCAAGACCGCCCGTGGCGATAATCACGTTATGAGCAATAAAACTCATTTTATCAGCAAAAATTTTATAATCCTTACCGATTGTGTTAATATCGGTAACCTTTGTTTCGGTATGGATAATAACACCGAGCTCTTCAGCGGCAAAACGCAAACAATCCACCACCGAACCCGCTTGAAGCGAAGCAGGATATGCCTTATCGTCTTCATATATAAAAGGAACACCTATGCTTTGGAAAAACTTTTCGCAAACCGATAAATCATATTTTTCTAAAGCAAACGCACAAAACTCTTTATCCTCTCCGTGATAACGCTCCAAAGAGACATTCTTGTTCGAGATATTACATCTACCATTACCAGTGGTTATAAGTTTTTTAGCAACCCTCGGCAAAGCCTCAAGAATTCGAACGGTGGTATTTGGGGATTTTTGTTTCAAATACACCGCCGCGCAAAGTCCCGCCGCGCCACCGCCTATTATAATTACATCCGTTTTCATACAAAAAATTCCTTATACATATATAATATAGAATAATACCATATTTTTTTGCATTTTACAAGAAAAAGAAAACCCCGATAAAATCGGGGTTTAAATTTATTATTCGTTTTCGCCGTCTTTGTAAGAAAGAACAGGAGCAACGTCCTTTTTCTTAAGCACACGGTCAACATAGTTTTTAGTAATTTTGATAACCAACGGACAAAGCACCAATACACCGATAAGGTTAGGTACCATCATAAGACCGTTAAATGTATCCGAGATATCCCAAGCGAGTGAAGAAGTGAGCACTGCGCCGAAGATAACTGTGATAACGTGGATAATTCTGAAGATAAAGGTTGTCTTTGCGCCAAAGAGGTATTCCCAAGCCTTTGAGCCGTAGTGTGACCAACCAAGAACGGTTGTGAACGCAAAGAGGAACATTGCGATAGCAACGAATCTTTGACCGATGTTACCCCAAGAGAAAACTTGGTTAAACGCACCACCTACAAGAGTAGCGTCCGAAAGACCTTCAACCATTTCACCTGTAACAACATTGAATACGCCTCCTTCAAGACCGCCTGAGGTAAGAACAACCAAAGCAGTCATTGTACAAACAACCATTGTATCAGCGAATACTTCGAATATACCCCACATACCTTGTTTAACAGGTTCTTTAACGCTTGAGTTAGAGTGAACCATAACCGAAGAACCAAGACCTGCTTCATTTGAGAATACGCCACGCTTGAAACCGTTGGTCATAGCAACGATAACACCACCGATACCGCCACCTACGAATGCTTGAGGTTTGAAAGCATTTACGAAGATTGCTTTGAAAGCCGGGATAATAGCATCATAGTTGACACCGATAATTACAAGGCTACCTGCAACAAATAGAACTACCATGAAAGGAACGATTTTTTCAGCAACACCAGCAATTCTCTTAAGACCGCCCAAAGTGATAAGAGCGGTAAGAGCCATAATCAAAACACCTAAAATAATGTTATAAAGTGAAATACCGCCTAGTACATTTATAGAAGAGAGTGCCTTAACGTCGAAAGCAGCGGCAACGTTAGCAACGATTTTGTTAACTTGACCCATACTGCCGATACCGAAAGAAGCGAGCATTGTAAAGATACAGAAAACAACTGCCAAAACTTTACCAATCCACTTGCAACCCTTTTTTGCGCCTAAACCGTCGCGAAGATAGTACATCGCACCGCCAGACCATTCGTCGTTTTCATTTTTACGACGGAAGTAAATACCTAAAACGTTTTCAGAATAGTTGGTCATCATACCAAGGAATGCAGCAACCCACATCCAAAATACAGCACCTGCGCCACCAACACAAATAGCAGCAGCAACACCTGCGATATTACCTGTACCTACAGTTGCCGCCAAAGCTGTACAAAGAGCTTGGAATGGAGAGATTGTACCCTTTTCCTTGCTGTGACCGATTACATCTTTCTTAAAAAGACTACCAATTGTTTCTTTCCACCAGTGACCAATATGTGATACTTGGAACACCTTGGTGCAAAGTGTAGTAACAACGCCTGTACCGATTAGAAGAGCTAAGCCCCAAATACCCCATACAACGCCATTGACACTACCGTTGATTTCTGCGATTTTGTCTAACATAATTTTTTCTCCTTTTCTTTAGACATTCTTTTTTATTGAATACCGCTTTCAAAAATGGGATTTAAAAAGAAAAATCCGAGTCTATACAAAAAGACTCGGAAAAACTAACAAATATAAACCCTTTGTCCTTTTGCCTGAGAGATTAACGAGTAAAACTCGCCTTGCCCCTTCGGCATCTGATTTAACAGAATTCTCCAAAGTCCCGTCCGTTCACAGTCAGAAATTCCTTCTGCAAACATCACACAGTTATTCAATTACTTGACATTATACCACACTTTTTTTAAATTTCAAGTATTTTTTTAAAATTTTTTGTTGACTAGCAAAAAAAATGGTAGTATTATAATGTAATAGAAATTATTAGGAGGCAAAAAACAATGTTAAAATCTGCTTATTTGCAAAAGGTTTATGCTGACGTAGAAGCAAGAAACCCCGGCGAAAAAGAATTTTTACAAACTGTACAAGAGGTTTTGGAATCAATCGAACCTGTTGTAGAATCTAACCCCAACTATGAAAAATGGGGCATCATTGAAAGAATGGTAGAACCTGAAAGACAAATTCAATTCCGCGTATCTTGGGTTGACGACAACGGCAAAGTTCACGTTAACCGCGGTTACAGAGTACAATTCAACTCTGCAATCGGTCCTTACAAGGGCGGTCTTCGTTTCCATCCTTCAGTAAATGCTAGTATCATTAAATTCTTAGGTTTCGAACAAACCTTCAAGAACAGCCTTACCAGTCTCCCAATGGGCGGCGGCAAAGGTGGTAGTGACTTTGACCCCCGTGGCCGCAGCGACGGAGAAATCATGCGTTTCTGCCAAAGCTTTATGACCGAACTTTCAAAGCACATTGGTGCTGATACCGACGTTCCTGCAGGTGACTTAGGCGTTGGCGCTCGTGAAATCGGCTATCTCTATGGTCAATACAAGAGACTCCGCAACGAATTCACAGGCGTTCTCACAGGTAAAGGTCTTTCATACGGCGGTTCACTCATCCGTCCTGAAGCTACAGGTTTTGGCGCAGTTTACTATGTAGATGAAATGCTCAAATCTTTTGGCGACACAATTAAAGGCAAAACCTTCGCTGTATCAGGCTTTGGTAACGTTGCTTGGGGTACTGTTAAGAAGATTACCGAACTTGGCGGTAAGGTTGTTACAATCTCCGGTCCTGACGGTTACATCTACGACGAAGACGGCGTAAACACCGACGAAAAGATTGAATTTATGCTTTCAATGCGTTCTTCAGGTCACGACAAGGTTAAGGATTATGCTGACAAATTTGGCGTTCCTTATTTCGAAGGTCAAAAGCCTTGGGGCACAAAGGTTGATATCGTAATGCCTTGCGCTACTCAAAACGAAGTTGACGTTAAAGAAGCTCAACAAATCATTGACAACGGCGTTAAGTACTACGTTGAAGTTTCAAATATGCCTTCAACCAACGAAGCTATCGCTCTCTTCAAGAAGAACGGCGTTATCGTTGCTCCTTCTAAGGCTGTTAATGCCGGCGGTGTTGCAGTTTCAGGTCTCGAAATGAGCCAAAACTCAATGCGTTACAGCTGGACTTCTGAAGAAGTTGACGCAAAACTTAAGCAAATCATGAAGAACATCTTCGAAGCATCACTCAAGGCTGCTGAAAAATACGGCATGAAGGGTGACCTCGTAGCAGGTGCTAACATCGCAGGTTTCGAAAAAGTTGCTGACGCTATGCTCGCTCAAGGTGTTGCATACTAATATATAATCAGTAATACATACTAATACCCCGTGGAAATCCACGGGGTATTTTTTTATACTTTTCGCATTCCGAATTACGCGTTATTTTTGTTCTACTTTGGACAACCGTTTCATAAGATATACCGAGGTGACAAAAATGACAGATAATAAAAGATTCGAAAGTGTATTATACGCCATTTCACCAAACGTGAAATCGGTACTCGAAAAATTATCCCCAACCGTCAAATCAAACACAAGCGAAATACGTCTTCGAGCAGGGCTTCCGTTGGCTTTGACAGTTGGTAGTGAAACAGTTTTCGTCAGAGAAAACGGACAAACTCAATTTTTTCTATCGAACGATCTTTTCAAAATTTCAAAGAGTGATTTGGATGAAAGTTTTAAAAACCTTTGTAACAATTCGGTTTACGCCCACGAAAACGAATTGAAAGAAGGTTTTATTATAATGAAAAACGGTTCTCGCGCAGGGGTCAGCGGAAACCTAAATCAAAACGGAAACCTAAAAGATATATCTTCGCTTAATATTCGTATTGCGCGTGAAATCTTAGGTAGCGCCAACGAAATTGTTCGCTCATACTCCCTCGGCGGTCTCTTAATCGTAGGCCCACCCGGCAGCGGAAAAACAACTATTTTGCGCGACCTTATTCGCCAACTCTCAAACGGAGCCAAAGGTCGACTCACACGCGTAGCGGTAGTGGATAGTCGAAACGAAATTTCGGGCAGTAGCTGTGGCTTACAAGCAAACGACCTCGGAGCCAACACAGATATTTTAATAACCGACCAAAAATCCAAAGGAATCGAAATCGCTTTAAGAACAATGTTCCCCGACATTATAGCCTTTGACGAAATTGGAAGCCAAGCCGAACTTTCGAGCGTCGCCGACAGTTTTTGCGCAGGGGTTAATATCATAACTACCGCTCACGCGGGTAGTATTGCTGAACTAAAAAAACGCACCGTAACAAATGCGTTACTAAAAAGCGGAGCGATATCTCAAATAGCTTTTCTCCCAAATATCCACGGTGGCAAAATAACAATGCTTACCTCAAAAGAGTTGATGAACGATGCTTTTGTTTAAAATTTTAGGATTTTTAGCAACCATTTTAGCAACCTATTCCTTCGGATACCTAAAATCCCACCAACTACATTTGCGTTCAAAAAAATTACATAGCATAAAAAAGGGACTCATATCACTCAAGGAACAAATTCGCGTAGGCTACGGAGAAATCAAAAATCTCTTATCATCAAGCTTCTCGGAATTTCCGCTTGATACCGCTCATCTCGAAAAAGAGGATATTACCCTTTTGAACGAATTCTTTAAAGATATCGGTATGGGTGACACTGTATCCGAATGTGAAAAATGCGAACTATATATCAATTTACTCAACCTGAAAATCGAAGAGGCCGACCAAAACCATAAAGAACTCAGCAAACTTTATCGCAGTATCGGTCTTTTAAGCGGTGTATTTATTTGCATAATTTTGTTGTGAGGTAAAAAATGGACGTTGACTTTATTTTTAAAATTGCCGCAATCGGCATAATTGTAACAGTTTTAAATCTTGTGCTTATACGCTCCGGCCGAGAAGAACAAGCAATGCTCACAACCCTTGCAGGTTTGGTTGTTGTACTTTTGATGGTTGTAAACTCGGTTGCCGAGCTATTCGAAACCGTGAAAAATCTTTTTGGTCTTTAAATATGGACACAATAAAACTTTTGGCAATTATTTTTGTATCGGCAATAATTTGCATAACACTAAAACAATACAAAGCGGAATATTCCTTTCTTGCCACTATCGTTTGTGGAGTAATTATCCTTTCCTTTCTTTTGGAAAAAATAATCGTTCCGCTAAAGCTTATCGAACAAAAAATAGAAGAAAGCGGTATCGAAAGCAGTTATTTCGAGGTTGCGCTAAAATCTTTGGGTATTGGATATATCACAAACCTCATAACCGAAGCTTGTAAAGACGCGGGACAATCTTCCCTCGCCCAAAAAGCCGAACTTGTTGGTAAATGCGCTATATTTATTTTATCCACACCATTGATATTCTCAATCCTCGAAACCGCCTTAGGATTTGTAAAATGATTAAAAAAATTATCACAATTTTGCTATTTATAGCAATATTCACTCTTCCCGTTTTTGCCGAAGAAGCCAACCTTTACAGCGACCAATTAAAAAACAGCGGTTTTTTAGAGGTTGAGGACCAGGTGCCAAACGATATCAAAGAATATCTAGAGCAAAACGGCATTGACGTTGGCGATTATAATTGGGTAAATAATATTAAAACTGAAAACGTGTTTTCCCACGTTTTTTCCTTTTTAAAAAGCGGTCTTAACAAACCGCTTTTGGCGCTTGGTTCGGTGGTCGCTATAATAATCATCAGCGCCACCCTTTTCGACAGTCAAAACAACTCGATAAATACCGCCGTTTCCTTTGCCGAAACCTTAGCGGTCGCAGGAATAATTATTGCTCCCATTTTCTCGGCGGTAAACTCGGCGGTCACGGCTATGAAAACCTGTGCTTCTTTTATGACCGCATTTATACCCGTTTTCGCCGTTATAACTGCGGCTTCGGGCAAAACCGCTACAAGTATTTCAATGAGCACTCTGCTTTTAGGCGCCGCAAACGGTGTGAGCCTTATTTCCAACTTTGCCGTAGTACCGCTTACCGGCGGATATATGAGTCTAAGCCTTTCGTCAAGCGTTTCACCGCTCATAAACAATAGCGGTATATCAACGGCAGTGAAAAAATTCTCGCTTTGGATAATGTCGCTGATTTCCACTGTGTTTTTGGGGATATTGAGTATTCAAACGGTTGTGAACGCCCACGCCGATAACCTGTCAATGCGAACAGCAAAATTTATAATAGGTTCATCAGTACCCGTAGCAGGTGGTATACTTTCCGAATCACTTGGTACGCTAACCGCTTCGGTTTCGCTTTTAAAATCTTCGGTTGGGATATACGGTGTGGTTATTTGTTGCCTTATATTTTTGCCGATAATAATCGAACTCATCCTTTGGCGGTTTAGTCTATGGGTTTCGGATTTTGTAGCCATTTCTTTTTCGCTTCCAAAAACCTCTTTTCTATTACAAGCAATCGACACCGTGCTTTCGGTGCTTATAGGTATTATACTGCTTACCGCTGCAATGTTCATAATTTCTCTTTCAGTAGTGATTGGAAGTGGTGGCAGTTGACACAGTTTTTCATATCTTTCAGTACGGGCTGTATCCTTTTAGGCGCACTTCATATTCTTTGTCCCGGCGGAAATCTCGAAAAACCGATAAAACATATTTTTACTCTAATTTTCCTCATAATAATTATTTCCTCCGCCAATATTCCGCTCAAAAATATCGATTTCACCCTGCCTACCGATACAACCCAAACCCAAAACTATGCCCAAATGCAAACCTACGCCGCCGAATACGTTTATAGCCAAATCCTAAAATCCGAGAAGATAAATTTTAGCAAAATTTCAATTTCTACGGATAAAACGTCCGATGGTAGCATAGTAATTACTAAAGTAGTTATTTATTCAAATGAAGATAAAGAAAAAGTATTAAAAGCGGTAAGCGTTGTTGCTCAAAATCGAGAGGTCGAAATCATAAATGAATGAAATAGTTGCAAAATACATAGAAAAACTCAAAAACCCGAAAATTTTAATAATTATAGGCATAATGGGAATTTTACTTATTTTTCTATCGGGAGTAAGCTCTGATGAAAACAAAAATTCCACAAAAATCAAGAACACCGAAATTTCAGTCGAGGAATATCGCGAAACTTTGGAACAAGACATCAAAAATATTGTAAACGGTATTACGGGAAATAAAAAATCGACCGTTGTTATAACGCTTGAGAGCGGTATGCGGTACAAATACGCCGACACCACCGAAGGTTCCTCGGCCGACAAAACCGAAAAAGATACTTCTTCTTCGAGTAGCGAACTAAAACAAGGATACATAACCGTAAAAACCGCCGACGGTGGCGAAGAAGCATTGCTCGTCACAACCCAAATGCCCGAAGTTCGAGGCGTTGCAATAGTTTGCCTTGGTGGCGACAATGAGGCTATTGCCAAAAAAATCGAAAATGCCGTGACAGCGGCTTTAAATATCACATCTCAAAGAGTAAATATAGCAGGGGGAAACTAAAATGAAAAAAGGTAAAGTTTTTGGAAAAGGCCAGTTGGCCATCGGAATTATGGTAGTTGCACTCGCGGCGGCAATTTGGCTAAATACAAAATATATGCCCTCATCCACAAAATATTTAGGCGAGGCTTCCTACGTATCGACAAACTCAGAACAAGTAGTTGAGACCGCCGCCAAGGCTGAAGACTACTTCTCTACCGCCAAAGCCGAACGCGAAGAACTTCTAAAGACCGCAAGAGAAACCGTCACCGAACTTTTAAAGAGCGAAAGCTTAAGCGAAGATGATAAAAAATCCGCTCTCGAAAAAATCAAAAAAATTGCCGACGACCTAAAAGCCGAAGCCAACATCGAAGCCTTAATAAAGGCTAAAGGTTTCGAAAAAGCGGTTGTAGTAATCGGCAACGACGGAATAAACGTTGTCGTAAAATCGGAAGGTCTTACCACTGCCGAAACAATGCAAATCCAAGACATTGTAACCACTGAATCAGGACTAGACCTTGCAAAAATAAAAATTATACCTATAAAATAATTAAAACCGAACACAACACCGTGTTCGGTTTTAATTTTAATATCTCTCAATAAAATTCTTTATTGTCTTAACCGTAAAATCGGCAGTATCAATCATAAGCTCAGGACTTATGTAATCGAAGGAGCCTTCGGAATTATAGGTTCCCTCATATCCCACTTCCTTCAAAGCAGCAAAAAAATCTTCCCAATCAGTTGTACCCGCACCAATCGGACGGTGGTGGTCAATAACACCAAAATTGTCGTGCAAATGAAGACAAGCAACGTTTTTGCCAAGTCTTCTAACAAACTCAGCGACAGTTGGTTGATTATGCTGAGCGGTAAGGTTTATATGACCTGTATCAATACAGCAAACAAACCATTCACCAAGTTCACTGTTTCTCACATCATCAAACAAAGCCTTGTATTCATCCCAACCGCCAAAGAAATCCATTTTATTATTCAAGTTCCAATTAGAGCCCACGGTCTCAAGCGCCACCTTAACGCCGTTTTCCTGAGCAAAAGGCAAAATCATTTTAAAGGCTCTTCGAGCTCTAAAACGCATTTCTTCGGGTGTAGCATTAGGGTTTGACAAGTCGCTACCAGGATGGAAAACGCAATACTTAGCGCCCAAAATTCTCGAAGCCTTTAAATCGCATTCAGCGTTTTTGGGGAAAGTGACAGTATTATACTCTTCGTCGTTTTCTCTAAAGGTACGCATTGTTCCGTGGGTTTGATAAATTTTAAGTCCACGTTTTTCAACTTCGTTTCTTATCCTTGTGAAATGCGCCTCTATCTCCGCGTCGGATTTTAAATAAATAGAATCCTTATGCTCAAAAAGATTGTTTTCGTTAAGGTCGAAATCTATTCCTGTGGCACCAACGGCTTTTGCAATATCCAAGGTCTTTTCCAAACCATAATGTGGAATAAAATCAACAATAGCAAGAGAAATAATTTTTTCCATAAAAACCACCTCTTAATCGATATATTTTGAAACGAAATATTTAATGGTTTTAACCGTAAATACCGCCGTCTCAAAAACCAAACCTTCGTGAATATGCTTAAGTGTTACTTCGGAATTAAAGTTGTTGCTATAGCCGATTTCGTTAAGCGCCTTAAACACGTCAACCCAATCAATCGTTCCGCCGCAAAGTATTCTATGTTGGTCAACAATGCCGTCGTTATCGTGTAGATGTAAACAATAAACGTGTTCGCCCATTTTTCTAATAAAATCGGCAGGAGTAGGTTGACCGTGCTGACCCGTAAGGTTAATATGTCCTGTGTCTATACAGCAAACAAACCATTCGCCGAGTTCGCTTTGCTTAACGTCATCAAACAAAGCTCTAAACTCGTCATAACCGCCAAAGAAATCCATCTTGTTTCCCATTGTCCAGTTAGAACCAACCGTCTCAAGTGCTACCTTGACGCCATTTTCCTTAGCAAAAGGCAAAATCATTTTAAAGGCTCTGCGAGCTCTAAAACGCATTTCTTCAGGTGTTGAAGTTGGGTTAGACAAATCACTTCCGGGATGGAACACACAAACAGGCGCACCCAAAATCCTGGAAGCCTTCAAATCATACTCGGCATTTTTAGGGAAAGTTACAGTATTATACTCTTCTTCGTTTTCTCTAAAGGTACGCATTGTTCCGTGGGTTTGGAACACCGTAAGTCCACGCTTTTCAACCTCATTTTTTATGTTTTCAAAATACGCCACAAACTCTTCTTCCGATTTAAGATAAATCGAATCAGGGTTTGTGAAAAGGTTGTAGTCGTTGAGGTCAAAGTCAATCCCGTCAGCACCCGCTTCTTTTATCTTATCAAGTGCTGTGAGAAAACCGTATTTATCGGCCAAAGTGCCCGATAACGCCCCTAATGACATACTATATTTTCTTTCCATAAAATCACCCTTTTTTTCTTTTAATAAAAGGCTTTTTCCTTTACATTCACATTATATAATAACGAATTTTTTAAGTCAATAATAAAAACTTCAAAAAAAAGTTGTTTTATTTTTAAAAAGGTGATATAATATAGAAAAGATTTTAAATTTATTATGGGGGTTAGTATTATGGAAAACAAAACCACTCTTTCTATTAATACCGAAGTTTTAAAGAAAATGGCTAGAATTGCCGCTACCGAAGTTGAAGGCGTTGCGGGAATTTGGAAGCGCAATATCGACCTCAAGGGCGCTATTAAATCTAAAAATCCTTTCGCAGGAGTTAAGGTTGAAAGTGTTAACGGCGCGTTGGAAATTGCTGTTTATATTATCATTAAAAAAGATGCCAACGTTAAGGACGTAGCCGAGAAGGTTCAAGAAAACGTTAAAGACAAAATCCAAACCATGACAGGCACCGCTGTTACAAAGGTTAACGTAACTGTTGCTGACATAGAATTTGAAAAAGCAGCTGAAGCCGAAGAAACTGAAGAATAAAAAAAAGTACCGCCGAGTTGAATTTACAACTCGGCGGTTTTATTTTTTAATAGGTTAAATTATATTCTCCCATTTCGTGAAGTATATTTATAACGTTCTCGATATCACCGTTGTCTGAAAGTTCAGCCTTTGCCAAACGGTAAACTTCCTTTCTCATTCCTTGAAAGGGCGAATTGCGCAAATGCATCCCAAGATAAATACTAATCCCAAGTTTTGTATCGACCGCCAAAAAGGCTCCTGCGGCACCGCCCCAACCAAAGTCACCATATTCGCCAATCCCAACAGGGACTCTAACACCAAGACCATATCCGTGGGTTTCTTTGGTCCAATAAGTGCGTTTTTGATGGTCGGTAAGACGGTCGGTTTGCATTAAATCGACCGTTTCTTTTTTAAGAAGTTCATATTTTCTAAGACCTTCTAAAAACTTTATGTAATCATCAACGGTTGATATCATACCCGCACCACCCGAAGCATATTCACTACCGATTACATATGGATTGGTATTTTTGCCGTAATTTTTAATCCCGTTTTCAGTATACCTATACTGTTCGGCAATTGTATCCGCCTCGTTTTCGGGCAAAATAAAGGTTGAATCGTCCATCTGTAATTTATCAAAAATATTTTTCTTTACAAAACTTTCGAACTTCTCGCCCGAAATCACTTCAACCAAAGCCGCTAAAACATCGTGACAAAGCGAATATTCCCATCTGTCACCGGGTTCAAACAAAAGCGGTTCTTTTGCCAAGTATTTCATAGCCTCACGAGTTGGGCACTTGCCACCTGTTTCCTCACGGCACTTTAAAAGGCTTGGACTTTGCAGGTTATACGAAAAACCCGCTGTCATTTCAAAAAGGTGCTTTATAAGAATTGGATTTTCGGCTTTTTTAATTCCGTTTTCGGTTTTAACTGTCATTTGAGAAAATTCAGGCATATAGTCTGACAACTTATCTTCCAACGAAAATAAACCCTTTTCCCACAGCATTAAAGCCGCCGTGCATGTAACAAGTTTAGAACAAGAATATATATTATATCTTTCTTTGCCTGTCATTTTTATCTTGTTTTCAAGATCGCTATATCCTGTCAGATACCGAAATTTACACTCGCCGTTTTGATAAACCGCAACATCCATACCCGGCACCCCGAGTTTTAAAGAATAATCACAAAATCTCTTAAGATTTTCAAACATTTTAATCACCATAAAGATTATAGCATATCTTTTTATATAATTCAAGATAAAGAAAAACAGCGATTAGAGATATAACTATAAA
>JAZORM010000016.1:0-3082 GCA_045656585.1 Acutalibacteraceae bacterium
CGATTATTTCGGTCTTGAAACCTTAAAACTTATTGCACGTCAACCCCTAGCATTAACCGATACTGCAGAGAAGTTCGACATTGTATGTCGCGTAGCAGGCGGCGGTGTTACCGGTCAAGCAGGTGCAATCCGTCACGGTATCGCACGTGCACTTCTTCAGTTCGACGAGAATCTTCGTCCTACCCTCAAAAAAGCAGGTCTCTTAACCCGCGACCCAAGAATGAAGGAAAGAAAGAAGTACGGTCTCAAAGGCGCACGTCGTGCACCACAGTTCTCAAAGAGATAATTTCTTATTTCAAAGAGTATTCAAAACCCCGAAACCATCACGGTTTTCGGGGTTTTCTTTTTGCATTGTTTTTTGCTTTGGTGCAAACTTGGTGCAAATTATTTTAAAAGGACTATGACATAGAAAAATGCCATAGTCCTTCTCTGTGCATTGTAATATAATAACAAGTAGTTATTCTTGCGTGACAAAATGTTTAACCTCGTCTGAAATATTGAATACTTCTGTTTTTGCAAAAGATGGGTATAAGTTTAAATTATTTAATTCTTTTGTATCAATCCATCCATATTCAACATTAGAATTTCCTGTTTGGCTAACAAATTTATCATTTGGAATAGAATATCCTTCTTTCAGTTTAATTAGATAATAAAAGCATATTGAATGGGTCTTTTTGTTATTCCATTCCCAAAAAGACTCTTCTACCCAAATTAATTTTTTACATACGATACCGATATCTGATTCTTCTTTATATCGCCTTATAACTGCTTGTTCGGCTGTTTCTCCTTGTAAAACAAGTCCTCCTGGTAATGCATATTCGTTACCGCCCTTTTCTCTTTGTACCAAGATTTTTCCGTCTTGAATCAAAACCCCTGCGCTTCTAAAATTGCAGATGGAGTTTTCACTTTGAAAAAACCAATTTGTGTTCATTTTTTCGTTACCTCCAAAAATAGATTCTACAGAAATTTTGGAAAACACATTTACTTCTCTCAAACTGCGCGCTGTTAGAGGAGATACATTGTGGAAACGGAGAAAGGCTCTTGAAAAACTTTCGTGTGATTCATAGCCATACTTAATTGCTATATCAATAATTTTATCATTGGTTGATATTATGTCTTTTCCTGCAAGTGTTAATTTTCTTAACCGAATATATTCACCAACTGTAATACCACACAAAGCTAAAAAGAAACGTCGAAAATTTGATGTAGACATGTAGGCTTTATTCGCGACTTCATCAATAGAAATTTGCCCACCTAAATGGTTTTCGATATAATCAATAGCATTTTGAATGTTTTTTATTGTTTCCATCGGTTTGTGCCTCCTTTTCTGTGAATTTATCATACAAGATATCGGGATGTTTTTCTTGATAAATTTTGCTTTCTTGTGCACATGGTATATAAATCAATTTTCTCACAAATATAATTTTATCGGTTAAATTATACTACAAATAATTATATTTTTCAATATTTGCAATCCTTACTAGTCATAACGATTCTTACTAGAATCTTTATGACTCTTTTTCTTTATATAAGACTCTTTATTAATCATCAAGATTATATAAGCATGATGAGTCTTTGTCTTAAACATAGAGTAATTAGGGTTATGAGACTTACAAAAGAGTAAAGAATCCTTTTGATTGTTTTTTAGCATTATAGAAAGACTACTAAAAAAGCCCTCAGACTTTAAATAAAGTCAGAAGGCTTTTGTTTTTGTTATTATTGCCAAATAAGATTTATATAATAATACAGCATTACAAGACCTGTGCTAAATAAAGTGCCGCCAATAATATCCGAGAGCCAGTGCACGCCCGAAATCAGTCTGCCAAGCACCATAAAAACAATAAATAAGGTAATGGTAATGGCTATAAAAAACCTCAAAGTTTTGCATTTAATGCGCTCGTTAAACTGCATTATAGCGGTTGGCATAACGCACAGAGTGAGCATAGTGGTTGATGATGGATAAGAGGCTTCTAGGTATCCGTTTATTAAGACCGGTCTATAATTTATAACTAGGTGTTCGAACAGAATATATACCGCCATAGTTGCAATATAAAATATGCCGAGCGTTAAAATACTACCGTCAACCTTTAATATATTTCTTCTTTTAATCCACTGTAAAAGCCCCAGTATACCAAAGCCAAACGCAAAGATAATTGGAACTAGACCTAACCAGTCAGTAATGGTGTATATGTGCATATTAACTCCCGTAATTTCTAAAAAACACGAGTTAATGGTTGCAAATCCTACGCTTGAGCCTTTGGGTCCTATTGCTTTAACATCAATAATAGTAATAAGCTTGGTCCATAGTATAAATGCGGTTAGAAAGATTAGTGAAAGATATAAAAATTTTCTGCTTGCTTTTTTCATTGTTTTTGCCTTCCTTTTTGTGTATTTGGCTTTCGCCTAAATACACAATAACAGAAGACGGTAAACAATCACAAGAAACAGGGTGTATCAATAATGATACTTTTAGTGTCAGCTCTTTCTAGCGAGCATAAAAACCTTAATAATTAAGAACATAAGTAAAAAAGTTGCTGCATATGGTTGCAAGCTGATAATAAAAAGAAGTACGCCTAAAAAATTTAATATCAGTGAAGTTTTTGTTTTGATTTTTTGCCAAAATATATTGGTGTAGTTTTGTAAAGCAAGTGTTAATATTCCAAATAATATAATAGCAACAACCAAGCACAAGAAAACCGTCTTAAGATATGGTGTAACTGCCAATAAAGCTAAAAGTGAAACCTCGCTAATTGCTCCATTTAATTTTTCTGCGAAAAAAGGTAAAAATAGCAGTAATGAAGTAAAAATATCCATAAGCCCAAAAAGCAAGTCGCAAAAAACACCATCTTTTTTCTTATTATCTTGTTCTGCTATATCAAGTAATTCTTCGCCCGATAAAAGTTCGTCTATTGTTACCGAAAAAGTTTTTGCAATAAGTTTTAAAGATTCGATATTTGGATAACCTCTGCCCGATTCCCACTTTGAAATTGCAGTTCTCGAAACATATAGAGATTCGGCAAGTTCTTCTTGCGTAAGACCTTTTTGTTTTCTTAAGTTTTGTAATTTTTCATTAAATTCCATA
>JAZORM010000017.1:0-4702 GCA_045656585.1 Acutalibacteraceae bacterium
CGAAATCAAAATTCTAGGTTTCATAAAACTACCCTATTTAATATTATTACAGTACGTCATCGCCGATTTGCTTACTTTTTTGCTTTTTCTCATTAACAATTCTTACTATTCCAACGACCAGCATCACTACCGCAACAGCAACAATATAATAACCAAACTTTCCCATTTCTTTTGCATCTTCATACATAGCTTTTTGCGAAATATCAAAATTCAAAATTTCTTCACCGCTATGCTTTAATTCTACAATATAGTCAATATTGGGATTTATAAGCATTTCAAGCTTATCTCCCTTTTTAAGAGCGGAAATTTTTGTATAAAGCTCGTTGCTATAACAGGAATAATCTATCCATTGTTCTTCATCTTCACCCTCAAAATAAAGGTAAATAGTATCGTCCGAATCCTTATCGAAGGTTTCAAAGTTGCTAGTTACAGCGGTACATTCTTCACGGCTTACAGGCTCGTAAACGTTAGGCATTACGGAGAATAAAATAGCTATTAAAACTGCAACAACAGTACCTATAATACATATCACAGGGGAATGCGCAGAAGTTAAATTAAGGTGCTTTCTCTTTTGATTTTCGGAATCGTAATTTATTACATATAATCTACCTCTAACCGAGAATTTGAACTTCATTTTTTCAAAAAGCGTTTTAGCTATGAGTACCAAACCATCATCTGCATCTTCAAAATCGGTAACAGGTAGAAAAACAAAATTTTTATCCTTAAAAATCACCAAAAGGCCATCAGTATACGAAATTAACTTTTTAATTTGTCTATAACGGTATATAGACCTTTCATCGCATACACCTGTATTTCGCAAAATAAGAATTTCCCTGTTTCCCAACTCGAAAAATACAGTTGTAACACAACTTGTATCAAAAAGTGGAGTAAGCTTGTTATATTTTTCCGTAAGTTCTTCCACACGGTTTTTGTACTTGTAATCAACGTTAAATTGCATAAAACACACATCCTTGATATTGTATATCGCTTCAATTATAGTACATTGAAAAATTCCAATCAAACAATCTGTATTTAACCTATAAAGTGAAATTTATCTTCGCCCACAAATGGCTCAACAGCGGTATATTGTCTGCAAAACGGCATAATGTCTTCTGCTACTATAGTATAATCTGTTTCGAAAATATATGTCTTAAGCATTTTGCCCTTAAGGCGTTTTCTACACTCGTTTTTAGTCTTTTGGGGTTGTTTTGAAAAGTATAAATCGTAAGTGTTGCCTTCACCACGGGTGTTACCGCTATACGAAACCCCGTAGTCTTCAATTTCAGCCCATAAATACGTTTTTTTAGAAAATAAATTTTTAGTAGTAACGCCTTCGCTGTTAATAATCATTTTTTTAGTAGCATTAGTAAGCCCTACCAAAAATCCACACGTAACGACCAATGTCCACACACACATAAAACCAAGACCAAATATGTCGCCGCCCGTATAGCCTTCTTCAAAAGGCAAAATATCGCAAATCATACGAATGCCCGATATCATCATAAACAAAGCGACCGCACTTAAACCCACAAAGAAAACATTGCCCCTTAAAATATACCTATTGTTAAAACTGTCATACTCTATTCTTTTCACTTTATATCACCCTTATTTTCGTCTATGCTGATTTTTGGCAATTTCCAGCGATAATGAGCCGCCAACATACGAATAATCACTATAATAAGTGCCGAAATCACGGTACCTATAACCTTAAACCCAAAATAAATATTCACAAGATAATAAACCGAGCAACCAATTAAAGAAGCCACCGCATAAATATGCTTTGTTAAAATATACGGCTTTTCGTTTACAAAAATGTCACGAATAACTCCTCCGCCAACACCTGTAATCACACCTAAAATAATCGTTAAAATAAAATTAGCCGAGAATCCCGCCTTGCAGGCAATTTCAACACCCGAAACCGAGAAAACTGCCAATCCCAAAGCATCAAAAAAGATATTGATTTTATCAATTTTTTGGCTCAAGTTTTGAAACTTTTTGGCATTTATGGAAGCTATCACAAAAACCACTAAAGCAGTAAATAAAGCAAGCGCCAAAATAATTGAGTTTGAGAAAATTTTAGGCGGTGTATCACCTAAAAGCAAATCACGGGTAATACCGCCACCAACCGCCGTAATACAACCAACGGTCAAAACTCCAAACAAATCGAGTTTGTGGCTAATCGCTACCAAGGCGCCCGAAACCGCAAAAGCCACCGTACCTACACACTCTAAAACAAATATAAAAACATCTGAAAACATAGCACATTTTCCTTTTTTATAAGTATGTAATAATTATATCATAGTAAAATATTTATTACAATATAAAAAGACTATATCAAATTATAGTTTATCAGGGAATTGATTTAAAAAACATCAAAGCCTCCCTTGTAAATGGAGGCTTTGTTTCATCTTTTCCTTTTAAAAAGGTAGTATTTATATTTTCGGTCTCTGGTTTCGCTGTGGAGTAAATCAGCATCACAGTAAACAAACGGTTCATTTATATGAACCTTGCCCTTGCGGTCAGGACGTTCGAATTTTTGTGGTGTATATCCCGGATCCAAAATACAAAATTCTCCATCTGCAAAAGATACAAGGTTTATATAATGCCCACCATCAGTAAATAAACTTTTACCCATATGCGCTATAACCTGCCCACCCTCTTGTAAGCATTTTTTAGCTTCTTCTAACTCAAGCGTTGGAGTATAGTCAAGCGAGAACATATCGGCTACTATTGGTGCCAAAATGCTCATATCAGTACCACGCCCCATATTAGCCCCGTTTTCTTCCGATAGTCTGACACACTCTTCAACAAAAAGGTGCTTTACTGTGAGCGCGTTCACAACATTACAAAGAGAACAAAGACCGCACCCTGAAGTTGCTACAGTATTACGGTCAGGCGCAGGACCGCCATTTGCCATATTGTGATTATATCTCAAATGTGGGAATTGTTTTTGATTAGCATAGTGCATAACCTTACCCTCTTAAAGCTTTTTATTTATTGTACCATATTGTTGTTATGCAAACAAGATTTATTTACAAAAAGAAAAATTTAGCGCAAACCGTCATCACAACAAGGAAGAAAATATTTAAAGCCGTGAAAACCAAAAGATATTTTTTGGTGTGACCGGGGTACAAAATGCGGTGTTCGCTAAAGGTAATAAGACTCGCCAAGGATGCTATAAGAGTACCCGTTCCGCCGATATTAACCCCCATAAGCAACGACTTATAATCGGTTGTAAAACGTGACAATAAAATTGCCGAAGGCACGTTACTGATACCCTGACATGCAAGAGTCGATACCAAGAGTGTATCTTTTTTCAAAAGAGCAGAGAAAAAGCTGTTTACCGCTTCAATTCTTGCAAGATTCCCCGCAAAAATAAAGAAAAAGAAAAACGTTCCCAAAAGCGCGTAGTCGACCATATAAAGTGCATCTCTATCGGTGAAAAATAGAGTAAACGGAACAATTATAAGCCCCACCCAAAACGGCACTATTCTAAATACAATCAGTATTGAAAAAGCAAACAACAAGCTATATAAAATCGTTCTTTTAATACGAAGTTTCTCAGGGAATTTTTCCGAAATTTTAAGTTTTATAGGTTTTACAAAAAGGCAACATAGCGCAAGTAGACTTACCGCCAATAAAAAAGGTGGCAACATTATACCGCAAAATTCCAATGTTGGAATTTTAAAATAGGAATATAGATAAAGATTTTGGGGATTGCCGAATGGAGTCAGCATACCGCCCAAATTCGCCGAAATATTTTGAAGCACAAAAAGATAAGGTATATACTTTTCTTGTTTCGCAACCGATATTGCAAAATAACCGAGCGGTAAAAATGTAATAAGCGCCATATCGTTAGCGATAATCATAGAGCCGATAAAGGTAATGGTAATTAGCATCAAAAAAAGTGTTCTGAGATTCCCTGTCACCAAAACGAGCTTTCTCGCTACTATTGTGAAAAATTTAATATTTCTAAAAGCGCAAATAACCGCCAAGGTCAAGAATAAACAAGCAAGTGTTGACCAGTCGAAATATGTAAGATATTGACTGTCAGGCGGTACAAAAAAGCAAGTAACTACCGCCGCCAACGCCGCAACACAAAAAACGGTGTATTTTTTTATGAACTTCAATACAGGCATAATTTTCTCCTTAATCTTTATTTAGCTCCCTCGTCAGAGGGAGGTAAGTTTTTCCACAACATTCTACATAATACACCCTTTTCCCCTCATTTTCAATAAAAAAATAAAAGCACTTCAAAAGAAGTGCTTAATATCTCTAGAAAAATAAATTCAATAATACTTCGGACGTAAAATCATCCATATAATCCACAAGCCACCTGTAATACAAATCATAAGTATATCGAACAGCAAAGAATATCTTCTTCGAACTCTACCTCCTACACCTGCCGCAGCCGATGCTGACGATGATGACGAAGCCGAATTATTATTGTTAATTATAATTGGTTGTTCTTTTTTATTCTCTTCTTTTTGCATATTTGCTGTAGCACAGCCACAGTGAATACAAACAACAGCCTCATCATTTATTTCTTTTCCACACTTTGAACAAAACATATTTTGCAACCTCCTTTACAATCTTATTTTATCCTACTTTATCCTACTTGTCAATACTTTGAAATATTTTATCATATAATATTTTATAAGAGGTGATATTTTGAAACCCTTAAAAGAAAAGATAAGTATAA
>JAZORM010000018.1:0-2311 GCA_045656585.1 Acutalibacteraceae bacterium
AATAGAGTTGACCACACCTTTGACCACTTACAGAAAAAGTGTTCTTGAAATCTGCTTTAGCGAAATGCTTATACTTGAGAAGAAAAATTTTTCTTTGTTTGGTACAATATAAGCATAGCTCTATACCATGTATTTTAGGTATAGGAAGCTATGCTTATTTTTGTTATAATAAGAAGGTAACGGGATGACGATTCTTTGGTGAACTTCGCGTTCGAGCAGTAAACAGTCACCCACCTTCTTGTTATAGAGATTCGATTAAGCAGGTTGTTCTGTTTTTTCGGGGTTGGGGTACCCCAACCCCGAAAAAATACGTTCGCGTCACGAGCCAAAGATGAGTCGTAATAAGCTGTGTGGAAACGTTACAAAAAAACAAATGAAAGGATTTTTTATGATTAGCGTGGGAATCGATGTTTCAAAAGGAAAAAGCACCGTGTGCTTTTTCAAACCGGGCGGCGAGGTATTGGTAGCACCGTATGAGGTTGCTCACACAAAAGATGAACTGGGGCGGCTTGCTGATCGAATCAATGCTTATGGAGAGGAGATTCGGGTTATTCTTGAAAATACAGGCTATTACCATTGGCCTGTAGTAAAATTCCTTGTTGAGTGTGGCATATTTGTGTCGGCCATTAACCCACTGAAAATGAAAAGGTTTTGCTCCCAAAACATCAGAAAGGTAAAAAATGACCGTATAGATGCCATCCATATCGCATCCTACGGTCTTACCTATTGGCATGAACTTATTCCTGTACAGAGCAGCGAAGACACCTACAGAGAATTGCTTCTGTTATCCAGACAATATCACAACGTAATAGATTTACTGATTAAAGCAAAAATGAATTTCGGTAATCTGCTTGATCAGGTTATGCCGGGTATTACTTCGGCCATTTGCGGCTCTAAATTGAGAGAATTTACAACAAAATATATGCATTTTCAGTATATTGACTCTATGGGAGAATCTCGCTTTGTACGAGATTTCTGCAAATGGTCAAAAAAACAGGGATACCGAGTAGATCACGAACGTCAGGCAAAAAAGATATTCGCCCTTGTTCAAAACGGCATCCCTGTCCTTCCTCACACACCAACCACTAAAATTGTTGTTTTGGAAGCTTTACGGAGAGTTAACGAGCTGGAAAACTCTCGTGACATCATTTTAGCACAAATGAACGAACTTGGCAAGACTCTCCCCGAATATTCTTTAATTTCTGAGATGAAATGCATTGGCGAAGGTTTAACACCAAGGATCATTGCAGAAATCGGCGATATCAGAAGATTTCACAACAAGCATTCTCTTATTGCCTATGCAGGCATTGATGCGCCTCCATACCAATCAGGTTCTTACAACGCAACGGAACGTCATATTACCAAACGCGGCAACAAATATCTTCGAAAAGTGATCTTTGAAGTTTGCCTAAGTTATATACAACACAAACCCGAAGGGGATCCTGTATATGAGTTCATTGAGAAAAAGCGTTCCGAGGGTAAATGCGGAAAGGAAGCTCTGGTTGCCGGCATCAACAAATTCCTTCGTGTTTACTATGGCAAGGTTACTGAGCTGTATCGTGAATTAGAACTTTGATGACATCCAATTAAATATCACTCGGGCGAAAAAATTTTTATGTTTTTTCGCCCTTTTGGTGCTTCTCTTATTAACTCAAAAATCTTCTCATTTATTTTCTGAAAACCTATTGACTTTTCTTAGCAGGTTTTCAGCGTATCACATTTGGGAGCACGCAAGTTCGTCCCAAGCGCAAGCAAAGACATCAAAAAGCCTTGAAAATTCGCTGTATTCCGTACGTTTTCAATTTCAAAATTTTCCGTAAAAAATGGTGTGCCACAGATTTGATCGCTTACTGAAAATCAAAAAATTTCATATTTTATAATTCGGGGTGTAGCGCAGTTGGTAGCGCATCGAATTTGGGATGCGAGGGACGTAAGTTCGAATCTTGTCACTCCAACCAAAATCGCGGTTTTGACCGCACGAAAACCGCAAAGTAGCAGTACTTTGTGGCTTTTACTAATATTATGTGAAGGAGCTTGTGCATGAAAAGTTTGTTGACTGGAAATGGTATCAACATTCAATTTGATAATAAAAACTATACTACAGCAGAAATTGTCCATAGACTACTACAAAATTGTGATAGAGACATTTTCCCTAATCATATTATTGTAAACGAACCATACTTGTTGAAGAATTATATTGGTCGATTGTTTTTAGAAGCACGCCTTGCACTTCAAGGCGAATATGATTCATATGTAACTTGTAAAGCAGAAGAATCCTCTTTGGTTTCATTCAAAGAACAATATTACAAAA
>JAZORM010000019.1:0-2178 GCA_045656585.1 Acutalibacteraceae bacterium
GAGGAGGGTATGTTTACCAAAATTGTACCGAAGCCCATCGGCAAGAGAAGAGTGGGTTCCATATCGTGACGGATAGCAAGATAAATAAGCACACCGCCGATAACCCACATTACGAGATACTTCCAACCGCCAGCTTGGGCAAAGGCTGAAACGTTTTCAATAAGGAAGCCCAGTTCGTGTAGGATGTCCATAATAAAATCCATAATTTTTCACCTTTCTGTATTTATTTTATATTTTTATATATAAAAAGACTATTACTGCAAAAAACAGTAATAGTCTCGTTTTTTAATACATAGTGCGGGTGGATTCCCACCGTATTGACGCAAAATGTAACGCATTGCTGCGCAAACTACTCCCTATACGATATTATATATGAGAAAGTTTAAAATACGTTTAATGCAATTAAAACTTGCAAAACAACGAAAGCGGCATAAATGCCTAATAATAAGATACCTTGCCAACGGCGTAATTTACCCTTGAACAATGGGGGAAGGGTCATAAGCGCCATAACGACTACCATTAAAGGAATTTCGATAAGCTGAGAAGTGTTGTAGCCGAAGAGTTTGCTGCCTTCGGGAATAACGAAAGGAGAAATTGTAACAGCGGCGCCTGATACCAATACTAAGTTGAAGATGTTAGCACCGATGATATTACCGAGTGACAATGCGCCGTGACCCTTTAAGAGAGCGGTGATAGCAGTTACAAGTTCGGGGAGTGAAGTACACAAAGCAACTACGGTAACGCCTACAACTTCGGTAGGAATACCAGCCATTGTTGCGAGTGATACAGAAGAGCCTTCCAACATATCAGCACCAATGGCGATTAAACCTGCGCTAAGAGCCAAAACAACAATATCTTTTATTAAAGAACCTGATTTCTCGTCTTTTTCTTCATCTTCGTTTGGTTGGACGGGATTTTGGAAAGCTTTGCGAACGGTCATGGTCATATAAATACCAAATACCACAAGCATAACAATACCGAGCCATCTGTCGAAACTACCGAAAAGATAAGCGGCTACAATATAAATAGCGGCAGACGCAAAGAAGAAAAGAACAGGGGTGATAATTGTTTTCTTATTGATGGGTGCGGGTTTGATTGCGATTGTTAAAGCGGCAATCAAAGAGGTGTTACAAATGATTGAGCCGATTGCATTACCATAGGCGATTGCACCGTTGTTATTGATTGCGGCGGTAACTGATACCATAACCTCCGGCAATGTTGTACCGATTGAAACAACTGTAGCACCAATGAGAATTTCGGGTACGCGGAAACGTTTTGCGATTCCTATCGAACTGTCAACAAACCAGTCGCCACCTTTTATCAAAAGAATGACACCTACTGCAAACAAGGCTATAGAACCCCACAAACTGTCGGTTAACCCGTTGTACCATGCGAGAAATTGTTCTAACATACTAAAACTCCTTTTAAATTTTTTTGGGAATAAAAAAAGACTCATACTGCGAAAAGCACAGTAAAAGTCTCGTCATTTAATGTAAATTGCGGGTAGAGACTACCGTATTGACGCAAGATACAACGCACTGTCGCGCTAACTACTCCCTTATACGCTGATTATGATAACATAAAAAGTTTCCAAAATCAAGAAAAATTTTATTTGATTTAGGATTTTGAAAAGTTGATTTTATTAATTGTTTATGATATACTATTAAGAGATTTACTGTAAGATAAGGAGATTCTTATGGATAATAGAGACATATTCAGTTATGACAATTCGAATAATAATGTAAACGATGGTCAATCAAGTTTTGACCTTAATAGTTTTTCAACACCTCAAAAGGCGGAAGACAAGCCCAAAAATACAAAACCTAAAAGAAACGTTAAACAAAAGATTTTGAAAACAATTCTAACTTGTTTTCTTATTGGAGTTATAACCGTTGCGATTGTTGCGGGTAGTTTTCTTATTTATGCCTTTACAATGGTTGACGGCACCGTAAAACAAAATCTTAACGATTTACAACTCAATTCCACAACCACCGTTTATGTTCAAAATAAAAAAGGCGATTGGAAAGAACATCAACGTCTTCACGGCGAATTCAATCGACTTTGGGTTGATTATGATGAAAATGCGATTAAAAACGAAGATAAAGGTTACAAAGGTATACCCAAAAATCTTGCAAACGCCTTTATCGCAATCGAAGATAAGGGATTTGAGTCTCACTA
>JAZORM010000020.1:0-3431 GCA_045656585.1 Acutalibacteraceae bacterium
CAGTGAATGGATTGTTGGTTGTCTTGATATTGGACACGTATCACTTATGAACGCTGATATTCCCGAGTTTATTCGCCAAATGGGTAATAAGCGTTTACAAGCGCTTCACGTTCACGATACCGACTATAAGGCTGACAAACACACTGCTCCATTTATGGAAAAAATCGATTTTGAGGCAATGTGTCAAGCGTTGGCAGAAATTGATTACCAAGGCGATTTTACCTTTGAAACCGATGCTTTCTACAAGGGCAAACCAAAAGAACTTCTCCTAGCGACAAACAAGTATTTGTGCGAAATCGGCAGATACTTAATCTCTCGCATTGAAGAGGCTAAAAAGAATAAATAAGGTGTTTTATTATGTCCTCTAATATAATTTTAGACTATGCTTTAAAAAATTACGAAAAGATGTTCCGTGAACCAAAAGAAAATTTGGAGTACAAATTTATTGTACCCGGTAGTGTTTATAACAATACTCTTTGGGATTGGGACAGTTGGCTTACTAATATCGCCCTTAGTCAGTTTGTAAAGGAAGATATTAGTGAGTACGAAAAGGGATGTATCTTAAATTCTCTTAATATTATGGATAGCAAAGGCAGAGCCCCTGTTTATCAGTATCCCGGTCTTTCGCGTGAAGATTATGAAAAATGGGGAGAGACCAATATTCATAAACCTTGTTTAGCTCAACACGCCGCTTTTATTGTTAAAAAATATAATGATGCTGAGTGGTTAAGACCTCATTTCCATAAACTTTGCAAATTTATAGACTACTATAACGATAGATGCCGTCACGAAGCAACAGGTTTATTCTTTTGGATTTGTGATGCCGCTATCGGTGTAGATAACGACCCTTGTACATATTATAGACCCTATAGAAGCTCGGGTTCGATTTTACTCAACTGCTTTATGTATAAAGAACTTTTGGCTTTGTGCTATATTGGCGATATTTTGGGTGTTGACGTGAAGAAATATAAAACCCAAGCCGAAGAATTGTGCGAGGCTGTGAGAACTCATTGTTACGATGAAAAAGACGGTATGTATTATAGTGTCGATTTCAATTTATTGCCCGTAGACCCCAATCAAAAAATGCACTCGGGCGCTCCTAGAAATTGGGACTGTCTTATTCAACGTATCGGTTGTTGGTCAAGCTTTTTGGCTCTTTGGAGCGGTATCGCAACAGAAGAACAAGCCGAGAGAATGGTTAAAGAAAATTTGTTGGATGAAAATGCTTTTTGGGCACCTTTTGGCGTTAGAACTCTTTCTAAATATGAAAAAATGTATCAAATAGTAGCAACAGGCAATCCGTCTTGTTGGTTGGGACCAATTTGGGGGATTTCAAACTATATGGTTTGGCGCGGTCTCGTAAAATACGGATTTATCGAAGAGGCGAGAGAACTCGGAGAAAAAACCGTTAAATTATTTGAAGAAGATATAAAAAATTCTGAAGAACTTCACGAATATTACGACCCTGAAAGCGGAGAGCCTATAATGAACCCCGGTTTCCAAAACTGGAATTTATTATCAATAAATATCAAGGATTGGCTTGACGGACGAGATGTTGCTGAAGAATTTTAAATTTTTTAATCGTAGGAGGAAATTATAATGATAGGTTATTTTGATGATATTAAAAAAGAATACGTTATTACCGAAATGCGACCAAGAAGACCGTTGCTCAACTATTTGTGGAACGAAACTTTCTTGGCTGAAATCAGTCAATTTGGTTTTGGTGAAAGTTTTTATAGAGTTAGTCCAACTAAAAGACGTCGCTTAGTTTACACAGGTGATGCAGGTCGTATGGTTTATATCAAGGATAGAAAAACAGGCGAATTCTACGATATGAACCGCAATTATAAAAATTACGATTTTGATAAATACGAATCTCATGTCGGCATAGGATATCAAAATATTGTTAGCGAATACAAAGGTATTGAAGTTAATTTCGGTATCACAATTCCCCAAAATTATTGCGCTGAACTTTGGCAAATCAAGGTTAAAAACACCTCAAATGCTCAAAAGAAAATAAGCATTGTTCCTTTTGCTCGTCCTGTTGCAAACGTAACAGGTCACTTGGCATATGGTTCTGCTAATTTCAACACATCGCTTGGCGGTTTGTATTATAAACACCATGCATACGACGTTGAAGATTTGTATGAAGGCGTTTTCTTTAAGTCGGATATTGAACCAAATTCATATGAATTAAGTACGGTAAACTTTAAAGGAATTTATAACGAATGGGGCGACCCACAAGCTCTTTACAACGAACAACTTAGCAATCGTGGTAGTTCATTTGATGATAATTATTGTGCAGCTTTACAATTTGATATCGACCTTGAAGCAGGTGAAGAAAAGGTTTTCAATATTGCTCTTGGTGTTGTTCGTTCAATAGAAGAAGCGATTGATGTTGCAAATAAATGCTTAGAAAAAGGTCTTTTTGAAAATACAATCAAGGAAGTTAAGGCTGATGCTGATCGTATGGATTCGGTATATGCGCTTAAAACCCCTGACGAATACCTTAATACAACTACAAACATTTGGCTTAAGAGACAAATTTCCTTGGGTAAGACTTGGGGACGTATTTACGGTAAAGGCTTCCGTGACGTTATGCAAGACGTTGCGGGTATGGCGTCATTTGATATCGATATGGCAAGAAAGAAGATTATGCTATGCCTTGACCATATGAGAATTAACGGCAATCCGATTAGACAGTTCGAACCCTTCAACCACGAAGTTTACCACGACGGTGCCGCTTGGGTTCCTGCAACAATTTTGGTATACCTTAATGAATCGGGCGACCTTTCGATTTTAGATGAAAAATGTAAATATCTCGATAGCGACAACGTTGATACTGTATTCGACCATATGTATCGCGGTCTTAGATTCCTTCTTGATAACCGCGGTAAGCATAATCTCGTTCTTTGGGGTGGCGGTGACTGGAACGATTCCATCAACAACGTTGGTAATAAAATGATAGGCGAGAGCGTATGGCTTAGTATCGCAACCGTTAAGGCTATTACCGAATTTTGTAAAATCCTTGAGATTATGGGTGGCAAAGAAGAATTGATTGCTTTGGTTTCGAAAGAAAAAGAAGTATTAAAGGCTGCTATTCTCGAACATGCTTTTGAAGGCGACCGTTTTATTTATGGTTTTAATGACTGGGATGAAAAGGTTGGTTCTGAAGAAAGTAAAGAAGGTAAATATTATCTCAATCCTCAAACTTGGGCTGTTTTGGCTGAAATGTTGGACAAAGATGAATTAAACAAATTGATGAACAACGTTGAAGAAAAACTTAAGTGTGAGTTTGGTTACGTTCAATGTGCTCCTGCTTATTCCGAAAGAGATTTCCATATCGGTCGTATGGCTTATTTCATCCCCGGTGGTTTTGAAAACGGCTCGGTTTACAATCACGGTGTAACCTTTAAAATTGTTGCTGACTG
>JAZORM010000021.1:0-2066 GCA_045656585.1 Acutalibacteraceae bacterium
AGTGAAGAAAAACAAAAGGCTTCTCTTGAGTTTCTTGATTGGTTGTTTTCGAGTAATACGGGTAAAAAATATGTGACTGAAAAACTTGGATTTATCACCCCGTTTAATACCTTTAAGGAAAGTGAAATGCCCAACGACCCCTTGGCAAAAGAAATTAGCCGATATCTAAATGACGATAAAACGGAAGTTGTGCCTTGGATTTTTACCGCTTTTCCAAGTGAAAATTTCAAAAAGGAAACAGGAAGCGCTTTGCTTGATTACGTTCAGGGCGCGAAATCGTGGGATGAAGTGAAGAAAACTGTTATAGACAAATGGAAGAGTGAAAGAAAATAGATGAAATCGCTCAAACGATATTTTCCAATATTCGTAATGCCTACCTTGGTGGCGTTTGTTATTGCTTTCTTGGTTCCCTTTGGGTTGGGTCTTTATTTGTCGTTTACCGAGTTTAGAACCGTAAGCGATGCTGAGTTTGTGGGGCTTTCAAATTATATTAGAATTTTTAGCGAAGATAAAACCTTTACCGATTCGCTATGGTTTACGATTCGTTTTTCTATAGTTTCGGTTGTGACCATCAATCTTTTCGCCTTTATTTTGGCTATGCTTCTGACTCGCGACGTTGTTGGAACACGGATTTTCAGAACTGTCTTCTTTATGCCGAATCTTATTGGCGGAATTGTGCTCGGCTATATTTGGCAACTGATTATAAACGGCGTTTTATATAGATTTGGCTACGCGATTACGAGCGATGCCTCGTTTGGCTTTTGGGGATTGGTGGTTCTGATGAACTGGCAAATGATAGGTTATATGATGATAATTTATATTGCCGGTCTTAATAATATCCCAACCGATGTTGTAGAAGCTTCAAAGGTTGACGGTGCGGGATATTTTACAACCCTTTTCAAAATAACAATACCCTCCTGTATGCCGTCAATTACGATTTGTTTGTTTTTGACAATTACCAATTCTTTCAAACTTTTCGACCAAAACCTAGCCCTCACTGCCGGTGCGCCCGGCGGTAGAACGAGGATGTTGGCGCTTGATATTTATGAAACGTTTTACGGAAGAATTGGCTTTGAGGGAATAGGTCAGGCGAAATCGGTGATTTTCTTTTTGGTATTGGCGGCAATTTCACTCACTCAACTTATTCTGACAAGGCGAAAAGAGGTTGAAATTTAGTGGCGAAAAGAATAAACGATTTGCTGATTTTTGTTTTGCTTATGGTGTTGTCGGTGGCCTTCATCGCGCCTGTAATTATTGTTGTTATAAATTCGTTTAAACTAAAGTTTTCAATAGCGACTGAGCCGTTTTTGCTTCCAAACGCCGAAACCTTTATTGGAATTTCAAACTATACCCAAGGTCTTAATACAACCAACTTTCTTTCGGCGTTTTGGTGGTCTTTGTTTATAACGGTTTTTTCGGTTGCGGCGATTGTTCTGTTTACTTCGATGACGGCGTGGTATATCGTTAGGGTTAAATCGGTTTTCACTTCACTTTTTTATTATGCGCTTGTTTTCTCGATGATCGTTCCCTTCCAAATGGTGATGTTCACCCTCTCGAAGATAGCGAATATCCTAGGTCTCGATAATCCGATTGGAATAATTTTAATATATTTGGGATTTGGCTCGGGACTTGCAACCTTTATGTTTACGGGGTTTGTGAAATCGGTGCCGAAGGGTGTTGAGGAAGCGGCAACAATCGACGGCTGTACCCCGCTTGGAACCTTTTTCAAAATTGTTTTCCCGATTTTGAAGCCGACCACAATAACCGTTGCAATTTTAAACGCTATGTGGATTTGGAACGACTATCTTTTGCCGTATCTCGTAATCGGCAACGACTACAAAACTATCCCTATTGCGATTCAGTATCTAAAAGGTGGCTACGGTTCGGTTGATATGGGCGCTATGATGGCGATGCTCGTATTGTCGATTATTCCTGTTGTGGTATTTTATTTGTTTTGCCAAAAGTATATAATAAAAGGCGTCGCCGCAGGTGCGGTAAAAGGATAGCGTTTATTATATTAGCACAGACCAAACGTCTTTTTAATAAGACGTTTTAAAGCCCTTTTA
>JAZORM010000022.1:0-28113 GCA_045656585.1 Acutalibacteraceae bacterium
TACTTGGTTGTTGAAAGCTTAACTGTCTTAATCTTATAGATCTTGCTTTCGCTTGTAACCTTCTTACATACTGAACATTCTTTATAAGACTTACCATCCTTAGAGGTTGTAGCCTTTGTTACCTTGCTAACGTACTTATGAGCTACCTTAGCAACTGTTTCAGTCTTAACTGTTGTCTTACATACCGTACACTTGTATGTCTTTGTACCTGTAGCAGTACATGTAGCCTTCTTGGTTACTGTACCGTTGTCGGAAGTATGACCAAGAGGTTTACCTTCTGTAGTACCGCAAACCTTACAGGTCTTAGCGGTATCACAGTCAGCTGCTGCCCAATTGTGACCTGCTGTACCAACGTCAGTGATACTATCAGTTTCTGTACAATATTCGCAAGTAGCGGTCTTTGTACCGTCATTTTCACAGGTGGCATCATTATTGCTCATATAATTTTCAAATTTATGTTGACAAATGGTTCGGGTTTGTGTGCAAAGATTACAGTCGATGTCTGTGTCGCTGTCATATATATGATTTTTACAAACGTCAACGGTTACGTCATACTGACCTGCTGATAGTTCCAATTTTCCGTTAGCCGAACTGACGGATTTGTTGCTTAAAGTCTTTGCCGTGGCGATATAACCTGCCGTTACCGCAAAAACACCTGATTTGTCGGTCGAGGTGATATTGGATACCGAATTGGTGTTAAGCACCCAAATTTTGTTTAAAGCGGTAGATGTGAAAGGTATATCCGAAAGGTTGATTTTTGTTGCCGAATTATTGATAAAATTAAGAGCACCGTTTTCTCCGATTTCAACCTTTTCGGCATTTTGGAATGAGAGATTATGCGAAAAATCGACTATAATATCGGTAATAGAGTTGTAAATCGTTTTACCGTCGGTGGAACCCAATACTAAAAGTGTTGTGCCAACGTTTTGCGAAGTTTTGTCGGTGAGATAAAGTGTGAATCTTTGGTTAAAGGTAATATTATGATAACTGTTGCCTAAGAAAATTTTTGGGCGGAAAGAGTCAAACGACACGGTTGTAGTTTTGTTTACGGTATGGTTTGTTCTCGTTCCAAGAATCAGGTCGAATGAGTCGGAAGAAAAGGATGTGTTGCTGAATTGCACGTTGTTAGCCGTAAGGCATAAAGATTTCCAACTGGTACCCGCGTTGATTTTAACTGAATTAAAATCTATATCGCCGCCTAATATCACGTTTTTTTGTCCGTCGCCAAGTACAGCGGTTGTGTCTACGGCGTTTACGATTATTTTAAACGGGTGAGCAGATAAAACCTCCCAGTTAGTGCTGATGCCGTTGTTGTTTATGTTGCCACCCCAAGAGACGTTGCCTTTGACGTGAAACGTCACGGTATCGTTTGCGGTGACTCCCGATTGAGATGCGAGTTTTATTGCTTTATCAAAGGTTGCAAGAGGTCTGTTTTGGGAAAGACCGTTGTTGCTGTCGTTGCCACCTAAAGAGGTGCTATATATGTAATATTCGTATTCACCGTGTTCGGTTTTGCAACGTGTACAAAGTCCCGATTGGTTGTATTTATGACCCAAAGCCGAAGTGTAGTTGTCGATAATTTGGTAATTACAGCTTTTGCAACTGTATGTTGTATAACCCTCTTCGGTACAGGTTGGAGCGGTGGTAACACCGACAAGATTGCTTATAACCGAATGAGCGATAAGATAGTCGCTCGTAACCCCCGTGATATAAGATGGCAAACTTTTGAGCTTGTCTTCCGAGTTGATAGTGTAAACTTCGAGGGCGAAGTTGTTGGTTTGGGCTAGTTGTATACCGTTTGAGGTTAGGTTGTCGTAATTTGCGCTGAAGAAAACGGTGTTGGTTGAGGTTTTTAAACTTTTCGCTTTGTTTATAACCGATTGATTTATATCATTGGGCCAAAGAAGACCGATTCTGGCGGTGGGGTCACATTTTAATACGTAGAAAAGATAATCGTGAATAAAGGTTATCCAGGTGCATTGGTGCAACATATTGTACTTTTCGAGGATGGTCACCAATTGCTGAATTTTTTGTTGGTTAAAGCTTCCGCTTTCTTTAAGCTCGATATATGGATGTATGCCGATTTCGGAGCAAAGCGCAATAAATTCTTCAAAGGTTGGAATTTTTGTACCTGCATAGGAAGGGTTTTTCCAACTGCCGAAATCATATTTTAATAATTGTTCATAGGTTAGCGAATAAACGTTTCCCGAACCGTTGCTTGTGTGTTTTATATCATCAAGGTGAAGCAAAACAGGGACTCCGTCAAGAGTAAAGGTGACGTCACACTCCGCATAGGTGAAGCCCTTTTCCTTTGCAAGACGGTAAGCGGGTAGGGTATTTTCTGGTGCAGTGTGACTGTATCCTCTGTGAGCCACAGAGTTTATCAATTTGTGTTGGTTAGAACATGTGCTGTTAGTAGTAGCATTAATCACAAAGCCGTTAAAGATTATTGATAATGAGAGAACCAAAGCGATAATAAGACAAACAAATGATTTCATCAAAACCCTCCCAATAATATATGTATACATATTTATATTATCATAAATGTTATGTTCGCGCAAGTGGTGAGTTATTTATAGGTGACGTTGCGAACGCGTCCGGTGGACGAAGAAGCGAGCAAAAGGGTGAACCAAAGGTTCAAGTCCCGAATCAATATAAAAAGAAAAGAACCGACTAAAAGTCAGTTCTTACTTTGGTGCGAGTGATGGGACTTGAACCCATACGTCGGTTGACACACGCCCCTCAAACGTGCCTGTCTGCCTATTCCAGCACACTCGCAAATCTATTCACTTTTTAAAGCGCTCAATTATTATATCAAATCAAGTCACAATTGTCAACACTAAATTTTAATTTTTTTATATTTTTTAAAATGTCTCATTATTTTTTATAGGTGGAGAAGAAAAAAGACTAATCCAAGCGGATTAGTCTTTTTAAAATGAAGTAAATTTTTTGAAATTTATGAAGTATTCGCTTAGTAAATATTAGTAAGCTTTACCCCAATAGAGCATATGCTTTGCAGGTTTGCCACAGCAAACACAAGTTTCGCTGAGTTGTTCTTCTTTGTCGAACGGGATACAACGTGAGGTAACACCTGCGGTTTCTTTAAGCTTGTCTTCACATTCACGGTCGCCACACCACATAGCACGAATAAAGCCGGGTTTATTTTCGGCGATATCAATCATTTCTTCAAGGTTGTGTGCGTCATAGGTCATTTCTTCGCGACGAGCGAGAGCCTTATTGTAAAGACCGTCTTGCACAGCTTTTAAGAGTTCGGGGATCTTGGTTTCGAGTTCCGAAAGATTTACAACAATCTTTTCACCGTTGTCACGACGAACTGCAACGCAAACGCCGTTTTCGATATCCTTAGGACCAAGTTCTATACGAAGCGGAACACCCTTCATTTCGTATTCGGCAAATTTCCAACCCGGAGATTGTTCACTAGCGTCAATCTTCGCGCGACAAACAGTGTTTATACGAGCGAAAACTTCGTTAGCTTTTTCCAAAACGCCCTCTTTATGAGTAGCAATCGGAACTACAACTGCTTGGATTGGAGCAATCATAGGAGGAAGAACGAGACCGCTATCGTCACCGTGGGTCATGATAACCGCACCGATAAGACGGGTTGTAGTACCCCAAGAGGTTTGGAAAGGATATTGAGGTTGGTTGTTTTTGTCGGTAAATGTAATGTCAAACGCTCTTGCAAAACCGTCTCCAAAGAAGTGGGAAGTACCGCTTTGCAAAGCTTTACCGTCGTGCATAAGCGCTTCGATTGTATATGTATCTTCAGCACCTGCAAAACGTTCTTTAGCGGTTTTAACACCTTTTACAACAGGCATTGCCAAATATTCTTCAGCAAATTTTGCATAAACGTTTAATTGTTGGATAGTCTCAGCTTCGGCTTCTTCGCGTGTTGCATGGAGGGTGTGACCTTCTTGCCATAAGAATTCACGAGAGCGAAGGAAAGGACGGGTTGTCTTTTCCCAACGAACAACGCTACACCATTGGTTATAAAGTTTTGGCAAATCACGGTAAGAGTGTACAATATTTTTAAAATGGTCGCAGAAAAGGGTTTCAGAGGTTGGGCGAACACAAAGGCGTTCTTCCAAAGGTTCTTCACCGCCGTGGGTTACCCAAGCTACTTCAGGTGCAAAGCCTTCAACGTGGTCCTTTTCTTTTTGCAAAAGACTTTCGGGGATAAACATTGGCATATAAACGTTTTCGTGTCCCTTTTCTTTAAAGAGAGCGTCCATACTACTTTGAATGTTTTCCCAAATAGCATAACCGTATGGGCGAATAATCATACAGCCCTTAACCGAAGCATAGTCAATAAGCTCAGCTTTGATACAAACGTCGGTATACCATTTTGCGAAGTCTTCTTCCATTGATGTGATAGATTTTACTAATTTGTCTTTAGCCATAGTAACAGTGCGTAAAAACACACATACCTGCCTTTCATAAATGCTTTTTATATCTCTTAATATTATAAAATAAATAACATAATTTTGCAACCTTTTTTATATAATATAAAAAAAGTATTGACAAATTGAATAGAAATACATATTATTTTATATAGAAACTGTTTTTCGACAGATTATTTAAGGAGGATATTTATGATATTTGAGAAAATTAAATCCATTTTGGCAGAACAACTTGATGTAGATGAAGAAAGCTTATCAATGGAAACCGACATTGCGAAAGATTTGAATGCAGATAGTCTTGACGTTGTAGAAATACTTATGTCACTTGAAGATGAATTTAGTGTAGAAATCCCTGATGAAGAGATTGAAAATATCAAAACAATCGGAGATTTGGTTGAATATATAGAAAATAATCAATAATTAACATAAACACCTTGCGAAATTTTCGCAAGGTGTTTTTTAGTAATATTAAAGTGTTTCTACTTTTATTAAATCGGTGTTTCCCGATTTGCCGTTGGTTACACCACCGGTAATAACGATTTTGTCCCCTTTTTCGAGATTTAAAATTTCTTTTGTGAGTTTTGATGCGTTATAGAATAAAACATCGGTAGAGTTGTAATTTTCGCACATTACGGGAGTAACGCCCCAAGAAAGCGAAAGTCTTCTCCAAGATTTTTCGTTTGTTGTGATGCCTAAAATCGGCACTTTTGGACGGAAGCGCGAAACCATACGAGCAGTTATACCTGAAATTGAGCAAACTGCAATCGCTTTTGCTTCGATGTCAATAGCCATACCGCAGGTTGCGTGAGAAATAGCGTCAACTGTGTTTTTGATTTTAAATTCGCGAGTCAAGAAACGTTTGTTATAGTGTATGTTTTGCTCGGTATTTTGGGCGATTTGTGACATGGTTTTAACTGCGAGTACAGGATATTTACCTGCGGCGGTTTCTCCTGAGAGCATGATTGCGCTTGTGCCGTCGTAAACAGCATTTGCAACATCGGAAATTTCAGCTCTTGTGGGACGGGGATTGTAAATCATGGATTCAAGCATTTCGGTTGCGGTAATAACACGTTTACCTAAAAGTCGACACTTGGTGATGAGTTTCTTTTGAATTGCAGGAAGCTCCTCAAAAGGAATTTCAACGCCCATATCTCCACGAGCAATCATAATGCCATCGCATTCGTCACAAATTTCTTCAATATTATCAACACCGGAGCGGTTCTCGATTTTGGCGATAATGCCAATTCCGTCGCCACCATTTTCTTTAACAAATTTTTTCACGTCAAGCAAATCTTGTTTGCACGAAACAAATGAACAAGCAATAAAATCAATATCGTTTTCAATGCCGAATAAAATATCTTGCTTATCTTGTTCGCTTAAGTATATTTGTTTTAGGGTTTTGTTTGGAAAACTCATACTCTTGCGGTCAGAAAGTTCACCACCAACGATAACGGTGCAATTTACGTCGGTATCGGTGAGGGAGACAACCTCGAAAATCAAAAGACCGTTGTTAAGAAGAATGCGGTCGCCTACTTCAAGGTCATAGGGTAGATTTTTATAGTTTACCGAAACCTTTGTTTCATCGCCTTCTATTTCGTCTGACGTGAAGGTGAAGCTGTCGCCGTCTTTGAGTATAATCTTACCGTTTTTAAAGGTTTTAATACGGTACTCAGGACCCTTTGTATCAAGTAAAATAGCTATTGGCAAATTCAATTCTTCGCGAACTTGCTTTACCAAGTCGATTCGTTTTTTGTGGTCGGAATGAACACCGTGGGAAAAGTTCAGACGGGCTACATTCATACCCGAAAGACACATTTCACTAATAATTTCTTTGGTGTCACAAGCAGGGCCGACAGTACATACAATTTTAGTTTTTTTTATCAATTCAATCACCTTGGGACTTAGAAAATTTTAATCATTTTATCAATTTTTTAACCGAATCGGCTGGTTTTTTGAGTTCTCTGGCGAAATTTAAATATTCGCTACTTGCAAGTGGATGGTCTGTTGGGCGCAAACACTTGTTTTGGTAGTTGTAATCAGCCCTTGAGAACATTGAAAAATCCCAAGTGTCAAAACCTGCCTTGGCAATAAGTTCAATGGATTTGTGTTCTCCTACGAGAGCTGTAGCAGAGTGTGTTTCGGTAGAAATTTCCCTCTTTTTTGCTGAGTTAAGTATAGCATAAATATTTTTAAATAACAATAGATTTACTTGAAAACGCCGTAAAAATATAGTAAAATGAAGATATATTATATAAGGAGAAAGTGAATGGATATAAAATCAAAGATTTTCTCGTTTTTGTCTGCTATAAAGGATTTTTTCCTAGAGGAAGATAAGGCCACAAAAGATAGATTGGAAAAATTCGATTTACTAGATATATTTGTAGCGCTTTGCCCTGCTGCGTTATTCGGCTGTTTGATTTTTGGTTGGCGCGCGGTTTTGGTCTTGGCGGTATCGGTAGCGATTCCCGTTGTGTTCGACTTTTTGTGGAAATTGATTTTAAAAAAGAAATTTGAATTCAATTTTAAGGTAGCCCTTGGCGGTTTGATACTCGGTATGTCGTTTAGCAGCAAACTTTCGTTTTGGCTTGTTTTAGCGGTGTGCGTTGTATATGCCGTTTTAAATAAGCTTGTTTTTGAGGGCAAAGAATTGTTTTTGGTATTTCCTGCTCTTATTGTAAGAGCGGTGGCTTCGATTGTGTGTTACGATGCGTTTCAAGTTTATTTGATTCCGTTTACAAATACCGTAGAATCCGTTTTGCCAATAGATAGGTTGTTTATAACAACGTCATTTGTAGAACCCGCAAAGTATTTGTTTTTTGGGTTACATATGGGAAATATAGGTGGAACTTCGGAGATTATGATTCTTTTAGGTCTTATTTATCTTATGCTTCGGAAGGTTATAAACCCTGTGGTTCCAACCTGTTTTATTGGAAGTCACGCCTTGTTTAATATCATTTTTGGAAGAAGCATATCGGTATCGCTTTTGGGCGGAAGTCTTTTCTTTGGTGCGTTTGCTTGGGCTATGGATTATAGCTTTAAAACGACAGCGCGATATAAAAAGATGTGTTTCGGTTTCTTGTGCGGTGTGTTGAGCTTTGCATTCCGTGAGGTTGTAAGGGTAGAGGCTGTTTCCGTTGCTATTTTGTGTTCGTATTTAATTATGCTTTATATAAATCGGAAGAATATAAAATTTGTGATTGAGTTTTTCAAAAACATTGATTACAAAGGTTTTGTAAAAAAGTTTATTTCGATTTTTAAAGCCAAAGCAAAAGAATAAATCCGTTTGTTTGCGGTAAATTATTTGTAGTATTTTAAGGAAAAAGGTGACCTGTTTGAGAACAAGCGGAATTTTAATGCCGATTTTTTCACTCGCGTCGGCGGGCGGTATCGGCACACTTGGTAAAGAAGCATATAATTTTGTAGACTTTTTGGAAAAGTCAAAACAAACTTGGTGGCAAATTTTGCCCCTAAACCCTACAAACTATGGGGATTCGCCCTATCAATCGTTTTCTTCGTACGCGGGTAATCCGTATTTTATAGACCCTGAAACGTTGATTGAGGATGGGCTTTTGACCGAGAGTGAGTTTAAAAATTTTGATTTTGGAAGCAATCCTCGTAAGGTTGATTACGGAAAGCTTTATGAAAATCGAATAAAAATGCTTAAAATTGCTTTTTCGCGTTTTGAAGAGGACAAGGATTATAAGAAGTTTTGCCAAGAAAACGATTTTTGGCTTTCGGATTATGCTTTGTTTATGGCTATCAAAAACGCCAATAGCGACGTTTCTTGGGAAAACTGGGACGAGCAACTTCGTTTTCGCGAACCGAATGCAATAGAAAAAGCAAAAACCGATTACGCCCAAACGATAGAGTTTTATTGCTTTGTTCAGTATATGTTTGCAAAGCAATGGCGCGAACTTAAAGCGTACGCCAACAAAAAGGGTGTAAAGATTATCGGCGATATTCCGATATATGTAGCCTATGATTCGGCTGACGTTTGGTCGGATACTAAACAGTTCCAACTTGATAAAGATTTAAAACCTAAAGCGGTTGCGGGATGTCCGCCCGACGCTTTCAGCGAAGACGGTCAGCTTTGGGGTAACCCACTTTACGATTGGAAATTTATGAAGAGCGAAGATTTCTCTTGGTGGAAAAAACGTATTAAGTACGTGTTGTCGCTTTATGACTGTGTTCGTATTGACCATTTCCGCGGTTTTGAGTCGTATTTCTCGGTTCCTTACGGTTCGGTTACGGCTAAAACGGGAAAATGGGTTAAAGGTCCCGATATTGCGCTTTTTAAAGCTCTTGAAAACGAGCTTGGAAAAAATCTTCCGATTATAGCCGAGGATTTGGGCTTTCTGACCCCCGCGGTGCTAAAAATGCTTAAAAAATCGGGATATCCCGGTATGAAGGTATTGCAGTTTGCTTTCGACCCTGAAGCCGATAGCGAATATTTACCTCACAATTTCCAAAATAATTGTGTTGTTTATACCGGTACCCACGATAACGATACAATTCTCGGTTGGGCTAAAAACAGTCCCGAGGAAGAAGTGGCTTTTGCTGAGGTCTATCTTGGCGTAAAGCGTGAGGATAGCTTTAACTGGGCTATGATGAAATCTGCACTTCGCTCGGTAGCGGATACTTGTATTTTGATGATGCAAGACGTGGTTGGACTCGGAAGCGAGGCTAGAATCAACACTCCGTCAACAGTTGGTGACAACTGGACTTGGCGAATGGAGAGCGGTTGGGTTAACGATTGGCTCGCGAAGATTATCGCCGAAAATACCGTGGTTTATGGTAGAGCGGGAGATTTCTTAGAAACTAAAGAAAACAATAAAGAATAAGAAAAATCCGTCCGACAAAATCGGGCGGATTTTCATTGTAAAAGTGATTGTGTTGTTGTATAATAAACTTAAGAACTTACAAAGGAGTTTTTATATGTTAGAAAGTATTGTAAACGGCTATAAAGCGGTTTTATATCCCTTGGCGGAGATTTCGGCTTCAACCCTTGAACTTATTGGCGTTATTATTATAATCGTGGGTTCAGCTAGGGCACTTATACGTTTGTTAGGTTGCCTTCGTAAGAAACAACCGTTCCACGTTGTTGTCGATTTGGGTAAAGCGTTATCACTTGCCTTGGAATTTAAGATGGGAGCCGAGATTATTAAAACGGTTATTATTCATAATCTCGAAGAATTGGCGATTTTGGGTGTTGTAATTATAATTCGTGCGTTGTTGGCGTTTATTGTCCATTGGGAAGTTAGAACCGAAATGAAAGAAAGCGAAAGCAATAAAGAATAAAAAAACGGAGAAGCGATTGCTTCTCCGTTTAATATTATTCTAAAATATAGATTTCAGCGGTTCTAACACCAAATTTGCGACATTCGCTTTCTGAGTTAAAGAAAAGGTCTACGCCTGTTGGGTGTCTTTTAATAAATCCGCCTGTGTCAGCCGCTACAGCATAGCCGTAGATATACTTACCATCAGTTGTTTTGATAAACATTTTTGTTCCGTAGGGGATAACCTTAGGATTTACAGCGATATAACCGGGCTTTGGCATAACACCTGTTGAACAACGATTGCCAGTGTGGGTGTAAGCGGTAGCTCTTACGGTTATTTTTGATTTGTAATTAACAGGAACACCGTTTTCATCAAGTTCAATTTCATTTTTTGGAGATAAAACTGAAACGTGGTTCTTGTTTGTCTTTTTGGTAGTTTTCTTTACTTCTTTTGTACCAATGGTAACCTTTTTGGTTACCGGCTTTGAAATAACTTTTGTTTTGCTTGTTGTTTTGACCAATTCGCCATTTACGTATTTTGAAGTGGTTATAACATTGTTAACACCTTTTTCACCTTCGGTGGTAACCTTTTTTTCGCCTTTTGCGATTTTGCTTGAATAAGTCTTTTCGGTGTCGTATGGCACCTTTTCTTTTTTAGATGTTTTAACGTATTCTATATCGGTATAGTCGATATAGCTTTCAGCGTTTAATTCGGTGTCGAGCGCGGGTTCAACAAAGTCGAACTTATCAGGGGTGATTCCAACTTCAGCCAACGCGTCCTTAACAGTACCCGCGGTAAACTCGATAGTTTGGGTTACACCGCCTTGTGTTATATGAACGGGGAAGCTGTATGAAATTTTAACAGTAGTAATACTGTCGTCTGTTTTGGTTTCCAAAACTTCATATGTGTTCGATTTGAGAGCGATACTTTCTACTGCCAACGCCACGTTATTATTAAGTGAACGTACGGTATATGTTTTGTGCCCGTCGAAGATTTTGATTGTGTGGATTGAGCAGTTTAGTAAAGTAGCGCTTACAACTGCTAGTGCTGTTAAAAATGAAGCAATAGCGAGTCGCACGTGTCTGCTTTTTTTCAAAGCTGACAACTTACTCTTTATTTTTTCTATCATCCAATAACTCCTTTAATATGGGTCGAAATATGATTTGATTTCGACTTGATTTTCAAAGCAAGTGGTATTATACCGCTTTTTTTTGTAAATGTCAAAGTAAAAGAAAGGTCGGTTTTTGTGTATTTTGACCAATAAAAAGGAAAAAGTTAAAAAAGGTTACAAATTTGTAACACTTCTAAAAGGGTTAAATGACATTTTTTGTCAATAAACTTGTGCAACCATACAAAATGAAGCAATATAAAGTTGATAAAATGGCTTTAACGCATTAAAAAATACTATTTATTGGGGAGAAATTTGGGTTAAATGGTGTTTGCCCCTAAATATTGTGTCTTTAAAACTTTACAAAACTTGGGTAATATGATATATTATACATATATATAATATGTATATATTATAAAAATATAACTATTGGAGTTTGTATGGATAAGTTTAAAGCAACAGTGATGGATACTTCGGCGGTCAACCGAGCATTAAAACGAATTTCCCATGAAATATTGGAACGCAATAATGGCAGTGATAATATATGTATTGTTGGTGTTAAGCGTCGCGGTGTTCCACTAGCTCAAATAATTGCCGACAACATATATAGTATAGAGGGCAAAAAAATCCCAACCGCCGTTTTGGATATAACCTTTTATCGCGATGACGTTAAGGACCAAAGCCTTGATCCTGTTATTCATCCTTGTGATATTCCTTTTTCGGTTGTTGGAAAGAACGTTATATTGGTTGACGACGTGTTGTATACCGGAAGAACAGCTCGTGCTGCGATGGAAGCGATAATGCGTTTTGGAAGAGCGGCTTCTATTCAGTTTGCGGTTCTTGTTGACCGAGGACATAGGGAACTTCCTATTCGCGGAGATTTCGTTGGTAAAAATATTCCAACCTCGAAGAGTGAATTTATATCTGTAAAGGTTCCGCCGTATGACGAGGTTTGTGCGGTTGAGATTTTTGAAAGAATTTAAAAGGATTGTAAAAATTGCTAAAAACCTTGCAAAAAAACAAGTTCGCTTGACAAAAGATATTTTGGATGTATAATCATATTTATATACATATATAATAACTAGTTTGAGGAGTGGGTTTATGGCAGTGATTCATTTAGTATTACAAAGTTTTGCGTTTAAGGCTTTTACGAGACTTGTTTTCTCGGTTTTCATAGGCGTACTTATTGGTAGCGAACGCGCAAAGCATGGCCGTGCCGCAGGTATGAGAACCCACGCGCTTGTTGCCTTGGGTGCTTGTATGACATCGCTCATAAGTATGTATATAAGCGAAGTTTTGGGTATTGGCGGAGACGTTATGAGAATATCGGCTCAGGTTATATCAGGTATTGGTTTCTTGGGCGCTGGTATGATTATAATTAAGAATAATGATATAATCACAGGTCTTACAACTGCTGCAGGTGTGTGGACTACAAGTATTATTGGTATAGCTTTGGGTTATGGTTTCTATTCGGGCGCTATAATCGCGGCAGTTTTGTTTTTGACTGCAATTATTGTATTTACAAGATTTGAAAAACGCCGCAAGTCAACCGAAGTCATCTATATAGAAATAGACGATATGTATAAATTGAACTCAACAATCGAAAAGTTCAAAGAATTCTTTAAAATAAAGTTGACCTATTCGGTGGGTGCACCAAAGAGCGGTTTTAGCGGCAATTTAGGTATAACTATAACCTTACCCGAAAGAATAAACATTGAAACCGAAAAAATTTGCGTTATTGAAAACGTTGTATATGTAAGCGAAGAATAAAAAAAGCGGCTCAGTCGAGCCGTTTTTTTAGTTTCTCCAATGCGGATTTTTCAATTCTTGAGACGTAACTTCTCGAAATTCCAAGCTTTTTTGCGATTTCGCGTTGGGTGAGTTCTTGGTTATTACCCAGACCGTAGCGCAGTTCTATAATTTCAAGCTCTCTTTTATCGAGGGTTTTATATAATATTTTTTTTAGTTTTTTGAGTTTGAATTTGGTGTCCAATTCCTCAACGATATCGCTCTTGTCGGCAATGACGTCGATTAGGGTGAGCGCGTTACCCTCTTTGTCGGTGTCGATAGGGTCGCTTATATAAACGTCTTGAGCGGTTTTTCTTTGGTTTCTGAAATACATTAAAATTTCGTTTTCAATACAGCGTGAGGCATAGGTTGCGAGTCTTATATTTTTGTCGGTTTTAAAGGTAGAAACGGCTTTTATAAGACCGATTGTGCCTATGGATAATAGGTCGTCTTGATTAGATGAGTTGGCATAATATTTTTTGACAATATGCGCTACAAGCCGAAGATTGTGTTCTATTAGTTTGTTTCGGGCATTGATGTCTCCGTTTTGGCATTGTTCCAATAGTTCGTTTTCTCTTTTGGTTGAAAGCGGAGAGGGAAACGAACCTGCTCCCGTGACGTGAAGGGCAAAATAATAGAAATTAGAGAGTATTTGGATTAAAAGACTGAGCATATAAATTCTCCTTTTTTGGTCTTACGAGAAATTATATGAATAATAAAGCTTGTCGCATACGCCAAAAATTACAGGTTTACATATGGCGCCAAAAATGATAAAATATGTAAGAGGAAATATGTAAAAAGGAGTGGTAAAATGGGCGAAAGAATCATACTGCATTGCGATTTGAATAATTTTTTTGCTTCGGTTTCTTTGCTTTTTAATCCCACTCTTGTTGATTTGCCTGTTGCGGTTTGTGGTGACAGCGAAAACCGTCACGGGATCGTTTTGGCTAAAAATGAAATCGCCAAGAAATTCGGAGTGAAAACCGCCGAAGCAATTTTTGAAGCAAAGCGTAAATGTGCCGATCTTGTGATACTTCCTGCGATTTATGAAAAATACGAAGAATACTCCAAAAAAGCAATGGCGATATATGCGCGTTATACTGATTTAATTGAGCCTTTCGGGATTGATGAATGTTGGCTCGATGTCACGGGAAGCACCCTTCTTTTTGGTGGCGGTGAAGAAATCGCCGAAAAAATCCGTAAGGATATAAAACGCGAATTGGGTCTTACTATCTCGGTTGGTGTGAGTTTTAATAAGGTGTTTGCAAAACTCGGCTCGGACCTAAAAAAACCCGATGCGGTGACGGTTATCGGCAAGGAAAATTTCCGCGAAAAGCTTTGGGGATTGCCGATAAGTGACCTCTTGTTTGTTGGAAAAAATACGGCAAACAAATTGAATTCTATAGGTGTCAAAACCATAGGTGATATCACGCTTTGTGATGAAAAAATATTGAATCGGCTTTTGGGAAAGAATGGAATTGATATAAAACGCTACGCTCTTGGGGAAGATAATTCTCCGGTTACACCTATTAGCAAAGATTCAAAGCCGAAAAGTATTGGAAAATCGACTACTTGCGCAAATGATTTTATAAACAACGACGAAGTGTGGAAGGCTTTTTTGGAATTTGCCGAGACGATAAGTGATTCATTGCGCCAACACGAGCTTTATGCCACAGGGGTTCAGGTGCATATTAGAACCTCTTCTTTGGTTGTCAAGGAGTTTAGCAAAACCTATAAAACTTCGACAAATTCCGCGCTAACATTGGCGAAGCGAGGTTTTTCTCTGTTTTGCGATAACTATAATTTCGCTGAGCCGTTGCGGTCGGTCGGGCTGAGAGCCTTTGGGCTTAAAAACGAAATGACAGCCTTTCAACAGGATATATTTGGAGAAGCGCAAGAGGAAAATTGCAATGAAAAAATTGAAGATTCGATATATGAGGTTAGGAAAAAGTTTGGCAAATCTTCAATAAAAAGAGGCAGAATAGTATAGACAAAAAAAGAAAAATGTCGTATAATGTTCTATATTAAAATATTAGGAGAAGTTTATGCGTTATACAGATGAGTTTGAAACAGGTAACAACAACGAATCTACAGTTGATATATATAGTTCTTTTCAGGATATTTCATCAAGTAGTTCTAAAAAGCGTACCAGACGCAAAAGAAGAGGAAAGAAAAAAGGTTCTAAAACTGTAAAAATTGCGATAGTTATCGTGATTTGCGCTTTGATTGCGGTGGGCTCGTTCTTTGGTTATGCAATGTCCTTGCTCAACAACGTGGAAAACGTTCCGCTTGAAACTGAAGACCGTATTGAACTTAATATTACAACCAATCAATATGACAACGTTAAGAATATAGCGCTTTTGGGTATCGATACACGCTCGGATAATACGTCGGGTCGCTCGGATGCGGTGCTTGTGCTTACTATTGATAAGAAAAACAATAAAATAAAACTCACTTCAATCGCGAGAGATAGTTACGTTGCAATAGATGGACACGGCAACGACAAGCTGACCCACGCGTATGCCTATGGTAAATCAACCCTCGCGGTTAAAACCCTTAACAAGAATTTTGGTTTGGAAATAACCGATTATGTTACCGTGAATTTCTTTGAGTTTTCGCGTATGATTGATTATATCGGTGGTGTTGAGCTTGAACTCAGCAAAAAGGAAGTTGACCATATTAACGGCTATTTGATTCCGAAGCTTAAAAAAACAGGGCTTAAATGCGAAAGAATAGCATCAGCCGGAAAGCAAAAATTATCAGGTACACAAGCTCTTTGCTATGCGCGTATTCGTAAGATTGACGGCGATATTGAACGTGGCAACCGTCAAAAAGAAGTGCTTCAAGCGATGTTTAAAAAGGTTAAGAGCATGAGTGTTACCAAGCTTCCAAAAGTTGCTGAGATGGTGCTTTCGGAATGTCAAACATCGTTGTCATCTAACGATATTATGGGTATTGGACTTTGGGCAATATCTTCAAATCCTGAAATAGAAGATATGAGCGTTCCAAGTAAAACAATGAATCCCAAAGGAAGAACAATCGGCGGTAGATGGGTTTATGTTTATGACATTGATATCGCAAAGACCGAGATGAAAGACTTTATTTTGGGAACTAAGGTTGAAACCGAATCTGAAACTGAATCAAACTAATAAAAAACCTGCTTGATTATTTTTCAAGCAGGTTTTTCAATTTTTTAAATGCGGTATTGATTTTTTTCATAAGCCGTCTAATAGGATAGCTTAGTAAAATATAAAAAACGTATATACGATAAAGTGTATTTTTTTCGCAGTCGTAGTATTTATTATCGCGCCAAAATCCCTTTAGTATCCCCAAAATATCGGTCTTCGGTATATTGGTTTCCTTGAAAAACAAACTATCTCCGCGGAAAATGGGATGATTATCTTTAAAAGCAACAATTCGGTGAAGGTTTACTGTTGTTGAATTTGGGCTTTTATATAGTAGTACGTCGCCAATTTTCAATTTGGCAGTTATTGGTACAATTAAAGCCTTGTCTTTACCTGAACGGAACAGGGGAGTCATACTGTTGCCTTTGGTGGTACCGATAATTTGTCCGTTTTGGTTTAAAAGTTCTTTTGAGATTTCGAAACTATCAATCATTGGATAGCACTTCCGCTGCTTCGAGTTTTTCTAAAAAGGAGTCAACCCAATTTTCGAGCGCTTCTTGGGAATCCACTTGGAATTCTGCGTTGATTTTTTCGATTAGTTCTGCCTTGGTGATATCGTTTTTGAGAAGTTCAAGAATAAAAGCTCCGGTATCATTGGTTTTGATGACACTTTGTTCACCATAGCCACAGTCAATAGGAAGCGCGATTTTTTGCCCGGCTACTTCGTTTATAACGAAATTATATTTGAGTTTCATTTTATTTCTCCTTGAAAATTGTATTATATGCGATTTCTGCTGCCTCGATATCTTTGGTACATTTGATTATCCAAATTTCGCAATCATTCAAAAGACGGTTGAGTAGTGCTAGAGTTTTTGTCGCCGCAATAGGTTCGGACGGCACGAAAATTTGACTGAAGATATCTTTGAGTGCGGTCTCGGGAGTGATTTTTTCGCAACTGTTTTTAAGGGCGCGTTCGATAAAACAAATGTGTTTTACGGGAACTCTTCCGTTTATTCCGAGTCGCTCTTTGCCGTTCCAAGGCGTTCCGTAGCCGTAGGGTACGTTGTCGATATAGCGGATAATAGGTTTGTCACCGTTAATTATAGTCATTTTATCGCCTAAAAGCTTTTGCCAAAGAAGAGTGTGGGTCGATTTTCCCGTTCCGCTAAGGGCGGTAAATGCAACACCTTGATTTTCAACCGCTATTAGCGACGCGTGTAAAAACATGGAGTCATTTAGGGGTAACAGAGCTAAAAATTTATTATAAAAAGCTGTGAGTTCAAATTGCAAGTCACCCGCGGGGTAGGTTATAACTTTTCGTGCAGCCTCAATATCTTCACTTGTTATTGAAAATGTCATTTCAGGAATGCCATCAAATGAGTAATGTCTTACAAATTTTTGAAATTCATCACTTGGGTTTTTAAACTCTATAATAAAATCAGCAACCTTGCAAATCATTTGACACACTCCTTTCATAACCTATATGATACTATATTTTAGTATTTAAGTCAATCACAAATCAAAAACTCCCGTGATTTCACGGGAGTTTAATCTTATTGCCACGGAGTCCATCCGTCCATTGTTTCTTTATTAGGGTCGTCGCTTGAAGTACTATCGGAACTAGTATCTTCATTTGAAGATACGTTTGAACTTGTGTCCAAATCGCTACTTGTGTCGCTTGAAGAATCAGCTGAGGAGTTTTCCGAACTTGCATCTGAGCTTACATTATCTTCACTTGAAGTATTGGATGTGGTTGTATCATCCGAGCTCGTGGCTTCGGTATTTGTATTACTCGAAGTGTTGTCGGAATTAGTGTCTTCAGGGAGATTCTCAGACACGTTTTTTTCGGCTAATATATAAACGCCTGACTGTGTTATTCTAACAGTGGCAGTTTTACCGTCTTTGCTGATATTACAGTCGAGTTCTAATACATTTTTATCAGTCAAGTAGTAAACAGCAATATTTTTACTGTTATAACTTTCGGGGATTTCGAAAGTTAATTTAACATTGGCTATAGGATAAACAGATTCGCCGTTATTTGTTGCCGAAAAATTATAAGCTGTAAATTTCTTTGAAACACTTCTTAAGTAGTGTCTAGCGCGATAGAAAGTTTTATCGAATGCGCCGAGTTTTTTTACTTTAAATTTAGTTCCGTCGGGGTAAGCGCCATACTCAGCCATAACCTTTACACTATTAGTCTCGGCCAACAGTTCGAGGTTTTGAGTTATAGTATTGGAAGAGGCATCTTGATTATCGTTTGATGTTGATGATTCTTCGTTTTTACTATCATCCGGCATTGGCAAAACGCCTTCTGCGCCGTTGGCATCGTCATCACCTGCAAGGTTTCCTACATCATCGCCCTGTATACTTTCGTTTTCAGCTATATTACCGCTTTGAATGGAAGAGGAATTGTCCATAGGAACGCTGTCTTCAAAGAGATATGTAGGAAATGTTGCAATAACTGCAACGGCTAAGAGAGCGAGAACTAAAGTTAAAGACACAATAACAATAGTTTTCTTATTCATAATTCGACCTATAGATTATGGGAAGATAGTATCGAGGTCACCTTCTGCGCCGTCACCATCAGGTTTAATTACAGTATCGGCTGTACCTGCAACAGGGTCGTTACAAAGGAAGGTAAGAATTTCTAATTCGGGTTCTGTAAATAATTTTTTCATTTTATAACACCTCAAAAATATTATTGTGTTTTTGTTTCTTTAACTACAGATTGCACTTTTTCGGAAACAGTGATTTTACTATCAAGTTTAGAGTAAGCAACACCAGTGTAAGTTTCACTTTCGGTCAAACCGCTAACACGAAGTGCATACTCCAAAACAGTACCGTCACTACTCATCCACATATGGTTTTTTTGTTTGAATCTGTATACATTTACTGTAGCAGTGCCTTCATCTGTGGGGACTTTGTAGTAAATGTATTCAGCACCTTGTACTTTTGCGAGAGTATCATCATATTTTTCGCATATTGCTTTTACAAGTTGTGCAACGGTGTAACCTTTTTGGATATAGTAGTTTTTGAGTGCTACCCAGTTGCCTTCGAAAACAAGGGTGCCATATTCTGCGTTAGAATTATATGTATTTGTATAGTTACCAAAACGAATAACAGAAGAATCGGCGGTGTTTTCAGAAATGCCATAAGTAGTAATACCGTTTTCCGGAATATCGAAAGATTTTACTTCATAACCTTCTTCGGTTACTGCAAAAGAACCAGTTTCTTTATCTTTAGCAGCAAATACATATTTACCATCAACTTTTTTATAAACACTACCGTAAGGGATGAATTTTGTGGGCTTTTCTTGACCTGCTTCAGCCTTAGGTTGTTCAATAGTTACAGAAGTTTCATTTTCAGGAATTTCAACAGTTTCTGATACAACATCTTTCTTTATTTCGAAAGTGCCTTCTGCACCGTCTACAAAATCAGCTTTACTTGTACCGCTTGTAGCGTATTCACCGGATACAGTGATAACAGGACTTTCGGTTGTTCCATCTGCAACTGTAGCAGCGAATGTGATTTTGGGTTGGTTGTTAGTTGTTGTTAAATCAACAAAACGAACTACGTTGTCTTTGATGGTGTAGTTTGTATCTTTATGAGCACCATTAGCTTCTAAACCGGTTGCGGTAATTTCGCCTATAGTTATAGCTTTAGGTACAGTAATCGTAACATCGAAGGCTTTAATTGAGTCATAATTTTCAAATTTTACAGTGAAGTAAGTGGTATCTCCTGCTTTAACCGGGCTACCTTCGTTTGTAACGAGAGTTACGGTGGGAAGTTCTTCTGCAGATGTGTTGATTGCGAGTACGCCGAACAACATAGCGATACTCAAAATAATGGCTAATATTTTTTTCATTTTGGAATCCTCCTAAATATGATTTTTTTAACAACGCAAAGACTTATCGCGTATTTTACCATTGTTAAGAATATTATACATAAATAAAGGCGCAAAGTCAATGGGTAGTTGCGTAAAACGTTTTGTTATTGTGACAAAACTTTCGGCCGTTTTTTGTGTAAAAACTACATTTAGGAGTGAAAAATATTACATTTTCAGATTTTCTACGGCGGCTTTGTGTATTCGTTCAATTTGCCGTGAGCTATAATTAAATAAAATACCGATTTCTTCGTGGGTTTTTCCGCATATGTATTTTTGGATAAGAACTTCACGTTGAAACTCGTTTGGTAATTGGTTTATTTTATCCTCGATAGCCTTTTGACGTTTTTCACATTCTTTTATTTGCGCTTTATAGGTTTTGGCTTTTTGGGGATAATGTTGGGACGTTTCTTGGATTCGGCAAATTATCGCCCTTTGTAGACGGTAGCTTTTTAAGAACTCTCTTTTAGCGTTATTATCCATTTTTCTTACCGCCGTTTTTCTTTTTATAAAGCGCGAAAAACTGCCCGTAGCTTAGCCTCGTTCGGTACTCTTTGTTATAGTTTTCTACTTGTCTTACAGCTTTGTAAATAGTGGAATTTAATATTTTTTGTTTGTGATTTTGTTGTTTTGAGAAAAGCTTTTCGCCCCGTTTTTCACAAGAATCGCTGCAATAGTCGGTTTTGTTTTTTGGCAGTCGTACTCCGCAATAGCGGCAAAACTCTCTTTTCTTGAGTTCGAAGTTTTGACTTTTGCAATAAGGACAAACTGAAATCGTTTCGTACGGCGGACAGTTAAGTCCGTGTTTTTCGGTGATTTTTTCGGGCAAAGAAAATGGTGTGTTGCAATCGTGACAAATATACATAATGTTCTCCTTTTATTCCTTTTACAAAATAGAAAGAAAAAACCTACGTAAAATGTAAATATTAAATTTTAAAATTTAGAATAAAAAATGAAAACTCCCGTATCGCTACGGGAGTTTTTGAGTTAGTTGAGTCTGTATTTAGAACTATACATATCGAAGTCTTCAATAAACGAGCTGTTTGAAGAAGATTTGAATTTGTTAAGGTATTTGTGAGTGTCGAGAACGTCGTCGGGCAACTGCATAGTGTAAACCGCGAGGTTTGAACAGTGGTCCGAAATACGCTCGAAATTGTTGAGCAAATCGGTAAATATAAAACCGAGTTCAATAGTACATTCATTGTTTTGAAGCCTTGCAATGTGGAGAGATTTAAGTTGCTTTTCGAGTTTGTCAACAACCTGTTCCAGAGGCTCAACGTGGGAAGCGAGTTCGATGTCGTCGTTTACAAAGGAGTCGATTGACATATTAATAATTTCTTTAACAGCGTTTGAAATTATACCAACTTCTTTTCGACCGTCTTCTGAGAAAATGATTCCCTTTTGGTGCATTTCTTGCGCTAATTTGCAAATGTTAAGCGCGTGGTCTCCGATACGTTCAAAGTCACCAATACTATGGAGTAAACGCGCTGTTTGGTGAGATTCACTTTCGGAGAGTTTGTTGTTGGAAAGACGAACCAAATATGTACCTAGTTTGTCCTCGTATTTGTCGCTCAAATTTTCTTCTTCACGTATTTCATCGATAATATATTCTTGGTAATTGAAGATTAAATCGAGAGATTTTTTAAGCGAAGTACGGGTGAGTTCAGCCATTTCATTTGCAAGACGGCGACATTCCGAAATTGCCAAAGGTGAGTTGTTGAATATACGCTCGTCCAAGAAAACGGCATGGGTTTTTTCTTCTTTATCGGGAACGACAAAGGTACAAAACCATACGAGAAGTTTTTTGATTGGGAGAAGTAGAATAGTGTTGATTGTATTAAATAATGTGTGGATTATAGCAACGCCAACCATTGCGATTTCGGCAGAAAGAACACCTACACCAAACATTTTTAATAAGTATAATAGTACCATACAAACTATCGAACCAAAGGTGTTTACCGAGAAGTGCATAACAACAACGCGTTTTGCGTTTTTGTTGGTGCCGACAGCACCTAAAAGCGCGGTAACACAGGTACCGATATTAGCACCCAAAACAAGCGGAATAGCCATTTCCCAAGTAATACCGCCGGCTAATGCTAAAGCTTGAACAATACCGATTGTTGCGGCGGAAGATTGGATAATACCTGTAAATACGGTAGAAACCAAGAGACCCACAAGAGGATTGTTAAGACTTGCCAAGAAGTCTTTAAACCAAGGCAAATGTCTTACCGATTCCATAGAACCGCTCATAAGGTCCATACCGAAAATAAGGATTGCAAAACCTATGAAAATATTGCCAAGGTCTTTTTTCTTGTCGCTTTTTGAAAACATTTGCATAGCGATTCCGATAAAGGCAAGAACAGGCGCAAAGAAACTTGGATTTAAGATTTCAATGTACCATTTACCTTCGATTCCCGCAAGACTCAAAAGCCAAGCGGTGAGGGTTGTTCCAACGTTTGAACCCATAATCATACCGAAGGTGTTTCCAAAATCAAGAAGGCCTGAGTTTACAAGACCGACAAGCATTACGGTAAATGCTGAGGAAGATTGGATAGCAACAGTAACACCGGCACCTAAAAAGAACCCTAAAAAGTCGTTTGAGGTAACCTTTTTCATAGTGCGCTCGAGTCCGCCACCTGCCATTGTTTCAAGTCCGCCTGACATTACATTCATGCCGAAAAGGAAGAAAGTAAGACCAAGTATTAGCGGGATCACCATGTTATTAATTATTTCCATACACTTTTCTCCTATTTTTATAAAGTGTTTAATTAAAACTCAAGTGCTTTTTCGATATATGCTTTAACTTCGCCGATAGGCATACGAACAGATTCCATAGTATCGCGGTCACGAACGGTTACACAACCGTCTTCTACTGAATCGAAATCGTAACAAATTGAGAAAGGAGTACCGATTTCGTCTTGACGGCGGTAGCGTTTACCGATAGAACCTGCATCATCGAAGTCAACGCTGAAGTGTTTTGAAAGTTCGGCGTAAACTTCACCTGCTTGTTCGCTCAACTTCTTAGAAAGTGGGAGAACAGCAGCTTTGAAAGGTGCCAATGCGGGATGGAGACGTAAAACAACACGAACGTTGCCGTTTTCATCGTTTTCTTCATCGTAAGCATTGCAAAGGAATGCCAAAAGTACGCGGTCAGCACCCAAAGAAGGCTCGATTACGTAAGGAACATATTTTTCGTTGGTTTCGGGGTCGAAGTATTCCATAGCTTCGCCCGAGTGGTTAGCGTGTTGGGTTAAGTCGTAGTCGGTACGGTCAGCAACACCCCAAAGTTCGCCCCAACCGAATGGGAATAAGAATTCAAAGTCGGTTGTAGCTTTTGAGTAGAAGCAAAGTTCATCTTTGTCGTGGTCACGAAGACGGAGACTGTCTTTGTCCATACCAAGATTTAAGAGCCAATCACGGCAATAACTTCTCCAAAAGTCGAACCATTCAAGGTCGGTACCCGGTTTGCAGAAGAATTCAAGTTCCATTTGTTCGAATTCGCGGGTACGGAAGATAAAGTTACCGGGGGTGATTTCGTTACGGAAGGATTTACCGATTTGAGCCACGCCGAAAGGCACCTTTTTACGTGAAGTACGAGCGATATTTTTGAAGTTTACAAAAATACCTTGTGCGGTTTCGGGGCGCAAATAAAGGGTTGAAGTGCTGTCTTCGGTAACACCTTGGAAGGTTTTGAACATAAGGTTGAACTTACGGATATCGGTAAAGTCATGTGAACCGCAATCGGGACAAGCGATACCGTGTTCTTTAATATATTCAGCCATTTCGCTGTCGCTCATAGCGGCAGGGTTGTCTGAAAGACCGTTTTGTGCCACATAGTCTTCGATAAGTTTGTCGGCTCTATGGCGAGTTTTACAGTTTTTACAGTCCATTAGCGGATCAGAGAAACCGCCAAGGTGACCTGAAGCTACCCAAGTTTCAGGGTTCATAATGATAGCGCTGTCAAGACCTACGTTGTAAGGACATTCTTGAACGAATTTTTTCCACCAACCTTTTTTGATATTATTTTTAAGTTCAACGCCTAAAGGGCCATAGTCCCAGCTGTTAGCAAGACCGCCGTAGATTTCACTACCGGCGTATACAAAGCCGCGTCCTTTTGCTAAGGTTACAATGGTTTCCATTTGTTTTTGTGAATTTTCCAATTTAATTTCTCCTTTAAATTGACTAAAAGTCAAATTTCTACAAATAATATAATATTTCAAAATACTGGAAAAGTCAATACTTGACATATTTTAATATATAGTTTATACTCTTATAATAGGATAAAAGGAGGTTAGTATATGGATAGAAGATTTATAAAACTTCACAATGTTGATTTTGAGGATTTAATCAAAACTGTTGATGAATGTAAGGGCGACGTTTACCTTGAAACTGCTGACGGCGATATTTTGAACCTTAAATCAAAGCTTTGCCAAATGATAGGTCTTAGTACTATTTTGGCAAGTACAGAGGTTGCGGAAGCTTCTTTGCGTTGTCAAAACCCTGAAGACGAAACCTTGCTTTTTAGATTTAATCTTTACGGCGAAGTGCCTGAAAAGGAGTAAAAAATGGCAGAGAAATTTTTAGAATACAAAGGCAAACCGCTTGTTAGAAGCGGTGATGAAATTTACTACGGCGATATGAGCGAAAGTTATATTGTTAAATTTACAATACTTTCAAAAGATGCAAACGGCGAACCCAATAAGGTTAACGTTCAATTGCTTAAAAGTGATACAACACTTAGTGATAAGGACCGTGTAGAAAAAGACAGCACCAAATCGACCTTGTTTGAAGCGCTCGATATTGGCTTTGTTTGGCTTGAAAGAAAACTTAGTAAATAAAATGCAAAATTTAGCGTGATGACCTTTGGGGTTAATCACGCTAAATTCATTTTTATAATAAAAAGGTGATTTTATGACTTCTTTGTGGAAGTATTATGATAAAAGTTGTGAAAAATATGAACACCGTCTTCCTTTTGCATATGGTTGGGACCGCAATTTTGAAAAAGAAGGACCCCGTTATATAAAGGGTGAAGACGGTTATTGGTACGACCCGAAGGCAGTAGAGTCCGACACTGCCCTTATTAGTTGTACCGGCGACTTGATGTGCGAACCGCGTATGACAAATGCTTATCGTTACGGCGATTCGTTTTTCTTCCAACCTCTTTTTAAATACGTGCGCGGTATATTTAAGGCTTCTGATTTTTGTATAGGAAATTTGGAAACCACTTTAAGCGAGGCGACTCCTTATGCGGGAGATTATCACGCTATAGGCGATCAGTGGCATTGTAACGGCCCCGCTTGTTATTTAGGCGCTGTGAGATACGCGGGATTTGACGCGCTTGTGACCGCAAATAACCACAACTGCGACTCAGGTATCAGCGGTTTGTGGGAAACCTTGAGAAATATAGATATATATGGGTTTATGCGAACAGGCTCGTATTTAGAGAGCGATAAAGAGCGTGTTTTGTTTGTTAAAATATGCGGTATGAAGTTGGCTATTCTTTCGTATGCAAATCGTTATAACGGAATTGATGAGGAGAACTTAACTAAAGAGGGAATTGACACTTGTCTTAACTATTTTACAAAAGAAAAATGTATTCGCGAAGTGGAATACGCAAGACAAAAGGGAGCCGAGTTCATTCTTTGTTATCAACACTGGGGACGCGATTACGTTATGGAACCCAACGAGCAACAGGTTGCGATTTTGGAAGAGTTGCGAGATTGCGGTGTTGATTACATAGTAGGAAGCCATACCCATTGTTTGCAATCTCACGACGTAGCAGTATCTTCCACAGGTCGCGAGACACCTATGATGTGGTCTATGGGAAACTTCGTTACCAACGAGCGAAAAGAATTGTGTAAGCACACAGGTATACTTCAGTTGACCTTGAAACGTAAAAACGGAAAAATTGACGTGAAGGAACAGTTTATTCCTTGCTATGTGTTTGAAAAGTTTGATACCACTAGTTTTCCCGTTGTGCCGACCGATACTGTTTTGAATGGCGGATTTGACCATCCGCGTATGAAGGAAATAAACGAATATATCCGCGGTAGATTGGGAGCGGATATTGAGTTTTTACCAAGTAAAGAGATGGATTTATCGGCTTTGTGCGAAGTTATGGGTGTGGAAAACACTTTGCAAAACCGTCCCGTTACAAAGCTTTGTATACAGTCGGGAACTGTTTGCAACGGTGCGGTATATTTCGCGATTAAAGAATTGGAGTTCAACGAAAGAAGACGTTTGTTCTCGGTCGAACTTTCGGCGGTAATTACCGATAAAGCAATTGAAGGTATTCCTTGTATTGTGGTGCCTTCGGTTTTAGAGGCTTATAAAAAAGCTTATGGGAAAATTCGCGAATTCGGCGGAAATATAAAGACCTTTGTTGTGGCGGGAGAGACCGACAAAACCGTCACGAGAGAATTGATATCCCGAACACTTAGAACTCTTGGCGGAGTTTATACTCCTTTGGATAAAGAGCATATAGATATAGCGCCTTGGCAAAATATTCACCCATATCATGTCTATTGTGTTTTGGAATATAGGGAGAACAATCCCGTTGGCAGCGATTTGATAAAACTTATAAAGCCCGACGTTTTGGTCTTGACCTCGGCGATATCTAACCTTAATGAAATGGTCGAGGGTTTATCTTCGGGCGGTGTGCTTTGGTATAATAATACCGATGCGAATTTGTGCTCTCTCGTTCAAAATCTCGAACGAAATGATATTGCTATTAAACCTTATGGCGATACGACAGTTGAGTGTTGCGGTTTGCCTTTTGAGTCGCTCGAGATTTGTACTGCGGCGGCGTATGAAATAGCGAAATTCGAAGGTGCCGATGAAACCTCGATTAAAAATGCGGTAGCGGGATATACCTATGACGGTTATGACCAAATGATAACCACTGTCGATGGTGTTAATATCGTGGCGCATACCAATTGTAAAACTGTGACACAAGCGGAAGGCGTTGTTTCGGCAGCACCCATTACCGAGCGAAGAATTGCGGTTGTGAGCCAAAGTTTTGCTGAAAGTGTGGAAGATTGGGCGACACAAATTATAATTGTCGACGAGCAAAACAACTTTGAAAACGCGGTTCGGGTTCTTTTGAAGGAATTAAAAGAGGGAGACACCTTGTTGCTTTGTGGCGAACGCGAAGCTCTGCTTTGTCAGTTGTTGCGCCAAATGTTTGGAATAACAAACGGATTTCTTCCGAATTGCTCATAAAATAAAGACAGCCTAACTTTTAAGTTGGGCTGTCTTTTCTTATTTGAACATTGTATCAAATATTTCTTTTAAGTATATTGCAGGGGTTGTTTCGTTTTGCGCGGGAACAAAGAAAATACAGTAACACAAAACAACAATCGCCAAAAGTAAAATACCGCAAATAACAATTAAAACAATGTTGAATGCCGAATTTTTTTCTTCGGGAATATCATCAACGTAATAATCGTTTTCGTAATATTCGGGTTCATCATCTTGGTCTATAGTATCAGGTTCTGAGCCATCGGTGATGAGCGCGTCACCCTCGCTATATTCTTGGTCGTCTTCTTCGGGTTCCGAATCGTCTTCTACTTCGGTCAAAAGTCCTTCTTCTTCGTAGTAGTCGGGGTCGTTTTCGGAGTTTTCTTCGGTAGCGCTATCATCTTCTTCGAAGGTCAAAATCATTTCTTCGGGTTCTAATTCCGGTTCTTGCGTTTCTTCAACAACCGCTTCTTCATCTTGTTCGGTTATGATTTCTTCGGTGTCGATTGGTTGTGGTGTTGATTGCGGTTTGCCACCGATAGAAATTTCTTCGATATATGGATGGATTAAGGAGACCATAATGTTTTTGCGGATTGATTTGTTATCGGTAAGTATAATGAGGGTTTGAGGTCCGCTTTCAATGATACATCCGCCGAAAATACCGTCAGCTGTCACAAGCGGAATAGCACCTTTTGTGATTTCGATTGGTTCGTCGGAGTTTATATTGAACGCGTTTGTATCAACCGTTTCAACATTTTTTCCGATAGCGGTTGAAATAGATTTGATTATATTTGTTCCGTCGAAAAGCGGAGCGGTCAAAATGATTATACGGCTTCTTGCGAACGCACGCGAAAGAGAAGTAAACAAGGTTTTTTTATCGGAGCATTTATCGTTAAAAAGACGCATTCTGCAACAACCGCAAAGATTGAATTCAAGTTCGAAATCGGTAGCGGTATTGTAGTAGATAATGTCGGTTTTAAAATTTTGATGCATAAGGATTCTCCTTAAAGAATTTTATTTTATATTGCGTATAACGTATTCAAAGAGAAGTGAAACGGCCTGTTTTCGAACAGACTCGCGGTCGGCGGGTTCTATTTCCAATAATTTCGAAAAGGTGTTTTCTTTGTCGCTAAAACCTATAAACACGGTTCCAACGGGATGTCCCTCTTGGCTTATAGGACCGGCAACACCCGTAACCGAAATTCCAATATCGGCGTTAGCGAGTCGGCGGACGTTATAAGCCATTTCTTTGGCGGTGTTTTCGCTAACCGCGCC
>JAZORM010000023.1:0-3575 GCA_045656585.1 Acutalibacteraceae bacterium
GCCTTATAGGTATACTTAATTATGTCGGCATATTCGCGCGCAACGTTTTCATTTCCCGTTTGGAGCGAAATTTTCCTAATAGAAAAAGAACGTCCGAAAAGCATAAAACCGTAAATATATGACGGCTTACAACAAGCGGACGGTCTTATACCTATAAGTTCATTTTTAACATCACTACAAAAAGACATTTTCTATATCCTTTTCCAAATAACTAATTCGCTATCTTTTCCACCCTCGGAATACTCAAAAACCACCAACTGCTTTTTGTCAGTCACAAGACCGTAACAACGTTCGCTATTTTGTTTTGGAAGTTCGGCAACGTAATACATCTTACTGTCGTCCAAAATTTTAGCGGTTTGTCCGTTAGGCAATTTGCAAGATAAATTCACAAAATCGCCCTTGTGACCGTAAAGCTTTTCGAGTTTTGGCATATCTTCAATTCCAAGCGAATTAAAAGCATCTATAAGCTTTTGCATTTTTATTCCTTTCCAACAAAGATAACCTCGGGTTCGAGTTCTACCCCGTCGTTATCTCTTACTACTTCTTTGATTTTCTCCATTAAGTTTTTAACGTCACAGGCGGTAGCGTTATTATAGTTTATGACAAAACCTGCGTGTTTTTCGCTTACCATAGCACCGCCAACCGAAAATCCCTTAAGATTATTCTTTTCAATAAGCGCACCTGCAAAATGACCCTCGGGACGTTTAAAAGTACTACCCGCCGACGGAAATTCAAGCGGTTGTTTATCCTTTCGCCTTTGCATAAAATCATCCATACGCGCCTTAATATCAGATTTATTGTCTTTTGAAAGTTTAAAACTTGCCGACAAAATGATTTCGCCGTTTGTCTTAAAAATACTCTTTCGGTAGCCGAGTTCCATATCTTCCGCCTTGATTTCGCGGATATTCCCCTCTTTATCCATAGCACGAGCAGATACAATTGCCATAGACATTTCACCGCCATAAGCACCCGCATTCATATAAAGCGCACCGCCAACACTACCGGGTATACCATAGGCAAACTCCAAGCCCGAAAGCGAGTTTTCGAGCGCAAAGGTACAAAGATTTGCAAGTGAAACCCCCGCGCCAACGGTTATAATCTCACCATCGCAAGAAATACCGGAAAAACCGCAAAGGTTTACCACAACACCCTCAACACCCTTGTCAGACACCAAAAGATTTGAGCCTTTGCCGATTATAAAATACGGCAAACCAAGGCGTTTACATTCTTTAATAACCGCCGACAAACTTTCTTCCGAACCGCATTCAAGATAAAAATCAGCCTTTCCGCCAATTTTAAAGCTTGTGTGGTTTTTCATCAATTCATCTTTTCTAAAAGGTATATTGTTGTTTTTGCAAAATTCACAAAAAGGCATAAATTTCTCCTAATTAAAAAGGTTCTACCGAATTATTTTCGTCCGATATATCGTCGGTCATACCAAGTTTTTTAAGTAAATCCTCAGCCGCATTGTAGCCAAGTTTCTTTTGACGGTTGTTCATAGCCGCAACCTCAATAATAACCGCCAAGTTACGACCGGGTTTTACAGGAATTGTAAGCGAAGGAATTTCGAGACCCAAAATTTCTGTCTTTTGTTCTTCAAGACCCATACGGTCGTAAGCCTTGTTTACGTCCCATTGTTCGATATTGATAATAAGGTCAATCTTTTCGGTAAGCTTAACAGCACCCGCACCAAAGATACGACTCGCATTTATAATACCTATTCCTCGAAGCTCGATAAAATGTCTTATATTATCGGGAGCGGTACCAACAAGCGATTTATCAGATACACGGCGAATTTCAACGGCATCGTCGGCAATAAGACGGTGACCGCGTTTTACTAGCTCTATAGCGGTTTCACTCTTACCAACACCGCTCTCACCCAAAAGCAAAATACCTTCACCGTAAACCTCAACCAAAACACCGTGGCGTGTAACACGAGGAGCCAAATTAAGATTTAAGAAAGCGATAAGCGCCGAAGCAAAAGAAGAGGTTGAGTTTCTTGTGCGAAGAAGCGGAACCGAATATTCTTTCGCAAAAGGCACGAACTTATTAGCGATTGCCAAATCACGACAAACCACAACTGCGCAAGGCTTGTGGCTGAAAAATTCCTTTATTCGAGCAGTTTCTTCTTCTGGATCCAAATTTTCAAGAAAGCTTTCTTCAGCTTTGCCCAAAACTTGAATTCGCTTTTCATCGAAGAATTCGTAGAATCCTGCCATTTGAAGACCCGGACGGTTTAAGTCGGTCGAATCAACAACCAATTCTTCAATATTCTCCGGAATATACAACTTTTCAAGCGAAAATTCCTTTAATATTTTTGTAAGCGGCACTGTGAAATTTGACTTCATAAAACACACTTCCTTAAAATGTTTATACTATTTTATTTTATTATATTATAAAATGCGCAAAAAGGCAAAGCTTTTTTAAAATTTACTCTTGATAAACCGCAACTTTAATAATATAATATTGTATATCAAAATCAGTAAGGAAGTTTATTTTATGAAATTAGGTCTCGTAGGTTTGCCAAACGTCGGCAAATCAACCCTTTTTAACGCTATCACAAACGCAGGGGCACAATCGGCAAACTATCCGTTTTGCACCATTGAGCCAAACGTTGGTATGGTAAGCGTTCCCGACGAACGTCTCGAAAAATTAAAAGAAATCTACAACCCCGACAAATTCACCCCCGCGGTTATTGAATTTGTTGATATTGCAGGTCTTGTAAAAGGTGCTTCAAAAGGTGAAGGTCTTGGCAACAAGTTTTTGTCAAACATTCGCGAGGTTGACGCCGTAGTTCACGTTGTACGTTGTTTCGAAAGCGACGATATCATCCACGTTGAAGGCTCGGTTGACCCTGCCCGTGATATTGAAACTATCAATCTAGAACTTATCTTCTCAGATATCGAAATGGCTGAACGCCGTCTCGACCGCGCAACAAAGGCTTTAAAGGGCGACAAGAAAATGCAACCCGAGGTTGATTTCTTAAAGCGTCTTATTGCTCATCTTGAAAAAGGTTTACCCGCAAGAAGTGTTGAAATTTTGGATGAAAGCGAAATTGAAATCATAAATACAACCGCGCTTTTATCAGCAAAACCCGTAATCTACGCTTGTAATATGTCGGAAGATGATTTTATAAACGGAATTGACAGTAATAAAAACTACAATAAGGTAAAAACTATTGCTGAAACCGAAAAGGCTGAAATTTTACCGATTTGTGCCGCTTTGGAAGCCGAAATTTCAACCCTTTCCGACGAAGAAAAGGTTATGTTCTTGGAAGAACTCGGTCTTGAACGTTCAGGTCTTGACCGTATGATTCAAAAATGTTATTCACTTTTAGGACTTATTTCCTACCTCACCGCAGGTAAGCCCGAAGTTCGCGCTTGGACTATTAAAGAAGGAACCAAGGCTCCCGGTGCCGCAGGTAAAATCCACACCGACTTTGAACGCGGCTTTATTCGTGCCGAAGTTATAAACTTCACACAGTTTATGGAATGTGGCGGAAATATGGTAACAGCCAAGGAAAAAGGTTTAGTAAGAAGCGAAGGTAAAGAATACGTTATGAACGACGGCGATAT
>JAZORM010000024.1:0-7119 GCA_045656585.1 Acutalibacteraceae bacterium
TATTCGCCCTTGTGTTCTTCAAGGAACTTTGCATAAAGTTTGCCTTCAGCAATTGTTTCGATTGCGCCATAACGTGTAAGACTTTCATCCATGATTAAATAGCCGTAGCCATTTTCTTCACAAACTTTAACCATTTTTTCACGTGCCGCGGCAACAAGCTCACCGGGGAAGAAGCCACGGTTACCAAAATAAAGCGCGAAGGTTGTTTTTCTCATAAGGATTACCTCCAATTAAATTATTACATATATATAATATAACTTTTAAAATCAACATAATAGTAAGAAAAATCTCTAAAAATAGTAAAATCTTCCCGATTTTTAAGAAGATTTGTATTGATTATTACAAATATTGATTGTATAATGGTCTTATTAGGAACTACACCAAAAGGATGGGTTTTATGAGTTACGAAAAGTTATTTGCTGAGGTCAAAAAACTAAACGAAAAATACACAAACATTTTAGAAGAACTTTGCAACATTGAAAGCCCCACAAATTTCAAAGAGGGTGTGGATAAAGTTGCTTACTATTTCGCCGATATGGCAAAAGAAAAAGGCTGGAAAGTTGAAATTTTAAAGCAAGAGGTCGCGGGGGACGTTGTTTGTATCACCCTAAACCCCGAAGTAAACGAAAAACCCATAAGCCTTTCTTCTCATCTTGACACAGTTCATCCGATAGGTCTTTTTGGATATCCCCCTGTAAAACGCGACTTAGACAAAATGTACGGTCCCGGAGTGCTCGATTGTAAGGGCGGTGCCGTTACGGCGTTTATGGCTATGGACGCTCTCGAAAAAATTGGTTTTAAAAAGCGTCCTGTTATGCTTTTACTCCAAACCGACGAAGAAGTCGGTAGCAGTATCAGTAACCTCGAAACTATAAACTACATTTGCGAAAAAGCCAAAGGCTCGGTAGGCTTTATAAATCTTGAGGGTTGCATCGGCGCTACCGCCGTTTTGCAAAGAAAAGGTGTTTTACGTATAAGATTTGATATCAAAGGTAAAGCCGAACATTCTTCACGCTGTTTCCAAGGAGCGAGTGCCATCACCGAAGCGGCTCATAAAATAATCCAACTCGAAAAATTAAAAGACAAAGAAGGTATCACCTGTAACTGTGGTATTATAAACGGCGGAACAACCGCAAACACCGTTGCCGAAACATGTAGTTTCACCGCCGACATTCGCTATTCTACCAACCAAGAACTCCAAAAAATTATGAAAATCGTTGAAAACGTTTCAAAAAACAATACGGTAGACGGTTGCAGTTGCGCTATTACAAAACTTGGCGACAGACCCGCAATGCCCCGTTGCGACAAAAACGATAAATTCCTCGAAACCATAAATAATATATTCGAAAAATGCGACCTTCAAAAGCTTTCCGCCCGTTTTGCTTTTGGCGGTTCCGACGCCGCATATTCCACCCAAGCAGGTATCCCGACGGTTGACAGCTTTGGTACCGAAGGCGGCAATATCCACTCAATAGACGAATTTATATATTTAAAATCCATAGCCGAATCAGCAAAGAAAATCGCCGCTGTTTGCTATGGCATTTAAGGAGATTTTATGCTTATAAACTTCAACATTGAGCGTTTGGACAAACTGCTCTATGATTTTTATATTCTCACAGGGCTTACGGTCAGCGTTTGGGATTCTCAAATAAATCAACTCTCATTTCAACCCAAAGAAATGCGAAGTTTTTGCCGTGCTATTCGTTCCACCCCAAAAGGCGCAGGGCTTTGTTTGCAAAGCGACCGTGCTTTATGTATGGAATGCGGAAAAACGGGCAAATCCGTTTCACGTTACTGCCACGCAGGGCTTATTGATACTGCCGTTCCAATTAAATTTAAAGACACAATTCTCGGATATATGATGTTTGGTCAAATAGCCGATAAACCTTCAAATGAAGTGCGTCCTGTTTTAGAAAAAGTAAGCCGTCAACTTAATATGGATTGCGATTATCTTCACAATCTTTACGACGAACTCGAAACCCACGATGCCGAAAAAATCGACTCGATTGCCAACATACTAAAAATGGCAACACGTTATCTTTGGCTTTCGGAATATATAAAAATCGGTTACGACACAACCGCATCTAAAATCGACGATTATATTCGCACCCATCTTTCCGAAGAATTGACCGTCACAAGCCTTTGCAAAGTTTTTTCAATCTCGAAAAACAAGCTATATGACATCTCGCACGAGTGGTTCCATTGTTCGATTGGAGAATATATATCACTCGCCAGAATCGATGAAGCAAAACGATTGCTTTCGACCACCGACCTTCCAATAAACCAAATTTGTACAATGGTCGGAATCAAGGATTACAATTATTTCACAAAGTTTTTCAAATCTTTTGTTGGGACGCCACCGCTAAAATACCGCAAAAATGCAATGAGCGAATTCTAAAACAAAAAGAGCCGACAAACTCGGCTCTTTTTTGATTTATTAGAGATTTGCAAATACCTTGATAGCAGTTTTATTTTATTTCAACACCTTTATAATAATGTTTTAAAATTTCCGTATACGTTTTGTCCTTTTTCGCCATTTCATTGGCTCCGTTTTGGCTCATACCAACCCCGTGGCCGTAGCCGTAAACGGTAACAACGAATTTATCATTTTTATAATCAACTTCAAAATTTGAAGATTTAAGGTCTAAAAGGCTTCGAATTTCGGTGCCTTTTAATTCTTTTTGGTCGACCTTAACACTTTTTACCGCTCCCGACAAGGTTCGAGAAAAATCGGAAAATATATTTTGCGGTTTTTGGGGCCATTTTCCTATAGAAAACAGTTTTCCCATTTGCTCCTTTGTAATCTCTTTATAGGATACACAATTTTTGCTATCTCTATCAGCACTACTATCAACCGATTGTAAATAGGGATAATCCTTTCCCCAAACATCTTTTGCCTTCTCAGTTTTTCCGCTCGAAATCGAGTGATAAACCGCGAGAATAATCTCGCCGTCGTAGGTGATTGTTTGATTTTCAACTTCTTCTATTGCACCTTTAATTTTAGCCTCGTATTCCTCATATTTACTTCCCCATTTATCCTTAATTTCTTCTACCGACAGGTAACATTGGTCGGTTGTGTAATCGTCGGTTATATCATAATCTTTATCGCTGTTCTCTTTTTGTCGCCATTTCAAAAAAGTGTTGGATGCCACCACCTGAGCCTTTAAAGCCTCGATTTCATAAAGCGCGGGCATCTCCCCCGCCAAAACGCCAAAAAGATAATCCGAAACAGTCATTTGCTCTATCTTTCCCGTTTTTGAAATCAAAACTTTTATTTCGCTTGGCTCCTGTTTTGCAATTGTAGGAAGTGGGGTCATTTGTGAATTTGTCGAACCCAAGGTACCAATCGGAATTAATATCGAACTTATAACAATAAAAACCATTAAAACAAGTATTTTCTTCATAAAAGCCCTTTCTTTTTTCACATTGATATTGACATTTTTAGAATCGCATTATAATATTAAATATATGTATAAAAAGTATTTTTAATGTGTTTGGAGCAAAACAATGAATATAAAAAAAATATTGATTAGCGCCTTGGTTTCAATCCCCGTTTGTGTAGGGCTTAGATTTTACCAAATTTTCGAAACTATCGACTACGAAAACGGCTTTTTTACAAACGAAAAAACCCTACTCGGTTATCTGTTGCTTTTTGCGATTTTTTCAGTTTGCGCTATGGTCGGCGTTATCTCTTTTAAAACTACAAACGTCACCTTAAAAGAACCCAAAACCAGTTGGGCAATGGCTATACTTGCCATAGCAGTTTCGGCAAAGCTTTTTGGTGAACTTTTTGGCGAGGTTATGTCTTTTTCAATACCCGCTTGGCAAATTCTTTTGGTGAAACTCATCACAGTTGCCACTATGATTTATTTCTTGCTTATATTTTTGCAAAAAATTATCGACTTTAAAATCCCGCCGTTGCTTCATATTATCCCTGCGTTATACGCTATAACAAAAACCATATTTACATTCATCAATATTTCCGCTCTTTCGGTTATAAGCGACAACGTTATTTTAATGGCGTGTTATTGTGTTTTGATGTTGTTCTTCATAAATTATGCCAGAATTTACAACGAAATCCAAGTTGAATCGGCTACCAAAAAGGTTGTGTGCTATGGTTTTATTTCGGTAATTTTATGTCTGACCGCCACCTTGCCGACAATTATTATAAATTCATTTTCAAACACACCCTATCTCCACAGCAACTCGAGTGTCAACAACACACTCTTAAGTTTAGCATCATATATTTTAGTTTTCCTTGGTGAATATTTGTATAAAAAAGAAGAGCATATTGATTAAAATATGCTCTTTTAAAGTAATATATATATTAGCGCAAACAAAAGTCTTTTATCCGCCTTTTCGCTCAAAAGCAAAAGCAAAATCCCAAGAATAAGGGTCATATCGCCGTCTTTTTTAAGGCCATCCAAAAACGTCAAAGAAATTCCGCCCAAAAACGAATTTTGCGGTCCCGACTTTTTCTCTTCCGCTTTTGGTTCGCTTTTTTGGGTGCTTCGGCTGTTCATTTCTTTCATTTGTTCAATAGCACGGCGTTGTTGTTCGGAAAAGTTTTGATTTTTCATATAATCTTACCCAAAATTCCGCTTTCCTTTAGAAGTGGCAAAAGGTCCAATAGACGCAAAATTTTTATAGCAGTGTCAACCTTTTCACGTTTCGGCTCACTCAAATGCGGTTTAAGCGCTGACAAAAGACTTGTTCTTGCATCTTCGTTTTTTTGATTGAGCTTTGAAACTATTGACATAATATTACTAAGTTCCGCGCCGTCTAAAGTCCCAAAAACCGAGTCATCTTCTTTGGGAGACTCGGGTTTTGAGAGTATACTTTCCGCCATTTCTTTTATTCGATTCATACTTTCAGGGTCGTTTAATATCCCCGCAAGTTTTTGGTTTAAATCATCCATTTTTACCTCCGCCGGAAAGGTCATTTTTAGACGAAGCTGTTCCGCCAAACAGTTTGAAAAGCATACGGGCTTCAGGACTTTCAAGCACCTTTGCAAGTTTATCCTTGTCGGACAAAATACTTTCAAGCTTTTGTCGGTCGGTGTCGGACAGTTTTTTCACAAGTTCTTCGGCGTTATGGGTCTTGGCGGCATTTTGCAAGGTCTCGCGGTCAAGCTTACCGCCACTCTTGTTTATCATATTTTGAAATAATTCGTTGTTATTCAAACAAATCCCCCCTCTTTAATATAATTATGCATTTATTTTAATTTGATTACTCCCCGACCCCTATTATATGAAATCGATGTAAAGGTGATTAACTTGAGAATTGTTGTTATTTCCGATTCACACAAGCGAAGTGATATTATCGAAAAAATTTTATATGCCCAGCCCGACGCTACGGACGTATTCTTTTTGGGAGACTGTGTGGGCGATATTGAGGACCTGCAATACATCTTCACAAATAAACGCTTCCATATTGTTAGTGGCAACTGTGATTTTTATTCGACTTTTCCATCTTGCGCGGTAACAACGGTTGGCGGTGTTAAAATCCTCTACACCCACGGTCATACCCTTTCGGTTAAATACGGCGAAAAAATGCTAAAAGAAACCGCAAAGTATAACGGCTGTAAAATTGCGCTATACGGTCACACCCACATATCTAAAATATTATATGAAGACGATATTTATATTGTTAATCCCGGCTCTTGTTCAAAAGGGCGGGATTTCCACGAATCCTACGCCGTAATTGATATTGAAGAAAACGGCATTATGCCGATTATTGTTAGAATTTAAGGAGTTTTTATGAAAGTTTTACTTCACACCTGTTGTGCCCCCTGTTCACTCTCTTGTATTGACCCGCTACTCAACGAAGGCGCCGATTTAACACTTTTTTGGTTCAACCCCAACATCCACCCCTACAAAGAATACGAAGCGCGTAGGGATTGTCTTTTAGAGTATGCAAAAGAAATAAATTTGCCTTGTTTAGTAAAAGAAAACTACGGTCTTCGCGAGTTTGTGAAAAAGGTTGCCGATAATATCGACGGTCGCTGTGTTTATTGCTATCTACACCGATTAGAAGAAACGGCAAAAACCGCGCGTGACAAGGGATTTCCTTACTTCACAACAACCCTTCTTTCGAGCCTTTATCAAGACCACGAAGCTATAAAAGCGGCGGGTGAAAAATTTGCCGAGCAATACGGTGTTAAATTTTTATATCGCGATTTTAGAGAGGGCTTCCGTGAAGGCAACGCTAAAGCGCGAGAAAAGGGATTTTATATGCAAAAATATTGCGGTTGTGTTTTTTCGGAAGAAGACCGCTATAAAAAACAAATCGACCGCGACAAACAAAAATTCGAGGTGGAATAATGGACAAGATTTATGATTTAATAATTCTCGGTGGCGGACCCGCAGGATACACCGCCGCTTTATACGCCTCTAGAGCGGGGCTTGATACTTTGGTACTTGAAAAAATGTCGGTTGGCGGTCAAATGACCCTCACGGGCGATATCGACAACTACCCCGGTTTCGAAGAGGGTGTCGACGGATTCACCCTTGGGATGAAAATGCAACAATCCGCCGAGCGTTTTGGCGCTAAGACCGATTACAACGAAGTACTAAGCGTCGACCTTGAAAACGATATTAAAAAAATCACCACTTTTAGCGGTGATTTATATGCGAAAACAGTTATTATCGCAACGGGTGCTAACCCTCGCGAACTCGGAATAACCAACGAAGCAAAACTCACAGGACAAGGCGTTCACTACTGCGCCCACTGTGACGGAAGATTTTACAAAGACAAAACCGTTGCGGTTGTGGGTGGCGGCAACTCGGCGGCAGCCGACGCGCTCTACCTTTCGCGACTTTGCAAAAAGGTTTATTTGATTCACCGCCGTGACACGTTAAGGGCTACTAAAATTTATCACGAGCCACTTATGAAAGCCGAAAATATCGAATTTCTATGGGATAGCAAGATAGAAGAATTTTTAAAAGCCGAGAAGCTTTGCGGCGTTAAGATTTCAAACCTTAAAACAAACGAGCAAACCGAGATTTCACTCGACGGCGTTTTTGTTAGTATCGGTCGAAAACCCGCCACCGAATTTTTAAGCGGAATAGCGCTCGACGAGAATGGATATATCATTGCCGACGAATCAACAAAAACAAA
>JAZORM010000025.1:0-25334 GCA_045656585.1 Acutalibacteraceae bacterium
GCAGTTTTTGGCAATCTGACACAACCAAACACGAATATCACAATCCCCACGGAAACTATCAATTGATTTCATAGCCTTGAAAAAAGTTTCACTTGTGATTTCTTCGGCTATATGCTCACTATTAGACAATTTGCAAATATATAGATAAACATCACGGAAATATGTAGTGTAAATCTGCTCGAACTCCATTCCCTATCACCTCCTCCACCTATAAGACTATTGAAAATCGGAAATCTTACAAATACTTTCAAGTTTTTTATTGAAGAACTCAATGCGTTTATAAACAGATAGCAGGAACTTCATGTCCTGCTATCTGTTTCCTGTATTCACATAAACTGTTAATCAAATTCTTATTTATCGGTTAGTTGTATTATAGCATAACATAACCAACAAACAAAGAGGATATTTAAAAATACCCGCAGTTTCAAAAACTACGGGCATAAGATTTCATGGCACTATCCTTAACAGTACGGCCATTAATCACAGTTCTTTTTGTTTTTATGTATTAAAGTTCGATTTCATAACCGCCAACAGGTCTGATTAAGAGAACGCTACAAGTATCGTCACCGTAAACTTCCTCAATCATTTGCTTATAAGCAATAAGACGGTCAGAGGGTATGTAACATTGGATAGTGCCTGCAAAACCGCCACCGTGAACACGGCAAGCGCCGTCGTCACCCAAGAACTGCTTTGTAAGAGCAATAGCAAGTGACAAACCTTGTTCCTTAACTGCAGTTGTTGAATAAAGGTTTTGCAAATAGTCGAACGAAGATTGACCTGATTCGTTAACAAGCTTTAAGAATGCCTTGAAATCGCCATCTAACAATGCCTTGCGTTGCTTGAGTACACGTTCTTGCTCATTGAAGAAGTGGAAAGCACGAAGAACAGCACGTTCGCCAAATTCTTTGCGAAGTTGTGCCAACGAAGAATAGAACTTCTTTGTATCGGCGTCACGCAAGAATTCAACACCCAAAGCGTTGCTGATTTGCTTACATTCGATTGTGATATCAGCATAGTCTTGAGTCAAATTAGCGTGGTTTCCGCCTGTGTCAACAACACAAAGAGTGTAACCGTATTCTTTAATATCAAGATTGATTTTTTCGGTTATGGGGTTCGAGGGGTCGTTAAAATCAGCATAAGTGAAACCGCCAACCGATGAAGCCATTTGGTCCAAAAGACCGCAAGGTTTGCCAAAATATTCACGTTCAGCAAATTGGCCGATTTTAGCAATTTCAATAGCGTCAGCCTTCTTATCGAAGAAAAGACCGTTTACAATGTTGCCGAGCAATACTTCGAAAGCTGCCGAAGAAGAAAGACCCGAGCCTTTAAGAACGTTAGAAGTAGTATAAGCATTAAAGCCTTGTATTTTTGCGCCAAGCTCTGAGAACTTTTGGCAAACACCACGAATAAGCGAACTTGCACGACCGATTTCGTTTTCCTTCTTTTCGAAATCATAATTTTCAACAACGTCCATATCGTATCCGCGAGATTTTACACGGATTGTATTATCGTTGTTCAAAGCCACAATAGCGATAACGTCCATATCAACGCCACCTGCAACAACACAGCCGTGTTGATGGTCGGTGTGGTTACCGCCAACTTCGGTTCTACCGGGAGCTGAGAAAATACGGATATCTCCGTCGCTACCGTAAAGCTTTTCAAAATCTTCACAAGCGGAATAATAACGGTTACGAGCCGAAATAGCATCGCCGTAAAGCATAATGAAATCTTTATCGTATTTTCCGTTTTTAATGTTAATTTTTACTTCATTTAAGGTCATATTAATCACCTATTATTTAGAAATGATTTTTAATGTATCACGTGCAATTGCGAGTTCTTCATTTGTAGGAACAACCCAAACAGCAACACCGCTGTCTTCGGTAGAAATTCTAATTTCTTCACCGCGTTTTGCATTTTGTTCTTTGTCGAGTTTTACACCCAAGTAAGCAAGGTTTTCGCAAACGAACTCACGAAGACCAGGGTCGTTTTCACCAATACCGCCTGTGAAAGCGATAGCGTCAACACCGTTCATAGCAGCAATATAAGAACCTACGAACTTGAGGATTTGATAACGTTGCATATCAATAGCGAGTTGCGCTCTGTGGTTGCCTTCAGCGGCAGCAGCAGCAACGTCACGGTTATCGTTAGAAACACCTGATACACCCAAAACGCCTGATTCTTTGTTGCAAATGCGGTTGATATCAGCAGGTGTGAGGTTTTCTTTTTCAGCAATAAAGGTTAAAGCTGAGGGGTCAAGAGTACCGGTACGAGTACCCATCATAAAGCCGTCAAGTGGAGTGAAGCTCATTGAAGTATCATAGCACTTACCGTCTTTTACAGCGGTGATTGAACAACCGTTGCCCAAGTGGCAGGTAATAATCTTCATATCCTTGCGGTCTTTACCCATAACTTCAGCCAAACGATTTGATACGAAGTCGTGGCTAGTACCGTGTGCACCGTACTTACGAACGCCGTACTTTTCATAATATTCATAAGGAAGAGCGAACATATAAACGTGTTCAGGCATTGTTTGGTGGAAAGATGTGTCAAACACTGCTACTTGAGGAATTTCGGTACCAAAGGTGTTGATACAAGCCTTAATAGCCAAAACGTGAGCAGGGTTGTGAAGAGGAGCCAAAGCACCCAAATCGTCGATATCTTGGAGAGCTTTTGGTGTAATAAGGCAAGAGCCTTGGAAAATAGCACCGCCTTGTACTATACGGTGACCGATAGCCGAAACTTCATCGAAAGATTCGATAACCTTAGCTTCAGACTTTGTTAGAGCATATACTACTGCTTCAAATGCTTCGGTATGGGTTGGCATTGCGGTATCTGCCTTGTATTCTCTGCCGTCGGCAGCCTTGTGGCTGATAGCACCGGTAACACCAATACGTTCGCAAAGACCTTTCGCCAATACTTGTTCGTTGTCCATATCGATAAGTTGATACTTAAGCGATGAACTACCTGCGTTAACAACGAAAATTTTCATTTTTTATTCCTCCTAAAAAATCATTGAATAGAATGTAAAATTATGCTATTATATAAATATAATAATACTATATAATTATAGATTTTTCAAGTTTTTTTGTAAAGAAGTGATTTTTTGTCGGTTATTGGCATAATTGCAGAGTTTAACCCCCTTCATAATGGGCATAAATACCTAATAAACGAGGCTAAAAAGTACGGCACGGTGGTTTGTGCCATTAGTGGCAACTTTGTTCAGCGCGGAGACACCGCGATTTTTGAAAAAAGCGTTCGAACAAAAGCCGCTCTTTCGTGCGGTGCTGACCTTGTTTTAGAACTTCCTGTTTGCTACTCTATGTCGACCGCTGCTAATTTTGCGCTTGGTGCGGTTAGTATTTTAGATGCTATCGGTTGCGATTATATTATGTTCGGCAGCGAATGTGGCGAAGTAGAAAAACTTTACAAAACTTGTGAAATTTTAGAAAGCGAAAATTTTAGTCAAACTATTAAAACCTATTTGCAAAACGGTATGACCTTTGCCAAAGCCAGACAAAAATCGGCTGAAGATTGCGGTGCGCCAAAAGACGTTTTGGACGGCGCTAACAACACCCTCGGAATTGAGTATATTTTGGCGTCGAAAAAGATAAATTCGAACATTAAGTTCAAAACTGTAACTCGACTAGGAGCCCCGCACGATAGCCTTGATTTTGAAAGCGAATTTGTAAGCGCGAGTGCTATTAGAGAGCACATAAAACAAGATGATTTTGACAGTTGCAAAACTCATTTTCCAAAAGAAACTCTAGAACTTTTTTTAAACTCAGATTATTCGGATATTAAAAATTTGGAAAGCACTATTTTAGGTCTGCTTAGAACCAAAACTAAAAAAGATTTTGAGTGTCTACCCGACCTTAGCGAAGGAATTGAAAACAAATTATTCTCGGCTATAAAAACCGCAAAATCGCTTGAAGGACTTTATGAAAATATAAAGGTTAAGCGGTATACCCTAGCTCGTATTCGTCGACTTGTGCTTTCGGCATTTTTAGGAATTGATAACAGTATGTTCTTGAGAATTCCACCATATTTGCGAGTTTTAGGATTTAACAAAACGGGTGAAAATCTTTTGCGAGAAAACAAGGAAAATTCCAAAATTCCCGTGATTATGAGGTCGGGCGAAATCGAAAATTTATGTTTGGATGCCAAAAAAGTTTTTGATACCGAGTGTCGCGCCACCGACCTATACGCCCTATCCCTCAAAACCCCTATTGATTGTGGACTTGAGTTCACTCGACCGCTTATTAAACAAACGGAGAAAACTAATGAAAAAATTTAAAATCACCGACTTTTTGATGCTAACTGTCGCAGGTATCATAAATGCTATCGGCGTTACGATGTTTTTATCCCCTGTAAAGCTTTACGACAGCGGTATTTCGGGAACTTCAATGCTCTTGTCCCAGGTAACTCCCGAATATTTAACCCTTTCGATTTTCCTTATAGCGCTTAATGTTCCGCTTTTTCTTTACGGACTTAAAAAGCAGGGTGTAAAATTTACGGTTTATGCCATCTATACTGTTTGCATCTACTCACTTTCTGCCTGGCTTATAACCGATATCTTGCCGATAGACGTAAGTTTCACGTCGCCCTTAGCAGGTGATGATTTACTTCTTTGTGCGTTGTTCGGCGGTCTGATTTCCGGTGTAGGAAGCGGTCTTGCGATACGTTTCGGCGGTGCGATGGACGGTATCGAGGTTATGGCGGTAATATTCGCAAAAAAGCTTAACATAACCGTAGGCACCTTCGTTATGATTTATAATGTAATTCTCTATATTTGTTGCGGTATTGCAATTCACAGTTGGATTTTACCACTCTATTCTATAGTGACCTACGGCGCAGGAATTAAAACAATTGACTTCATTGTCGAAGGTCTGGACCGCTCGAAAGCGGCGATGATTATAACCGTTTGCCCTGATGAAATCTCTAAAGCATTAGCTGAGGAATTCGGTAGTGCACCAACTAAAATCTCAGCAATCGGTGGTTATTCAGGTACCGAAAAAACGCTTATTTACTTTGTGCTTAACCGTTTCCAAATCGCTAAAATGAAAGACATTGTCCACGAAGCCGACGCTACGGCTTATATCACCATTAACGAAGTGGCTGACGTATTTAAGTGTAATATGTAGTGATAGGTCTCATTTTCTACAAAAGTTCAATTTGTCTCACCGACAAACTATGGTTTAACAAATAAAAACCGATGCATAGGTGTTGCACCATTAAGGACATTTTTAAAATTATTGTCAGCGTTCAATGCGATACACTATAAGCCGCAATCAAAGAATCTAAACAATTAAATTTACATAGTATAATTATCCCATCGAAAAAATTCTTGTTTTTCAAAAAAAATGTAGTATAATCCTTTTGAGGTGATAAAATGTATAAATATGAAACACATCTTCACACTTCTCCTGTTAGTCGTTGTGCAATCGCAAGTGTAGAAGAAAGCTTAAAGTATTATAAAGAGCTGGAATATGACGGCGTCTTTATTACAAACCATTTTCCTGACGTAGATGATAGTGACCGAACCTATGAGGAAAAGATAGAGTATTATTTTTCGGATTACGAAAAAGCTTTGGAATTAAGTGAAACCATTGGAATTAAAGTTTTTTGCGGTGTTGAAACTACTTACGGCGGTACTGATTTTTTGGTATATGGACTTGATAAAGAATGGTTTCTCGCTCACCCTGAAATTATGCATATGAAACAGAGCGATAAGCTTGCATTTATGAGAGAAAACGGTGCACTTATAATCCAAGCTCATCCTTTCCGTGAAGCATTTTATATTGACCATATTCGCCTTTTCCCCAGACACGTTGACGGTGTTGAAATAATGAACGCTAATAGACCCGAAGAGGAAAATAATTTAGCAAAAATCTATTGTGAGCATTACGGGCTTATTAAGTTTGCAGGTTCAGATAATCATTCGGCATCAAAACAGAATAAACTATTTGGAGTATGTTTTGATGAACCTATCTGCAACATTAAAGATTTTATAGAAAAGACCAAAAACCGCAAAGCAGAAATTTTTATGAAAACACACGAATAATCCCTTCTTTTGCGTATTGCATCGTAGGTTGCAATTAGTTGTGAGCAAGGTTAAGGGTTTTAGGTTCTCGTAACGAGAGGAAAATGTGCCGTACATTTTTTCTTCTTGTCAAGGTGTAAGACAAAATTAAAAGGAAGCACGAAAATTTCGTGCTTCCTTTTTAATATCCTCAAGGGTACCGCCCTTAGGCATCGGTTTTTTATCTTAAAACATTGATATTTGATTAGTATCAGGAAGTGAATCCATAGCGCCGAGGTCGGCAAGGTTTTGAATAATCGTCTTCGAAACACCCGCTTGTAACTGGAAGTCTTCTTTAGAAATAAAGTCTCCCTTCTGAGCCGCCTCATATATAGAATATGCCGCCTTTTCACCAACACCCGAAAGTGAACCGAAAGGCAAACGGATTTTACCGTCTTCGGGCAAATATTTCATAGCATGAGACTTTTCAAGGTCAATCGGCAAAACTTCAATTCCTCTCGACATTAGTTCGTTGAAAATGAGCATATTTTCATATACATCAAGTTCCTTTTGACTTGCATCCTTGCCTTTGTTTTTTATCTCTTGCAAATAGCGTCTAACCGAGTTAATACCGCCCATAATAACAGGCACGTCAACGTCTTCGGGACGAGCAGTAAAGTAAGCGCAATAGAACTCGAGCGGTTTGTAAACCTTGTACCAAGCAAGGCGCAAAGCACCTATAACGTATGCCGCAGCGTGAGCCTTAGGGAACATATACTTAATCTTGTAGCAACTGCCGATGTACCACTCAGGAACACCAACCTTGCGCATATCTTCTTCCATTTCGCCCCATTCTTCTTTAGAAACCTTACCCTTTGCGACAAGACCCTTACGAACCGTTTCGGTAATCTTAAAGGCTCTACCCTCTTCCATACCTTGATGGATTAAGTAAACCATGATGTTATCACGAGTACCGATAACTTCCGAAATAGTACAAGTACCGTTATCAATAAGGTCTTTCGCGTTGCCCAAATAAACGTCGGTACCGTGGGAAAGACCCGAAATTTGCAAAAGGTCAGAGAAGTTTTTAGGACGACAGTCGACTAGCATATCTCTAACGAACTTTGTGCCAAATTCAGGAATACAGAAAGTACCTGTCTTTGAGTCGATATCCTCAGCCGTTACGCCCAAGGCTTCAGGTGATGTAAATAGGCTATAAACCTTTTCATCACTCATCGAAACCTGACTCACAGGGATACCCGAATATTCTTCCAAATACTTATAAGTAGTCGGAACAACGTGACCAAGTTCGTCAAGCTTTAGGATTGTATCGTGTATAGAGTGGAAGTCAAAGTGGGTTGTAACAACGCCCGATTCCGCCTTGTTTGCGGGGTGTTGAATTGGGCAAAAGTCGTAGATTGTGTTGGTATTAGGTACTACAATCATACCCGCAGGGTGTTGACCCGTTGTGGTCTTAATCTTCGAATTTTCCACAAGTGCCGCCAATCTTGATAGTTCGGCTTGGCTAAGCGTTATTCCCTTTTTCTCGGCATAAGCCTTTGCAAAGCCGAAAGCGGTTTTTTCAGCGACGGTAGAAATAGTACCCGCCTTAAACACGTTTTCGCTACCGAACAATGTTTCGGTATATTTTTGTACTTCGGTTTGGAAAATATCCGAGAAGTTAAGGTCAATATCAGGAACCTTGTCGCCCTTGAATCCCAAGAAGGTTTCAAAAGGAATATCGTGTCCGTCACGTTCGAGCGGTGTATTACAATGAGGGCAATTCTTTTCGGGAAGGTCGAAGCCTGAACCCACTTCACCCTTTGTAAAGAACTCGCTATGTTGACAGTTAGGACAAACGTAGTGGGGTGCTAGAGGGTTAACCTCGGATATACCCGCCATGGTAGCTACAAAAGATGAACCTACCGAACCACGCGAGCCAACTAAATATCCGTTTTCTTCGCTATATGCCACCAACTTTTGAGCTGAGATATACATTATCGAGAAGCCGTTGCTAATAATTGAATTGAGTTCTTTTTCAAGACGCTTTTCAACAATCTCAGGCACAGGGTTGCCATACTTTTTATGAGCATTATCCCAACATATATCTCGAAGCAAATCATCCGAGCCTTCAATTACAGGCGGATAGTTGCCGTCGGGCACAGGGATAACGTCACCGCTTACCATATCGGCAATCTTTTGAGGATTGTCAATAACAAACTCTTTTGCTCTCTCGCCAAAATATGCGAAATCATCGAGCATTTCCTTTGTGGTTTTGAAATAAAGAGGTGCTTGATAGTCGAAATCTTCGGCTTCATAGCCTTGACCCGCCATAAGGATTTTACGTATTATATCGTCACTCTTTTTGAGGAAGTGAACGTCACCTGTTGCAACAACAGGTTTACCGAGTTTATCGGCAATCTCAACAATCTTGCGGTTGTAATCTTTAAGCACTTCAACGCTTGTAACGTGACGGTAGCGGTTTGGAATAACGTTGCCCTTTTTGTCCTTTTTATCGGGCAAGGTCGATTCTCTAACCATAAAGTCGTTGTTCCCAAGTGGCTGAATTTCAAGATAGTCATAAAACTCAGCAATACGCAAAAGTTCTTCCTCGGGTTTGTTTTCAAAAATTGCTTGGAAAAGTTCACCCGCTTCACAAGCCGAACCCACGATAAGACCCTCGCGCAACTCGGTAAGTTTACTCTTTAAAGTAAGCGGTCTTCCCTTAAAGTTGTTAATATGTCCGTCGGAAACGAGCTTATAAAGATTTTTAAGACCCACCAAATCCTTAACCAAAATAATTTGATGGTAACGCTTGATTTGTTTAGCGTTCATTTCATTTATATCAATATCGGTATCGTCGACAAAATAGCCTTCCATACCATAGATAACCTTGAAATCTCCGCCGCCTTTGCGAATTTTCTTAACCGCACCCGCAGCCGCAGGATAGGCTTGTACAACGCCGTGATCGGTAATAGCAACCGCTTTGTGACCCCATTTGAAAGCCTGTTCAATTATGCTTTCAGCCGAGCAAACCGCATCCTTTTCCGACATATTGGTATGACAGTGAAGTTCAACGCGTTTTTCGCCTTCGTAATCGTCAGTTTCACTATAACTTTGCAAAACTGCCATAGCGTTTGGCTTCAAAATAAAATCTTTTTTATAGTTGTCAAATTCATAAAAACCGCGAATAAGCAAGAACGCGCCGTCCTTAACCTCGGCGATTGTATCCATCTTTTTAGGGTCCATAAACATTGAGCAGTTTATAGAGTTTGTATAGTCCGAGAAAGAGAAGGCAACAATATTGCTTTCTCCTCGTTTGGTATTGATTGTTCTAACTTCTTTTCCAAAAACTTGACCCCAACAGCAAACCTCGTTATCCTCAGGCGATACTGAAATCATAGACTTTATACCTTGGAAATCACAACGTCTACCGTAGAACTGCTTTGGATTGTCGAGGTATACAATGCCATTTTGTGGCTTATCTTCGCGCTTTTCAAAAGAAATTTTATTAACAACCTCTTTCGGTTTGGAGCCTTCGGCTTTTTTAGGAACGAAAACCGGCTCTTCGGGTGGGGGTAATTCCATTTCAACGTCTTCTAGTTGACCAATAAACTCAACGTCCAAAGACTTACCGAAACGATTTTCGGCAACGATTGCAAAATTCTTAGGGAAACCGCTCTCCAAAATCTTTTCATAACCGCCGTGCTTTAAGGTAATAACCACTCTATCATTATAAAGTTCATACTCCGCGCCACCTAAATATCCGTTAACCGCAGGGTTCTTAATCTTTAATTCTTCAGCAATATCATTACACGCTTCTATACAAAAAGCACCGGTCGAAAAAGCAACAGAAACGTCACAAAATTTGAGTTGCAACGCTTTTTTTAATGAAAGATTTAATTTAATTATATTTTCGTTAGTTATGTAGCTTTCGCTTTCTATTTTTATTTCAAGTTTTCTTTCTTCGATGTCGAGATTGCATTTAGAAAGTATCGCGCCGTCTAAAACCGCCGACAACTCACTATCAATACATTCCGAAAAAACATCCAAAAAACGAGGGGTAGCCACTATTTTCAACTCCGTTACATTTTTTCTATTTCTTCTACCAATCGGTCAAGCAACTCTTCTTCCTTGAGTTTGCAAATAATCTCGCCCTTCTTAAAGAGCACACCGCAACCTTTACCACCCGCGATACCAATATCAGCGGCACTGGCTTCGCCCGGTCCGTTTACAACACAGCCCATAATTGCGACGGTGATATTCTTTTGAACGTCTTTAAGGCGTTCTTCCGCCGCGTGTGCTATACCAATTAAATCAATCTCAGTTCTGCCACAAGTGGGACAAGAAACAAACTTTATACCGTCGTTTCGAAGTCCTATTGCTTTTAGAAGCTTTTTCCCTGCTACTACTTCTTTCACAGGGTCGTCGGTCAGGGAAATTCTAATAGTATTACCTATTCCGCGAAGCAAAAGGCCGCCGATTCCCGCCGCCGATTTAATAACACCCATATTCTCAGTACCCGCTTCAGTAACGCCGAGATGTAAAGGATAACGACACTTTTCAGCCGCTAATTCATAGGCTTTATACATTTTAAAAGTATCCGAAGATTTAAGCGATAAAACGATATCCGAAAAATCGTATTTTTCTAAGAGAGATATATGATAGAGTCCGCTTTCTACCATAGCCTCAGGAGTAACCGAGCCGTATTTCGCCAAAATTTCTTTTTCAAGCGAACCCGAGTTTACACCAATTCTAATCGGTACACCCGCATTACGACAAGCATCCGCTACGAGCTTCACTTTACTCTCGTCGCCAATATTACCCGGGTTTATTCTAACCTTGTCAACACCCATAGCGACACTTTCAAGCGCAAGGCGATAATCAAAATGAATATCAGCCACAAGCGGAATTTTAATATTTTCTTTCAAAGCCTTAACGGTTTTCAAAGCCTCAACGTCGGGTACTGTGACACGTACAATATCGCAACCCGCTTTTTCTAAAGCCAAGGCTTGAGATACGTTACCCTCTATATCGTGGGCAGGAACACAAAGCATTGATTGTACCGTTACAGGCGCACCTCCGCCTATAAAAGTGTTGCCAACCTTAACCTTTACGGTTTTATCATTTGTATACATAAACTTCTCCTAAATTTAAAAAATTAGGCTTAAAACGTCTTTTAAAACTATCAAAATCATAAACCCTATAAGCACCACAAAGCCTATTGTATGAACAAGTGATTCATATTTTTGCGGTACAGGTTTTCGGAAAATCATTTCAAACAAGATAAACATAAGTCTTCCGCCGTCTAAAGCAGGGATTGGAAGAAGATTGAAAATACCTAGATTTATGCTAATAAACGCCATTATCGGAAGCAAACTTTCCAAACTTTGTTTAGCCGCGTTCGCAATTACTACCGTAACGCCGACAGGACCCGAAACAGCGCTGAGACCATACTTTCCGCTAAGCAAATCTATAAAACTTCTCCAAATTACAACACAGTAAGAAAGCGAAGTTTTAAAGGTGTTTTTGATATAAGTACCAACTGTTTTTTCCTCACCGTACACCTTGAAGTCAACTGTTAAAAAATCCATTCCTTCGTAGGTTTCGGTTTTGAAAGCAACGTCATCCAGCTTGGTTTTTTCGCCATTTCTTTCAACCGTCATATCAATTTTACCGTCTTTTACATTCGTGAAAGCATAGCTTAAATCATAGGTTGTGAAGATTGTTCTACCGTCAACTTTAAGGATTTTATCCCCAACTTCAAGACCGCTATTAACACTTGTCGCATTTTCGTTAAATTCGGCAATAGTAGTTGTTGTGAATCTATCGGTAGGAGCCAAAATTATCGCAACAATAATAACACCCAATAAAAGATTAAAAACCGCGCCCATTACCACAATCAAAAATCTTCTCCAAGCGGATTTATTGCAAAAGGCTTTTTGGTCAGTACTGTTTTCATCTTCGCCTTCCATAGCGCAATAGCCACCCAATGGCACAAGATTTAAGGCGTATTTAGTTTCGCCCAATTGTTTAGATAAAAGTCGGGGTCCAAACCCTATTGCGAACTCATTAACCCTAACGCCTAAAAGTTTAGCAGCTATAAAATGGCCAAACTCGTGGATGGTTATGAGTATTAAAAATAAAAGCACAGCCACAAGATAAGGCCACACATTACTCCATAGATTTAAAATTTTAATCACCAACTAAATATTTTCAAGTACGCTTTGTCGCGAAAGTTTATCAACTTCAAATATATCTTCAAGTGTGAAGTCTTTTTTATTATTAGCACTTTCAAGCGCATTTTCCACCAAATCGGCAATTTGTAAAAATTTAATTTTTCCTTCCAAGAAAAATTTGACTGCTTGTTCGTTAGCACCGTTTACAGCGGTGGGTTTTAATCCGCCCTCGGTTATAGCCTTTATACAAAGTGGCAAACAGCGGAAGGTTTCGATATCAGGCTTTTCAAAGGTCAAGGTGCCGATATCCGAAAGGCTTAAATGCTCAAATGCATAGTCGCTACGATTTGGATAAGTGAGAGCGTATTGAATCGGCAAACGCATATCGGGAGTACCAAGTTGCGCTATAACCGCACCGTCAGAGAATTCCACACCCGAGTGTACAATACTTTGTCTATGAACCAAAACCTCAATATCCTTTGCGGGAAGTCCAAACAAATGAACCGCTTCGATAACCTCAAGACCTTTATTCATAAGGGTAGCCGAGTCGATTGTGATTTTAGCGCCCATCGACCAATTAGGATGGTTAAGAGCTTCTTTTACGGTCACGTCTTCAAGTTCTTTTCTAGTCTTTTTATAAAACGGACCGCCCGAAGCAGTTAGCAAAATCTTTCGCAAACTTTTTTGAGGAGAGCCTTGGAGTGACTGAAAAATCGCCGAATGTTCACTATCGACAGGCAAAATTTTGACACCCTTTTCCAAAGCTTTGCGATTAACAATATCTCCGCCTGTTACAAGGGTTTCCTTATTAGCGAGCGCGATATCCTTTCCGCTCTCAATTGCCGCAAGAGTGGGCTTGAGACCTGCTATACCAACGATTGAATTAAGCGCAACGTCGGCTTCCATACTTGCTACTTCGCAAACACCTTCAACACCTGACAAAACCTTTATATCGGTATCACTCAATTTAATTTTTAATTCTTTCGCTTTATCCGGCGCAAAAACAGCAACCGCTTTTACCGCGAATTCTCTCGCTTGTTTTTCCAAAAGTTCTATATTGCTTCCCGCCGCCAAAGCCACAACCTTATATCCGTCGCGGCGACAAACCTCGAGTGCTTGGGTTCCAATAGAACCGGTAGAACCTAAAATAACTAAACTTTTCATTATATTACTTCCCAAAGAATCATTACAAGCATTAAGGGCGCAATCATTATTATGCTGTCAACCCTGTCCATAATTCCACCGTGTCCCGGAATTAAATTACCATAATCCTTAAGACCTACCGAACGTTTTATAGCAGAAGCAAAAAGGTCTCCTATCATACCTAAAACGCAAAGAGGTATTGTTGCTAATAAAATTCCAATGCTGAATTTGTCAAATATCAATGAAATCACAACAGTGAAAACCAAACTTGAAACTATTCCGCCAATAGCGCCTTCAACCGTCTTTTTAGGACTGATTTCGGGGCAAAGTTTATGTTTACCAATAGAAACACCAACAAAATAAGCTCCCATATCGCAAACGCAAGAGAAATTGAGCAAAAGCAATAAATAGTATAGACCGCTATCATTGCTAATCAACGTATCCAAAGCAAAAAATGCCATCGCGAAAGGAACCGGCAAAGCATAAGCCAACGCGATTTTTCCAATGTCAAACTCTTTATGATAAACAAGAATCATACAAGCGATAAAAATACAATAAAGAACGGTAGCGGTAATAACACCCGAAAAAAACGCCAAAGCGCCTAAAATAACCGTCATCGCCGAATATATTGCCGAACCGATCACAACCGCATTGTTTCTAATACCTGCGGCATTGTGTATTATTTCATAAATAGCACCTGCAGCCAAAAGCGCTACTGCAATGCTAATAATCATTGGTGAGAATAAATAGCCGATTGTAAAAATCGCACCTACAATCACAGCCATAACCGCACCTGAAATTATACGAGTTTTCATATTAAGATATCCTTTCCGTAATTTATAACACAAGGTTTAAAAGAAAATTGATCACAATTTCGTTTGCAGTGAGTGGTGCCGTACAAAAGTACTGCCCCGAACCAAAACGGTAATGTGGGCAATTTTACTCAAACCCCTCCGAATCTACGATTCCGCTTATTGAAATCATCTATTGCTTTATCCAAATGTTTCGAGGTGAAATCAGGCCATAAAACATCCGAAAACCAATACTCTGCATAAGCCGACTGCCAAATAAGATAGTTAGATAAACGATATTCTCCGCTTGGTCTTATTATAAAATCGGGGTCTGGTATATCTTTTGTATAAAGATTTTGAGAAATGAGTTCTTCGGTTATATCCTCTACCGCTACACCGTTTTTTACAATTTCTTTTACAGCAGTTGTAATCTCATCACGTCCGCCGTAATTTATAGCGATATTAAGATTGAGGCCCGTAGCAACCTCGCTATCCTTCTCGTTTTTGAGCATAAGTTCTTTAATATCTTCGGCTAAAGGCTCACGGTTTCCAAGAAATCTCACACGGATATTCTCATCCTTAAAGTTTTCGGCATCCTTTAGATAATCTCTCAAAAGATTCATAATGCCATCCACTTCAGCCTGTGGTCTTTTCCAATTTTCAGTTGAAAAAGCGTAAACTGTTAAATATTCCAATCCGATTTTGTTGCAATATCTAGCGATATTTTTAAAGGTTTTAGCACCTGCAACATGCCCCGCACTTCTTGGCAAACCTTGTTTTTTTGCCCATCTGCCATTGCCGTCCATAATAATCGCAATATGCTTTGGCAACGGTCTTACCGTTTCTTTTTTCTTAAAGAACATAATTATCCCTCGCGTATAAAAGCGGTCTCACAAAAAAGTGGGACCGCAAGATTTTAGATTTCTAAAATTTCTTTTTCCTTTAATACCGACAAATCATCGATTTCTTTACAGTAGTTATCGGTAAGTTTTTGAATTTTCTTTTCGCCGTTGGCTTGGTCGTCTTCAGTGATAACATTAGACTTTTGTAAACCTTTTAATTTTTCTAACGCGTCACGGCGAGTATTACGAATAGCAACCTTGCTTTCTTCAGCGGTCTTCTTAACTTCTTTAACGATTTCTTTTCTACGTTCCTCAGTAAGAGGTGGGAAAGAAAGACGGATAACACGACCATCGTTTTGAGGATTGATACCAATATCAGATATCAAAATTGCCTTTTCGATTTCCTTAAGAGTTGAAGCGTCCCAAGGTTGAATCATAAGGATACGAGGTTCGGGAACCGACACTGCAGCCATTTGTTGAATGGGAGTGGGGACACCGTAATAATCTACTGTGATTCTATCCAAAACTGAAACGTTTGCTCTACCTGCTCTGATAGATTTGTAATCGCGGTCAAGTACCGCAACTGTTTTAGTCATTTTTTCTTCGGTTAATTTCAATAATTCGTTCATTATATTTTCCTCCTACTTAACTACTGTACCGATTGTTTCGCCCACCATTGCCGAAACAATATTTTGGGGCTTATCAAGATTGAATACCAAAATTTCAATTCCGTTATCCATACAAAGAGACGCCGCTGTGCTGTCCATAACGTGAAGACCTTTTTGTAAAACGTCCAAATGTGACAATACGTCAAATTTCTTAGCATTTGGATTCTTTTTAGGATCGCTATCGTAAACACCGTCAACGTTTGTTGCTTTAAAGATTACGTCAGCGCCGATTTCAGCCGCACGTAAAGCCGCCGCTGTGTCGGTTGAGAAAAATGGGTTACCTGTACCGCAACCAAATACTACTACTCTACCCTTTTCCAAATGTCTTACAGCCTTGTTTCTAATATAAGGCTCGGCGATTTGGCGCATTTCAATAGCGGTTTGAACACGAGCGGTAACACCCAATTGTTCAAGCGCATCAGCCAAAGCCAATGAGTTAATAGAAGTTGCCAACATTCCCATATGGTCAGCACGGGTACGGTCCATTTTACCGCTACTTCTACCGCGCCAGAAATTGCCGCCGCCAACAACGATTGCAACTTCAACACCCATATCAACACAGGTTTTTACACTTTCGCAAACTTCCAAAACTTTATCAAAATCGATACCTACACCTTTAGTTCCTGCAAGAACTTCGCCGCTCAATTTTAAGAGCACTCTTTTATAGACAGGTTTCATAAAAACACCTCTTTTTTAATCTTAAATATATTTTACAATATTGACTTTATAAAGTCAATCTAAAAATATTAAAAATTGCTCTTGAAAAGTTCTAAAAATATGGTAGAATATAGTAGAAAACTAATTTAAAGGAGTATTATTATGAAGAAAGAAGTTTTAGTTGAAATCTCTGCTCGTCATTTGCACGTTTCACAAAAAGATTTAGAAATCCTTTTCGGTGAAGGCTACACCCTTACTCCTAAAAAGGATTTGTCACAACCTGGTCAATTCGCTTGTGAAGAAAAGGTTACAATCATTGGTGAAAAGGGTCAGTTAAAGGCATCCATCTTGGGTCCTGTTCGTCCTGAAACACAGGTAGAAATCTCTCTTACAGACGCTCGTTCAATCGGCGCTTTGGCTGCTATCCGCGAATCAGGAGACGTTGCAGGTAGCGGCAAATGTAAGCTTGTAGGTCCTAAGGGCGAAGTTGAATTAGAACAAGGTGTTATCGCTGCTAAGCGTCATATCCATATGACAGTAGCTGACGGCGAAAAATACGGCATCAAAGATAAGCAAATCGTTAGCGTTAAGATTGATTCTAACGGCAGAAGCCTTATCTTCGGCGATGTTATCGCTCGTGTAAACGATGCTTACGCTTTGGCTATGCACATCGACACCGACGAAGCAAACGCTGCTATGGTTGCTCCCGGTTGCATTGGTGAAATCCTTGACTAATCTAGGTCTTTACCTACATTTCCCGTTTTGCAAACGCAAATGCGCTTATTGTGATTTTTATTCGGCTATCTTTACTGAAGAAATGGTCGACAAATACACAAACGCGCTCAAAAGAGAAATAAAACAATGGGGCGGCAAAATAAACCGCCCCATTGATACTATTTATTTGGGTGGCGGTACACCTTCTCTTTTAAATGAGCGTTTGTCGGTAGTTTTAAATACTGTAAGACAAAATTTTAACGTTTTAGAAAACTGTGAAATAACCCTCGAATTAAACCCACAAAGCAATGTCGAAGAAATACTCAAAAACGCAAAAACAGCGGGAATAAACCGTCTTTCTATCGGCGTTCAAACGAGCAATGATAACCGCCTTTTGAAGCTTGGCAGAACACACTCTAAAACAGATGTAGAGAACGCTGTTTGCAAGGCTCGAAGTTTTGGTTTTTCTAATATTTCGCTCGATTTAATGATAGGTTTGCCCGATTCGAATTTAGATACGCTTAAAGCCGACCTCGAGTTTTTGCTAACCTTTAATCCCGAGCATATCTCGGCTTATATTTTAAAAATCGAGACTAACACTGCCTTCGAGCGACAGGAAAACTCTCTTTCGCTTCCGAGTGAAGATGAGATTTGCGACCAATATCTTTTTATGTGCGAATTTCTTGAAAACAAGGAATTTAGCCACTATGAGATTTCGAATTTCGCAAAGCCCGATTTTGAGAGTCGCCACAATTTAAAATATTGGAATTGCGAGGAATATTTAGGTATTGGTCCTTCGGCGCACTCTTTTCTTGACAACAAAAGATTTTTCTATCCGCGCGACCTTAAAAACTTTATAAAAGGCAGCACCCCTTTACCCGACGGCGAGGGTGGAAGCGAAGAAGAAAAACTTATGTTGGCTCTTCGATTAAAAGACGGTGTTTGCGCGAATATTCTACCGCAAACCAAAGTGGAATTATTTGTTAAAAACGGCTTAGCAAAGCTTCAAAACGGCAAATTTTCGCTCACTAATAAAGGTATGCTCGTATCTAATCAAATCATAACCGAACTTTTGGAGAATATATATGAAAACACTTAAAATACATCTTATCCGCCACGGCGCAACCGACGCCAACTACAAAGGTCAATATATCGGCTCTAAAACTGATTTACCCTTATCTCCCGAGGGGCTTAACGAGTTAAGACTTATGAAAAACGACTCCCCCTACCCCGAGATTGAACGTCTTTATTCTAGTCCGCTTCTTCGCGCGAAACAATCGGGCGCGGTTCTCTATCCCGACGTTCCAATGTTTTTGGTAGAAAACTTAAAAGAATATGACTTTGGCGAATTTGAAGGCAAAACCGCTAACGAACTTGAACTCAACCCCGATTTCAAAGCTTGGGCGGCAGGTAAACTTTCGGCTCCAAAAGGCGGCGAAGACAACTCCGAATTCATCAAGAGACTTTGTGTTGGTCTTAACGAAATCGTAATCGATATGCTAAATAACAACATCGAAAACGCAGGTGTTATAATGCACGGCGGCGCAATTATGATGTTGCTTTCCGCTTGTGCGGTACCGCAAAGACGCTCGATTGAGTGGAATTGTGATGCAGGTCAAGGTTATTCCTTGCTTGTAACCCCTTCCCTCTACCATAAAAGCGGTGTTGTTGAAGTATTTGGAATAATATAAAATTTAAGGCTTTGGAAAATTTCCAAAGCCTTTTTTCTTTTAATCTATATAACTGTAAAGTTCGCCACAATCAAAGTATTTAGCGACAATTTTTTTATCCTTGAAAGCCGAATTTATATAATTTGTAAAATCATCCATCGAATCCTTTTCACTCGACGCATGACCTAAAATTATAAGACTTTTTTGCATACCCATTTGCGCCATATCGCGCACAGGCTCAGCATTGTGCCACTCGCAAAGCTCACCTGTAACAATTAGGTCGATATCATTGGAAAGCATATCAAAATACGCTTGGTCGCCACGAGCGCCAAGACATAGACCGATTTTTTGAACGTCGCCGTCACGTTGACCTACAATTCGCGGTTGTTTTATATTAAACATTTCGCGAATTTGTTTGGCAATCTCAAGGGGCGACAAAGGATTTTTAAGTTCAAAAAGAAACTTGCCGTCAAATTGCCCTTCAAGGCCGATTCTATCAACAAAGGTTTTATGTACCAAATCGACCGCGCCAAAATGAGCCGCATCGTGCCAACGACAAACAACAATACCGCTTTCCTCAATCATTTTCTTTTTTTCCAAGTAAAAAGGAAAATCACACACATCGTTGTTATGGAGAAAGGTTGGTTCGTGGGTCACGATAATATCGGCTCCCCATTCCTTAATGTCATAAAACACTTCGGGGGTTATAACCATACAAACAGCAACCTTTTTAACAACTTTTTCGCCGTCTCCCAAAACAATTTTATCAGCATTTATATCTTTTGCAAATTCTTTTGCTAACATTTTTCACTACCTATCCGTTTTTAAGGTCTTTAATGCTACGTTTTACAGGCTTGTCGTTTTCGATATAATAAAGCACTTTTTCAGGCGTTTCGAAACAAGCATAAATCTCCTTGCAAACCTTGTTTATAAAGCCTTCTTCCATAGAATATACCATAAATTCTTCAAGCTTATCATAATAACCATCAATGTCATAAAGCGCGATAGGTTTTGTGTGACGACCCAACTGTTTCAAAGTCAGAACCTCATAAAATTCTTCGAAGGTACCTATACCGCCTGGCACTATAATAAACGCATCGGCCAAATCTTCCATTTTAGCCTTACGCTGTGCCATTGTTTCGGTGTAGATGATTTCATCACACTCGGTATAAATTACTTCTATACATTCTTCTCTAAAAAATTCAGGGATTACGCCGTAGATTTTACCACCTTTGCGCTTGAAACCGCGAGCCGCAGCACCCATAAGGCCGTGACCACCCGCACCAAACACCAATTCGTGTCCCTTTTCGGCTAAAAATTCGCCCAATTTTTCAGTAGCGTCAATATACTTTTCATCAATAAAACTACTCGCCGCACCAAAAATACATATCTTCATAACCTCAACTCCTTATTAACTAATATATTCAAAAAAGCAAACCCCAAGTATAACTATTTTTGCTATACTTGGGGTTAAATTTAATTGTTACTCCACGCATAGCACTAAAAAAGTTACGCGCTTACTATCTTTATTACTCTAAATTTACCATATTTAAAAAGCTTTGTCAATCAAATTTACTTCACAAGCGTACCACCATCGTTTTTAAGAAGAATCAAAATCTCTTCTTCCGCCAAATCTAAAAGATTGACATAAACCAAAACTTGTGTTTCACCATCGGAACACAAAAATTCGTAACACCTTTCTTCTTTACCTTTTTTAGTTGGGATTAAGGTTATAGAAGTCTTTAAAATCTTTAATTGGTCGCTAACAATTTCCTTCGCTTGTTCAGTACTATAATATGCGCTTGGAAACGCACGTTCGGTATGATTAGAAAGATAACCGCTAGCTTCATAGAGTACCACTTCCCCGTTATCAAGCGCAATCCCGACCTTTAAAAGATCGGTATAGCAAATCGTTTGACCGTCTAAATAAGCAAAATTTATAACACAAACTCCCTCATCGATATAATAATAAGTCTCTATAAACGGTGACAACGAATTGTCTTCTAGAAATTTTTTTGCTCGTTCAAGCGCCCGACTATATGAAAATTTATTATCCGCTACCTCGCGGTCTTTTCGCATATAAACGACGTAGCCGCCATTTTTACTAACCGATATATTGGTCGATTCATCAGCAAACCTATAAGCTTCAATTTTACCCTTCTCCTCACAAACAAACTCCAAACTTTGAGAAGCGGAAAAATCTTTTGCTATACTTTGGGCGTTTTCCTTTGTGACTTCGGGAGCGTCCTTTATCATAAGCGGCTCACCCTCTAAAATATGGTCGGAATAAGGGCCGTCATAAATCAGCGTTGGATAATCGGTAAGTTCACCCTCTATTTTTTGAAGAGAAGAAATTAAGTTTTCATCTATTTGTTCGTTTATTTTTTCTTCCACTTCCAAAGTCCAATAATCCGAATTATCAAAATCGATTTGGGCAGAGCTTACTATACGCGAAATTTTTTCGGCGGTACTGCATAAAGCGGAAAGATTATTGCTATAATCACTCGGCAGCTCGTTATTGCTATAAAGTTTTCCCGAAACCGAAAAGGCGTAATTTCCCGCTTGAGACAAAAAACGATTCAAGGTATCAAGATGGCTACCGGAAGGCAGTTGAGCCAAAGCATTTTTCGAGTTTTCAGCCTCGGTCAAAAGTTCGGCTGCCATAAGGCTCAGTCTTGCAGGAGTTGTGACATACTGTGCTTTTTTTAGTATCAAAGATATGTTGTTAAGCGATGCCGTAAACTCGTTTAAACTGCGGGAATAATTATTTTTTATTTGTATTTTTAAGTTCTCGCTATTTTGAGAATTGACAATAATAATCCCCGAAAGCACAACTATTATTGCGCTCAAAAAAGAAACAAGCCTTACGATATTCCGTCTTTTCATAAATACCACATCCTCAAAATGAGTATTTACAAAAAATTAACAGAATATTTGTAAGGCTTTTAAATTTATGCATTATTCTTTTTGAAATCCCTAATTAAAAGAACCAAAACCCAAATACCCACAAAAGCGAAAAGTCCAAATCCTAAAACCAAAAATAAAGCATAGTCTTTTTGAGGTTTTGCGAGTTGCTCGAAGTTTTCTAAGATATATGAGTTATCAACGTTTTCAGCCGTGCAAAATGATATTATCATTTTTTGCGATTTTTCGACCGTAACATACTGAGTCAAAATAAATTTTCCGCCGCTATCCTCGGTTTGATGTTCAGTTTTGAGGAATTTTCGATCTCCGTATTCTACAATCTCGCCCTTTGTGTTCGGAACACCTGAGAGTTCACTTGCGAGATCTAAAATACTCTCATCGCTAAGAGCCAACATATCAAACACACTTTTTGAAAAATCATCGACAGTTTCAATCATTTTAATTTGCTTTGTATTATCTTTATTACAAGCAAAATAAGTTATGTTGTTTTGTTCAAAATAATCCGCTATATCACAGTCATCCATATCAAACGTTTTACAAAAGAAGTCTATATCATCTTCGCCATAAACATAAAACTCACCTTTGGCAAAAACCGAAATAGATGACATAAGCAAAATCATCATTATTAAAACAATTTTTTTTAGCACTAAAATCACCTGTTGTTTTGTTTTTTGGCAGCAGTAAGGGTATTTTGCATAAGCATCGCAATAGTCATAGGACCTACTCCACCGGGTACGGGAGTGATTGCTTCGCATTTGTCTTTTACTGCCAAGAAATCAACATCGCCCACAAGTTTATTATCAACACGGTTAATACCAACGTCAATGACAACTGCACCGGTCTTTACCATATCGGCAGTCACAAAATTAGGTCTGCCAACAGCCGCCACCAATATATCAGCCTTACGGCAAACTTCTTTCAAATCCTTTGTGCGCGAATGACAAATGGTAACTGTTCCGTTTTTGTGGAGCAAAAGCATACCCATTGGTTTTCCAACAATATTTGAACGACCGATCACAACACAGGTTTTGCCCTCGATATCAATATTTTCATAAGCGAGCATTTCCATAATTCCCGCAGGTGTGCAAGGAACAAAATCATAGTCCCCCTGCATTATTTTACCAACATTTTGCGGATGGAAAGCATCAACATCTTTAGCGGGGTCAATCGCATTTATAACCGCTTGTTCGTCTAAATGGCGTGGAAGTGGCAACTGACATAAAATACCGTTAATTGTTGGTTTTTTATTAAGCTCGTCAATCAAAGCCAAAAGTTCTTCTTGGGTTGTACTTTCGCTCAAAGCATACTCTTCCGAAATAATCCCAAGCGCTTCACAAGCCTTTTTCTTATTATTAACATAAACCTTTGAAGCAGGATCTTCGCCAACAATAATAACCGCAAGACCTGTTGTGATACCCTCTTTTTTGAGAGCTTCAACTTCGCCTTTAACACGGTCTTTTACGAAAGCCGAAATAACTTTACCGTCAATTATTCTCATTTTCTTCCTCCATATTTTCACTAAAAACAGAAACGTACTCGGGCTCGGGTTTTAATTTCTTTCTGATAACGATTATAGCACCAACACTTGCCACACAAAGCAAGAAAGCCAAAAGACACGATACCTTAATGCCACCAATCATAAGACTATCGGTACGAAGAATTTCAATAAATCCTCGACCAAAACCGTACCATGCGCAGTAAGTTAAAAACATCTCACCGCTAAAGTTTCTCTTTTTGCTTAAAAGGTGTATTAAAACGAAGCCTAAAGCACACCAAACCGATTCATACAAAAAGCAAGGATGAACAAGACCTTCGCCAACTTCGGCTATGGTTTTTGCGCTTTCCATACCCCAAAAATCGCTACCTGTAAGGCTACCGAAAGCCTCTTGATTAACAAAGTTGCCCCATCGTCCAATACCTTGTCCAATAAGGAAACCTAAAGCGGCAAGGTCGAACATATCAGCGATCTTTATCTTTTTGAGTTTACACATTAAGCCGCCCGACACAAACGCACCGATAACTGCACCGTAAATAGCTATGCCCGCAACACCTGAATTACTTCCAAATCCAAAAAAGTCGGCAATACTTTCGCACTTAACACCATCGAAAAGCACGTAGTAAAGTCTCGCGCAAAAAATAGAAATAGGGGCCGCAACCAAAACAACGTCGAGCATTTTATCTCTATCGATACCAAAACGCTTAGCATTAAGCCAACCGTACACGATAGCTAGCAAAAAGCCGGTAGCTATTATAATTCCGTACCAATATATGTCCCAATGTTTTCCAAAAAAAGAAATGCTAAAAGCGATTGGGTTTAGCGGAATTTCTATTCCAAAAATCGTAACAACGTATGACATAATTTATTCCTCGCTAAGTGGATTAATAACCGATAAAACGGTATTTTCATTATTAAACAGCGAAAGTCTTTTGAATACGCTTTCAATAGTTACCGACTTCAAATATTTAAGCTCATCAAAAATACTGATATCGTTCATTGCGGCATCGACAAACTGCATCGCAATACTCTCAACGCTATTGAAACTACGAATCGCATTTCCGTAAAGACCGCTTCTAATTGCCGAGAAAAGTTTTTTGTTTATACCTTCGTTTTGAAGTCTTAAAATTTCGGCTTTTATTTCTTCGGCAACGGCTTTTGGATTATCCGAATCGCCCTCGAAAATCACCGCATTATATCCCTCTCCGCAAAAATGCTCAAAAGAAAAATCATCGTTTATAAGACCTTGTTCCATAAGTTTTTTGTAGAGTGGAGTACAATCCCCAACGATAAGTTCCAACAAAATTTCAATACAAACACGGTCTTTAACCGAAGGGATTTTTTCGTATGGCAATTTATAACCAAAACAGAACATCGGTTGAGCCACCGCAAGATCTTGCGAAACCTCGCTCTTCAAAACTGTTTCGGGTTCTTCGGGCATTATTCTTTCGATTTCTAAAGGAGTATTTTCCTTGATACCGCCCTCAACCATTTTCAAAATCTTTTCGGTTTCTACGTTACCCGCAATGCAAAGAAACATATTAGAAGGGTTGTAAAAAGTGTTGTAGCATTTATAGAGCAATTCATCATCAATTTGCGCAATGCTTTCGGTGGTACCCGCAATGTCTATTCTAACCGGGTGGTTTTTATACATTGCAAGTAACATATTAAACATAACGCGCCAAGCAGGACTATCGTCATACATTCTAATTTCCTGACCGATTATTCCCTGTTCCTTTTCTACGGTAGCCTTTGTAAAATAAGGCGACTGAACAAAATTCAAAAGAATTTCAAGGTTTTCATAGAACATATTAGAGCATGAGAACAAATAACAAGTTTTATCAAAAGAAGTAAACGCGTTAGCATAAGCGCCCGTTTTTGCATATTTTGAAAAAGCGTCACCGTCTTCACTCTCAAAAAGCTTATGCTCCAAAAAGTGAGCAATACCTTCAGGCACGGTTGTAGTCTCACCGTTTACCGCAAAGGTTGTATCAATAGAACCGTATTTTGTACCGAAAATCGCATAGCAAGAATTATATTGCGGTTTTTCAAGTATATAAATTTTAAGACCCGAAGAATGAACCGCTTTCACATAGCTTTCGCCAATATCTCCGTAAACTACTTCCTTTAGCATATTACTCCCTCCTTTGGTAAAAGTTTATATACTGTGTGAAGATTTACGCCTTTTGCGGCATAAACAACATCTTCTTTTGTGATCAGTTTAATCTTTT
>JAZORM010000026.1:0-14155 GCA_045656585.1 Acutalibacteraceae bacterium
AGTCACAACCATCCGTTCCCTATACCCCGTAAAAAACGCCAAGGTCACCATCTTCCAAGGCGAATACCCAAACATAACCGTTATCGATTCTGATATTACAAACCAAAGCGGAAGAACCAAAACGTTTAATCTGCCAACACCCGAAAAATCCCTTTCTCTCCAAGAGGATAATACCCTTTTACCCTATGCGGTTTATAATATGCTTATTGAAGCCGACGGTTATGTCAAAAACATCCATCTAAATATCCCTGTTTTCAGCGGAGTCATTTCCCTACAGCAATCAAATCTTTTGCTTTTAGAAACCGCGGGTGAAGATAAGGGGCCTTTTATTTTTGATGAATCCGAAAAATATGATTTATAGGTGATTAAATGGCTGATATCCTTCTTCCGACAATTCCCGAAAACATAACCGTACATCTTGGAGCGCCAAATTCCGACGCTCAAAACGTTACTGTACCTTTTATACAATATATCAAAAACGTGGCTTCAAGCGAAATATATCCAACTTGGCCCGAAAATGCTCTTCGAGCGAATATTTACGCCATTATTTCCTTTGTTTTAAACCGAGTTTATACCGAATATTACCGCTCTCGCGGATATGATTTTGATATCACAAACACCACTCAATTCGACCAAGCCTTCAAGCCCGACCGCGATATTTTTGAAAATATCGGATACATAGTCGACGAAATTTTCAACGATTATATCGTGCGCCAAGGCAACGTCGAGCCGCTCTTCGCCTCTTTTTGCAACGGTACAACCTCAACCTGTAACGGCCTCTCCCAATGGGGCACAGTAAACCTCGCCGAGCAGGGTCTCACACCATTTGAGATTTTACAAAACTACTACGGAAACAATATAGGGCTTGTAAACGATGCGCCTGTTGGTTTTACCGAAGAATCCTATCCCGGTGTACCGCTTAAGGTTGGGGATTCGGGAAATAACGTAAAGATAATCCAAACCGAGCTTAATCGTATATCGCAAAATTATCCTGCTATACCAAAAATCGAAAACGAAAACGGAATTTTCGGAATCGATACCGAGGCGGCTGTCGAAAAATTTCAAGAAATATTCAACCTTCAAAAAAGCGGACAGGTAGACAAGGCAACTTGGTATAAAATAAAACAATATTACAACGGTGTCAAAGCACTTTCCGACCTTACGAGCGAAGGTATTTCGGTAGCCGAAGCCACAATACCTTTTGACACCCAAATAAGCGAGGGGTCAAGCGGAATCCCCGTTACAACGGTACAATACTACCTAAGCATTATAGCCTACTTCAACGGCGCACTGGAACCCGTGCCCAGAAGCAATTATTTTGGTCCCGAAACGGTAGCAGCGGTTGAACGGTTTCAAGAATTCTACGGTCTTGATGTCACGGGTATAGTCGACAACGAAACTTGGAACACAATTTCCCGTGTCTATACCGAAACTGTGGCATCCTTGCCCGAAGGATACCAAGGTACAAACGCGAAACTCTACCCAGGTTATTTTCTAACTCCCGATATGCGAAACGACAACGTCAAAGACCTTCAAACTTACCTACTTCTAATCTCCCAAAACATACCCGAAATCCCCGCTGTTTCGGTAACAGGATATTACGGCGACCAAACCGAAAATGCAGTTAGAACATTTCAAGAGCTCTTCTCTTTGCCCGTTTCGGGTTCTGTCGGTCCTGCAACATGGGCTACAATTGCCAATCAGTACGATTTTTTCAACAATAACTAATTTCCGCCTTGCATTTTTTTAATTTGGTTGTATAATAATATTATTGAATTTTTAATTAGGAGTTTTTTAAATGGCTGAAGAAAAAAACACAGGCTGTTCGGGCAACTGTAGTTCTTGTTCGCAAAGTTGCGGAAGTAGAAAAGCAGAAAGTTTATTAGAACCGACAGGCGAATATAACAACATCAAACACGTAATAGGTATTGTAAGCGGCAAAGGTGGCGTTGGTAAATCTCTCGTCACTTCTTCTCTTGCGGTACTTCTCAAAAGAATGGGTTACAGCGTTGGTATTCTCGACGCCGACATTACAGGCCCCTCTATCCCAAAAACTTTTGGTATAAATTCTCGTGCTATGCAAAACGAGATTGGTATTCTCCCTGCCGAAACCAAAACAGGTATCAAACTTATGTCTATAAACCTTCTACTCGAAGACAAAGAATCCCCTGTTTTGTGGCGCGGGCCTGTTATTGCAGGTGCTGTAAAACAATTTTGGCACGACGTTGTTTGGGGCGACCTTGACTATCTTTTGGTTGACTGCCCACCAGGAACCGGTGACGTACCGCTAACAGTATTCCAAAGTCTCCCACTCGACGGTATCGTTATCGTAACCTCTCCTCAAGACTTGGTTTCAATGATTGTTAAAAAAGCATACAATATGGCAAATCTTATGAACATCCCTGTTTTAGGACTCGTCGAAAATATGAGCTACGTTGTTTGTCCCGAGTGTGGCGAAGAATTTAAGATTTTCGGTTCTTCTACCGAAACAATCGCCGAAGAGCTTGGAATCGACCTTCTAGGCAAAATGCCAATCGACGTAAACGTTGCAAAAATGGTAGATAACGGCAATTTCGAAATGTATGAAAACATATATCTCCAAGGCGCAGCCGAAAAAATTGAAGAAAAGACTAAATAATAACCCAAAAGCGAAGACTCAAAGTCTTCGCTTTTTTCTATAAAAATCTTGCTATATTTTGATTTATTTCACTAACCAAAGTATGCTCGGCGATTTGATGGTCAACCGCCTCATAAAAGTTCGATGATAAACGAGAAATCATAGGTGTTGTGAAAATCTTAGGGCTGTTTTTTCGTATATCTTTTAAAAATTCCAAATAGTTATTATTAAGATATGAAAACTCTTTGAAAAGCTGTGAAAGTGCCGATTTTTTTATCGGCTTTTTAAGAGCAGAAAGTCTGAAATTCAAGTTGTTAAAACTATTGGTCACTCCTGTTAAATATTCCTTGGAATATCCGTTTATCGCATTATAAAAGGAATTATCCCCCATAATAAGTGAAGGATGCATCGAGCCTATAATTCCCCAAAAATACATTTGGTTATAAAAACAATTAAATCCATTATTTAAAAAAGGCTCAAAATACAGCGTTATAAGTACGCTTTTATTAGGATTTTTTGTCGAGAAAATCGCATTTATATAACGCGCTTCATAGATATAATGAAAAACTGATTGTTGAAGTATTGGATAACCTGAAAATCCTTCATATTTAATTCTTTCCAAAAGATTTATAAAGCCTGTGTTAACCCTTAAAAAATCCTGATAACGCGAAAGCGGAATATTACCTTTTCGAAAACCTTCTAAAATTGAATTAAACCTATCTCTAAAAAGTTTTAGGTCTTGCTTAAAACTTTCTTCTAAAACCGCCGTTGTACCGCTTGTTGAACGTAATAGCGAAGTTATGTGCTGAACACTATTTTCACTCCAAAATACAACCGTTTTTCTCATAAGCTCGGGTGTGGCTTGATTGCTGCAATTTATAAAGTTCATATTTTGTCCCCCATTCCCTACATTTTATTCGCCAAAATCCTCAAAATGAACTTTTTTATAAAATTGTGCGGTTAGTGTTGATATTTCGGTTAATTTTAAGTATAATATAAAGATAGATAATTATATATAAATATTGGGGGCAAACGAATTATGGATTGCGTACAATTTTTCGAACAAATAAAGGGTAAAAAAATCGCTATGTGCGGTATTGGTGTGAGCAACACTCCGCTAATCTTGAATTTTTTAAACAAAGGTGCCAAGGTTTATGCTTGTGACCGTAGAAATCGCGAAATGCTCGGCGATATTGCAAACGAATTGGAACAAGCGGGTGCTATACTCCGCCTTGGAGAAAATTATCTCGAAAACTTGGAAGTTGATATGATTTTCCGCACACCGGGTATGAATTTCCACCTGCCCGAACTCGATTCAGCGCGTAAAAAAGGTATTGCAGTAACTAGCGAAATGGAAGTGTTTTTTGACCTTTGCCCCGCAACAATTTTTGCAATCACAGGCTCCGACGGAAAAACCACTACAACCACCCTTATATCAAAAATGCTCGAAGCCCAAGGAAAGCGTGTTTTTGTTGGTGGCAACATAGGAAAACCTCTGCTCCCCGAAATTGAAAACATAACAAAAGACGACTTCGTTGTTGTTGAACTTTCTTCTTTCCAACTTATCTCAATGAGAAAAAGTCCTGACGTTGCGGTTGTTACAAACGTAGCGCCAAACCATCTCGACATCCATAAGGATATGGACGAATACGTTGAAGCGAAGAAAAATATTATTCTCCACCAAAACGCATTTTCAAGAACCGTACTTAATTATGACAACGAAATAACCTCAGGCTTTAAACCGTTTGTTCGCGGTCAATCTCTTTCGTTCAGTATGGAAACTCCGCTTAAAAACGGCGCTTGGCTCGACCAAAACGGCATTATTCATATGTCCTACCGCGGAATTGATGCTCCAATTATGCACCGCGATGAAATCGCAATTTTAGGTGACCATAACGTTGAAAACTACCTTTCGGCTATCACTGCCGTTTGGGGTTACGTTGGTATAGATTCTATCAAAAAGGTTGCTCACGAATTTAAAGGTGTTGAGCATAGAATCGAATTTGTTCGCGAAGTAAACGGTGTTAAATACTATAACGATTCAATCGCTTCAAGCCCAACAAGAACAATCGCAGGTCTTAAAGCGTTCCCCAAAAAAGTTTGGCTTATCGCGGGTGGATACGATAAACATATCCCTTACGAGCCAATGGTTCCCTACGTACTCGAAAAAGTTGAAAAACTTCTTCTTTGCGGTGATACCGCCGAAAAGATTAAAGAGGCAGTTCTCGCCGACAAAAATTACAACGGTACTCCCGAAATCATAGACGTTAATGATATTGCCGAAGCCGTAGCATACGCAAACCAAAATGCTAAAGAAGGCGATATTGTCACCCTTTCTCCCGCCTCAGCAAGTTTCGACAAATTCCCCAACTTTGTAGCTCGTGGCAACTATTTCAAAGAACAGGTGAACAAACTCTAATGGAAATCAAAGAATTATTATACACCTTGTCAGAACTTGATAGTATCGGTTCTATAACAGAAGCTACCGACAAGGCTTATGAAATTTTGTCGCAATATGCCAACACTAAAAAACTCGACACCTTAAACGTTATCGGAGAAATCAAAGGCAAAAGCGACTATACAATCATGCTCGACGCCCATATTGACCAAGTTGGTTTCGTTGTGACCGATGTTGATGACAACGGCTTTTTAACCGTTGCAACGGTTGGCGGTATTGACCTTCGAGCCCTTCCCTCAAAAGCTGTAACCGTTCACGGCAAAGAAAAAATCACCGCCGTATTTTGCTCAACTCCGCCCCACCTTTCAAAAGGCGAAGTTGAATACGACGATATAACTAAAATAAAACTCGATACCGCTCTCGGCGCAAAAGCAAAAGAGCTTGTATCGGTTGGTGACTACGTTACTTTCTCTGAAAAATGTTTTGATTTAAACAAAAACAAAATTTGCGGTCGTTCTTTTGATGACCGCGCGGGTGTGGTTTGCCTATTGGAAGTTGCAAAACGACTCTCCAAAAAAGAACTTCCCGTAAACGTTGTTTTCGCGCTTTCTACGGGTGAAGAATTAGGATTTAGAGGTGCTACAACCGCCGTATATACCGTAAATCCCAATGAAGCAATTGCGCTCGACGTTGACTTTGGCGACTCGCCCGACGTATCGCCCAACGACACCAGTCCTTTGGGCAACGGAGGTATCATCACCTATTCGCCCATTTTGGACAAGTCGATATATCAAAAACTCGTAACTATCGCAAAAGAAAACAAAATCCCCTATTCTGCTTACGTAGCGGGTGGCAGAACAAGTACCGATGCTGATGCTATTAGTATTTCACGTGAAGGCGTGAGGACTTCGGTGCTTTCTATTCCGCTTCGCAATATGCATTCTTCGGTTGAAATTTTAGATTTATCAGACCTAGTATCAATTTGCGATTTGCTCGAAAACTATATTTTGAAGGGCGGTGTTTTTGGTGCTTGATTTATTAAAAAAACTATGCCTTATTGACGGGATTTCGGGCGACGAAAACGCTGTTAGAGATTTTATAATAAACGAAATCAAAGATTGTTGCCAATACAAAGTCGATAATCTTGGAAATATCATTTGCTTTAAAAAGGGTGAAAAAACTCCCGATAGAAAGATTATGCTCGATGCTCACACCGACGAAGTGGGTCTTATTATTTCCAATATCACCGAAAGCGGATATTTGAAATTCAAAACTGTCGGCGGTATCGACACATCGGCTATGTTGCTTCGCAAGGTTTTAATAAACGGCAAAACAAACGGTGTTATCGGCGGTAAGCCTTTCCATCTTTTAGATAGCGATTCTCGTAAAAAACTCCCCCAAAAAGACAGCCTTTATATTGATATTGGCGCCAGTAACCGCGAAGAAGCTGAAAAATTGGTATCTATCGGCGACAGCGCTGTTATTGTGAGTGATTTTGAGATTTTAGGCGAGTGTGTTAAATCAAAGGCTTTAGATGACCGAATCGGTTGTCTTGTGCTTATAAAATTATTAAAAGAATATACAAAATATGATTTTTATGCCACCTTTACCGCACAAGAAGAGGTTGGACTTCGTGGTGCAAAAACCGCCGCTTTTGCAATAAAACCCGATTTTGCGATTGCGCTAGATTCCACAACCGCCGCCGATATTGCAGGTACTCCCGAAGAAAACAAGGTTTGTACCCAAAGCAAAGGCGTTGTTGTTTCATTTATGGATAACGCAACCGTATATGACAAAGGTCTCTACAAAGCCGCATTAAATAGCGGTATTTTATGCCAACCAAAAACAACCGTTGCGGGTGGCAATAATGCAGGTAGTATTCATTTAAGCGGTGAAGGTGTTCGAACCTTGGCGCTTTCGGCTCCTTGCCGTTATATACACACCGCAAACAGTATTGTTAATATCAAAGATATTGAGAGTATGTTGGCCTTAACCGAATATATGCTCGAAAATATCGCAAACGGAAATATAAAATGATAACTCTTGTAAACGAACTTCCCCATTTAGACAGTTTAAGCGCTGAAGCGGTAAAGATAAATTGTCTTTACGACAGTTATAAAAACGATGACTCGGTTATGTTTTGGATTCAAGACAACGGCAAAGCCTATATCTCTATGACCGACGGAAATATGATTATATATTCAAAAGAACCCGATTTTGAGGAACTTTTGGAATTTGTAAACGTTTTAAACCCCGCTTGTGTATTTAGCGACCTTGAAACTCTCGAAAAAATCGGGAGACTTCCGCCCGAGAATATAAACGTTGTCTACCGCAAAGCCGACATTGAGGGTGATGCTCAATGCGACTCACTTTCGAGTAAAGAACTTTACGAACTGCTCGACGTTAAGGGGCTTTCCCTCCCCGAATATCCCTATTTCGCGGTTGATTACTGTAAACGACTCAACGGCAAAAAGGCAAAATATTATGCACTTAAGGACAAGTGCGCCGCGATTACCTTTAACTCGGGGAATTATGCTATAATAAACGGACTTGCCGCCAAGGAAAAGGGATTTGGCAGTGTTGCGCTTAAAGGGATTTTACAAAAGAACTACGGCAAAGAATTTTTAGTATGTTGCCGTGACTCTGTTTTAGGTTTTTATCAAAAAAACGGATTCGAAAAATTATATAATGCAGGATATTGGGTGAAAACAAATGAACGTAAATGAATTTTTTAATATTGATAATTCGCTTTTAGACCTTGATAAAAAAGCGCTTGAAAAATGCCAAGACGTTTTTAAATCAATTGATACCGTTACCGAATACAATCAATTAAAGGTTTTAAAAGCTTTTATAAACAACGGTGTTAGCGAATCATATTTTGCGGGTTCTACAGGCTACGGATACGACGACCGCGGTCGTGAAATCCTAGAACGCGTAATGGCGGATTGTATGGGTGCTGAGGATTCTCTTATGCGCCATAATTTCGTATCGGGCACACACACCTTAACAGTGGCTCTCTTTGGCGTTTTACGTCCGGGCGACAAGGTTTTAGTACTCACAGGAAGACCTTATGATACAATTACAGGTGTTTTTGGCATTGATGAAAAAACCGACGGCTCACTAAGAGATTTTGGCGTAGAATATGCTCAAGTAGACCTTAAAGCAGATGGTACACCCGACCACGCTGAAATTGAAAAACGCCTCAAAAATGACAACTATAAAATGGCCTATATTCAGCGTTCACGCGGTTATAGTACCCGTCCAACACTTACAATAGATGATATCGAAACACTTTGTAATATTGTAAAAAAAGTAAGCCATGACACAGTTATAATGGTTGATAACTGCTACGGCGAATTTGTAGAAACAAAAGAACCTTTAGAGGTTGGCGCCGACCTTATGGCAGGTTCACTAATTAAAAATCCGGGTGGCGGTATTGCACCAACAGGCGGATATATCGCAGGTAGAAAAGATTTGGTAGAAAAATGTTCATACCGTTTAACCTGTGCGGGTGTCGGCAAAGAAGTTGGCGCAACACTCGGTCACTCTCGCGAACTTTACTTGGGTCTTTTCTCGGCTCCCCACGTTGTAGGTGAAGCCTTGAAAACCGCCGTTTATGCTTCTGCACTTTTCGGTTCAATGGGTTATAAGGTGTCTCCCGAAGTATCCGAAAAACGCGGAGATATTATCCAATGTGTTACTTTAGACACCGCCGAAAATCTCGTTGCATTTTGTCAAGGTATGCAAAGCGGTGCACCCGTAGACTCTTTCGTTGTACCTGAACCTTGGGAAATGCCAGGTTATACCGACCCTGTAATAATGGCGGCAGGTGCTTTCACACTCGGCGCATCAATAGAGCTTTCTGCTGACGGTCCACTACGCCCACCCTACGCCGCTTGGATGCAAGGCGGTCTCAATTTCCACAGTGCGCACGCAGGAGTACTTTTGGCGGCGCAAAAAATGCTAGAAAAGAAAAAGGAGAATTAAAATATGAAACAAATTTTCGAAGGTGAAGTATATGAAGTTTTACCTTTGTCAAACGGAATCCTTTTCTCTTATTGTATAGAAATTACCGACGACAAAAAGGTCGTTGTTGGATATAAAATGATTTCTTTCGAAAGCGGAAGAATGACCGATATTACTAAAAACGTATACCTCGCCGCAAAATTCGGCAACAATTATAATTCAATAATCCAACATTGTGACAATTATATAACTGCTCGTTCAATTGTACTTCCAAGCGGTAAAATTTTGTTGTTTTCGAAAGACGGTATTGCAAAGCTTATCGACATTGATTCTACTATCACTTGGCAAGGCAACCTTACCTATCATTCATATACCGCTACTGATATTCTTATCCATAAGCAATCTCTATGGGCTTGTTTTAGCGATTGTAACGTGTTGTTACGCTATAATCTAAACAATATGCGCGAAGAACTCCGCATCGGCGGTAAATTTTCTCCGTTTGACAAACCAAAGAGTATGTATATAGAAGGAAATATTGCTACCATTTGTAACAAAGGTTCAAAAAAGTTGACCGAAATCAATCTTGAAACCTACGCAGTAACAAATGAACAAGAATTCGAAGAAGAGGTTTTACAATATACAAAAGCCGCAAACCATAGATTTGTAATCTTAACTTCGGGACTTTACCTTTTATAAAATAAAAACGGCACTTCAAGTGCCGTTTTTTAATATCCTTTTTTTCAAAATTTTTGATATATAATATGCAAACCAAACTAAAAAAATATCTTTTATAAACGTTCCAAAAAACACAAGTGCCGTAACAGTTGCTGAACTAATATTAGTCACCAACATAAAATGTACAACGCCCAAAATATATGTGACTGCAACACCGAAAATACCAAGCCCTATTTTCCCTACGGTCTTTTTAAATTTTATAGACAACGCACAAAAAACTGCCAAAATTGGAAACGCTATTAGAAACCCGCCCTGTGGGTCGGTGAAATGATGTGGTCCGCCGCAAAAAGACGAAAACACAGGCGCGCCGCAAACTCCCAATAGCATATATGCCAAAACCGAGAATAGCGAATATTTAACACCCAAGGTATATCCACATAGTGCAACCGCAAAAACCTGAAAGGTCAACGGAAAAAACGGAGTTGGAATTTGTATTTGGGCAAAAACTGCCGTAAGTGCTGTAAACAGCGCCGCAATCACTCCGTATAAAGTTTTGTTTTTAGTATTGTTTGACATTGTTCTTGCCACCTTTTAGAACATTAGTATTATTATACCAAAGTATAAATATTTTTTCAAGAAAAACCCCTTTTTAATTGAAACCAAGGCAGTTTTATGTTATAATTCTACTATCTTTTATAAAGGAAGTTATATATGTTAGATTTAGAAAAATTCGACCTTAAACCAAACGAAAAAAAGGTTTTCGAATACTTTAGCGAAATTTCAAAAATTCCTCACGGCTCGGGCAATATGAAACCAATTGCCGACTACTGTGAAAATTTTGCCCAAAAATTCAAATTTCAATACATTCGTGACAATTCCGACAACCTAGTTATTTTTAAAAACGGTTGTAAAGGCTTCGAAAATGCGTCTCCAATTATTTTACAAGGTCATATCGATATGGTTTGTCAAAACGACCAAAACACAGTTATCGATTTTGAAAAAGACGGTTTGGAAATTTTTATAGACGGCGATTTCATAAAAGCCAAAGGCACAACTTTGGGCGCCGACAACGGCATTGCCGTGGCATATATTATGGCGATTTTGTCATCAACCGATATTCCTCATCCTCCAATCGAAGCGATATTTACGGTTGATGAAGAAATTGGTCTTTTAGGCGCAAACGCGCTTGATACAAGCGTTTTAAAGGCCCGAAAAATGATTAACATTGATAGCGAAACCGACAATGTTTTAACCGTTTCTTGTGCCGGTGGCGAAGACGTTGTTCTAAATCTCCCAATAAAAACCACAAGGAAAACTGCGCAAAAACTCACCCTTACGATAGGTGGTCTTTTAGGCGGACACTCGGGCGTTGAAATCGACAAAGGAAGAACCAACGCCAACGTTTTGATGGGAAAAATTCTAAATTTCTTGAGTGATAACTGCGAATTCGACCTAATTTCTATAAATGGCGGCAAAAAGCCAAACGCTATCCCCGACAATTGCACAGCCGAAATTTGCACCACCAACCCAGAAATAATTTTACATTGGTTTTCTAACGCTGAAATTTTGGGACTTTTAAAAATCAAAGAATCCGAGCCCGATTTTTACTGTGAGCTTACTAAAAACGAAGACGGAGAGTTTGATTGTTTTGATAAAAACACAAAATATGACCTACTCTACCTTCTAAAAAACCAACCTGACGGTGTTATAAAAATGAGCAAGGAAATCGAAGGATTGGTAGAAACCTCGCTTAATTTAGGGGTTTTAGCGACCGAACAACACATAATTTCCTTCCACTACGCCCTTAGAAGCAACAAAGAAAAAGAACTCAAAGCATTAGAAGAAAAGGTTTTGACAATCGCAAAAAAAACAAATCCCAAACCTTCGGTTTTCGGTTTCTATCCACCTTGGGAGTTTAAGGAAAATTCCTCTTTAAGAGAACTTTATAAAAAATGCTATAAAGAACAAAACCAAACCGATATCAAGGTCGAAGCAATCCATGCAGGTCTCGAATGTGCCGTATTTTCTTCAACAATAAAGAACCTCGACTGCATATCGGTAGGTCCCAATATGTACGACGTTCATACACCCAAAGAAAAATTAGATATTTCCTCAACTGTTAAAACCTTTAATCTTCTTTTAAAAGTTTTAGCCGAAAGTATAAATCTTTAATTGATTTTTCGAAACTTTTGTGGTAAAATTATTTTGTTTGAGTCAAAAAACAAATAAAATAAAAAAAAGGAGATATTATGGAAAATAAAACAGAATTCAAACCATACGTTCCGGCGAGTAAAATCACCCCTGAAATAACTGTTACTTCTATCATTATGGGTATTTTGCTTTCGGTTGTATTTGGCGCAGCTAATGCTTATTTGGGTCTTCGCGTCGGTATGACTGTGTCGGCTTCTATTCCGGCGGCTGTAATTTCAATGGGTGTTATCCGTATGATTTTACGTCGTAACTCAATTTTGGAAAACAACATTGTTCAAACTGTAGGCTCTGCGGGTGAATCCCTAGCAGCAGGTGCTATCTTCACTCTCCCCGCTTTGTTCTTGTGGGCAGCTGAAGGTAAAATGAACAAACCCGACCTTGTGGAAATCACTTTGATTGCTCTTATCGGCGGTCTTTTGGGTGTATTCTTCATGGTACCCCTTCGTAACGCGCTTATCGTTAAAGAACACGACACTCTCCCCTATCCCGAAGGAACCGCTTGTGCGGAAGTTCTTTTGGCAGGTGAAAAAGGTGGTTCAAGCGCTTCTACAGTATTCGCAGGTATGGGCTTTGCCGCTCTCTTTAAGTTCATAATCGACGGTCTTAAGGTTGTATCGGGCGAAGTATCGGGCAAAGTCAAAGGCTTTGCGGGTGAAATCGGAACCCAAATTTACCCCGCTGTAATGAGCGTTGGTTATATTTGTGGCCCAAGAATTTCTTCCTATATGTTCGCAGGTGGCGTATTAAGTTGGCTTGTTATCATCCCGCTTATCGTTCTCTTTGGCGAAAACAGTATCCTTTATCCTAGCGTTGATGCTACAATCGGTCAAATGTTTGCCGAAGGTGGCGCAAGTGCAATTTGGGGTTCATACATCCGTTACATTGGCGCAGGTGCTTTGGCTGCGGGCGGTATTATAAGCCTTATTAAATCATTACCTCTTATCGTTACAACCTTCTCGGGAGCAATGAAGAGTATGACAGGCGCAGGTGCCGCTTCAAACGAACGCACCGCAAAAGAAATCAACATCAAGATTGTACTTGTTTCAATCGCTGTTCTCACTATCGCAATTTGGCTTATCCCTGCAATCCCCGTAAGCCTTCTCGGTGCGCTTATTATTGTTGTATTCGGTTTCTTCTTTGCAACAGTATCTTCACGTATGGTAGGCCTTGTGGGAAGCTCTAACAACCCTGTTTCAGGTATGGCTATCGCAACCGTTCTTATTGCAACCCTTATCCTTAAATTCACAGGCGCTACAGGTTATGCAGGTATGGCTAGCGCTATTGCTATCGGTTCAATTATTTGTATCGTTTCGGCTATCGCAGGTGACACCTCGCAAGACTTAAAGACAGGTTACATCTTGGGCGCAACACCTAAAAAGCAACAATACGGCGAAATTATAGGCGTTGTAGCGGCAGCTCTCGCTATCGGCGGCACCCTATTCTTGCTCGATAAGGCTTGGGGTTTTGGTTCCGATGCATTGGCAGCACCTCAAGCAACCCTTATGAAACTCATTATCGAGGGTGTTATGGGCGGTAATCTCCCATGGGCGCTCGTATTCACAGGCGTATTTATTGCGGTTGTTGTAGAGCTTATCGGTATCCCCGTTCTCCCATTTGCAATCGGTGTATATCTCCCTGTTCAACTTAATGCTTGTATTATGGTTGGCGGTATTATTCGTTTGCTCGTTGAAAAACTTTCTAAGAATAAGAAGAATAAAGAAGAAATCGTACACGACGGTATTCTCTTCTCATCAGCTATGATTGCGGGTGAAGGTCTTGTTGGTATTCTTTTGGCATTCTTCGCAATCTTTGGTATCGACAAGGTTATCGACCTCTCAGGACTTGTAAACACCGCAGTTTCAAATATTGGCGGTTTGTTGCTCTTTGGCGTTATCATTTTAACACTTCTTATGTTCACCGTTTTCAAAAAACGTGCAAATCAAAATGAAGAATAAAAAAGAAAACTATACCCAAAAGGTGCCGCTTTTAAATCAAGGCATTGGTTGGAAAGCCGACCAAAACGGCATCGTAACGCTCGAAATAGAAAACAAGGGTATCTTCAACCTAATTGCTCAAAAGCTTTTCAAAAAGCCTAAAATCAGTTATATCCACCTCGAAGAATTTGGAAGTTTCGTGTGGCCTCTAATCGACGGAGAAAAAGATATATTCGAAATTGGTAAATTGGTAAAAGATCATTTTGGCGAAAAGGCTGAGCCTTTGTACCCCAGACTTGTACAGTATTTCGAAACCCTAGAAAGCTACAAATTCATAAGCTTTAAATAAAACAA
>JAZORM010000027.1:0-19070 GCA_045656585.1 Acutalibacteraceae bacterium
CTCTACTCCCTCAGGCAACTTCAAAGTCTTCATCCATTCGCCAATATACGGTGCAATAACATCATAACCAAGAGAATTTATATGCACCTCGGTAGCATCATTGTTATTCATATATTCTCCGGTATTAACCTTTAGAATATCATAACTATACGAAAGGGTTTTGCCATCCTCTTCTACAGTACCTGAATAGAGGTCTAAATAAGGTATATCCCACTTATCGCAAACCTTTTTTGCTACCTCAAAATAAGCTGACATATCCTTTGTTTTGCCGCCTTTTTCAGAGTTCGGTGTAGCATAATTTATTATATAACCGAGAGCCGCATCGGCGTGGTACTTACGCGCATTATAGAAAAGCTCCTCAAGCGCACCCGCAAAGGTAGCAGTGTCAAATTTCTCTACCTCAAATGTAGCAGAAACCTCGCCTACCGGTGCTGAGGACATTGCGTCGTTTACACCGCCTTGCATAATTACATAGTCATAATTATTACGACGATTATCATTAAACTTTGTAATAACACGATTACTTTTAGCAGTCGAAAGAGTAGCACCGCTAGAACCTGCGTTAAGGTAGGTCATACCATTCTTAGCAGCAATTCTTCCTCCCCAGCCGATTTTGCCGTCGTCGGGGGCCTCAGTAATACTGTCACCAATAAAGAGCGCACTTTTACCTGCTAGAGGGTTATTATAAGTGCCGTGATACTCATTATGCTCAATGGTGCTTATCCACTCACCAATATGGGGAGAAATAAGGTCATAGCCCGTAGGACCAATATGAATATCACCGTTCGGGTGTGGGTCTGTTTTGAAATGGGTATCTTCACTACTTAAAAGAAGTTCAGAGCTTATTGCCAATTCTTCTCCATCAACGTTAACTGTACCCCAATACATATCAAAGTAAGAAATGCCCCACTTTTCGCAAACCTTCTTTGCCATAGCAAAGTATTCGCTCATATTGATAAGCGGTTTATCCTTAGCGGTAGGTCTTGAATAGTTAACGATAAAACCAAGCTTCGCACCATCAAAATGCTCAAAGGCATTGTAAAAAAGCTCTTCAAGTGCGCCGGCATAAGTAGAAATATCAAAATCCTCTAGCTCAAAGGAATCACTGATTGTTCCAACAGGTGCTAGCTGCCAAGCATCGTTTACGCCGCCGTGCATAATAACATAATCGTATTCGTTATCCTGGTTTTCCAAAAGCTGAGTTATAATTCTATTATCCGGTACCACTGTTGAAACAGATGCATTCGCAACACCGGCATTGGTAGAAATAGCACCAAATTCTTCTTCAATTCTACCAGGCCAACCGATTTTCTCGTAAGAGCGGGTAATACTATCGCCAACAAAAAGTATCTTCTTACCCTCAAGTTTGGATTTGACAGGATCGGTCTCCTCTTGTGCCGCAGCAGTAAAAGCAAGCGACGACATCATCAAAAACGAAAGCACAATAGCAATCGCTTTTTTAATTATTTTCTTATACATAATTATCCTCCAAAAGCTATTTTTCATATCTTCCCTTATCGTAACAATGGAAAGAATTAAAATTTAACCAAAGCAGCGGATTATAACACCCCGTCTCATCAGCCGCCAAGGGCTAATGAGACCAAGGATTTTTCTTTTATTCAATTACAAAACTATGCAAAATGTTATAACCGTTCTTAAATGGTATTGCATTATCGAGTCGTGCATTTTGCCTAAAAGGATTTTCTAAACATAAGCCAAGCATATATTTACCATTTTTAGAAGGGATAGAAAAAGAACTCTCGATTGTATGGTCGAGTAAATCTCTATCCTCATAAACAGCAGGGTTTGTACCGTACCAAGTTTCAGGATCACCCGCTTCGGTTTGGCTTATAACGTTAAAGTCTTCATCAAGAAGCACGAAACTACTTTTAAGGTTAAAACCTGCAGTATATCCGTAGTTTTTAAGTTTAAGCGAGAATTTAACTTCATCCTCTACCGAAACTTCCAGACTTTCAGCAGAAATACGATAACCTACATAGTCACGCAAATACTCAAACACATTTCTGCAAATATAATTTCCGTCTTCATCGTAAAACCAATTAGGCGATACAGCGAGACCGAAAGCAAGTAGTATTTGAGGTGTTACCTCCTGACCTTTCCAACCTTCTAAACAGGTTTGCGAAAGTTCGCCTCCAAAACGAAAAACATCAGAATAGCCATGCTCCATACTAAGTGTAGAAGTATGCTTTTGAGACAAACTTTGCATACAACTATAACCATCAGGCCAACTTCCTGAAATTCGCATCCATCTTATTGTAAACAATTCGGTATCATTAACAGTATACGGTGATTCTTTAACATCCATTTCCCACCATACGCTGCCGGGTTGATTATATCCTTGACCAAGGTCTACACTTTCAAAAGCAAGGCCGTGACAAGCATCATCCGCAAATCCAATACGAGGATATCTCCAATACTCCGGATTCACATATGCCGCTTTTGTTCTGGGTTGACGAACAATCAGTCTGATCTCAGGGGGTACCGCATCCATAAACTCATTAACAAATTTTTGATAATCAATGGGTATACGAATAGATGTCCATTCACCATATCTTCCCAAAAATGTAAAGTTAGCTGCAAAAATAATATCTCTATGCTTGTAAAATAGAGCTTTTATTTGTTCTAAATGAGTAAGTACTCTTTCAAGAGGCGGTTGTTCCACCACTTGACCTCTCATATAAAAATGGCAAAGATACATACGAACGCCAAGCATCTTATGAGCTTCATAAATAGCATCCATATAATCAATAACCGCATCAGGCAATCGGTCTTCGTTCACATAATTTTCGAGAACAAAATATACTCTTGACACCTTTACCTTTTCATCGAGTACACTCTCTTTATAACCTTTAATAACCCTATCAATTACTCTTTCGCGAGTCCATTCACTCAGTTGCTCTAGAGGTGGAATAGAATATATTCCTTCGGTTCTAAATCCACGTTCGGGATTATCATTCAAAATTACACTTTTTTCCGCAGGAAGCGAAGAGAATTTTTTTACGGTATCACACAACAACTCCGACTCATCCACGTCATAATCATCATTATTATCGCAAAGCATATCTCCTACGGGTTGATGTGCAACTATGCAGTATTCAGCTTTGTATCTACCAACAAACTTTTCACCCTTATATGCGAAAATTATCGCACGATAAGAAGTCATAGGATAAAGTGTTATAGTGTCTAAAGTTGTGTTTTGGGTCCATTCGCTTTGCATCATTATATAATTGAAGCAACGCATATTCGGGCCTCTATCTTCAATTCGATAAAGGTCCACACGATAACGGTCTGCCTCCTCACACTGTTGCCACTCAAGTGTACAACAATCGGTTTTAGGAGTAACCTTAACCCAATGCTCCGGCAATGTTTCTTCTAAAACTTTTTCAAGTCTGGCTATTGGAAGTCCAACGCCAACACCAACCGGGTCATTAACACCTAATTGTCGACCTTGCATAATATTTACATCCATCATAATAAATCCCTACAATCAATGAATATGTTTTAGATTTTTTCAGTATCAGAAAGAACTTCCCAATCAGCTGGTGGATCTCCAAGGTCAATAACGTCCATAGTTTTACCACCTGCAAGAGCTGATTCGTGTGCCATAAGTCCCGGAATATTGAAACGTGCTACTTGCCAGATGTTGCAAGGAGAAAGTTTACCGGTTTCATAAGCGCGCATAAAGTCGTCAATAAGGAAATGGTGAGTACCGTTATGTCTGTTTTCAATACCTTCAAATTCCTCAGGTAAACGACTTGTAGGCTGAATTGGAGAAGTTTCACAGTGTCCTGCACCGCTTGCAATATCTTGAATAGCTTTTGCATAATCTTCTTCTATAGCCTTAGTTATGCTTTCGGGTTGAAGTTCAGCAGTTACGTCTTGCATAATTGTTTTGCCCGGATTTTCAGGGTCCCAGGTAGAAAGATGATGACGTGCTACTGAGAATTCGTAACCTGCATCAGTACCGTAGAAGTTAGGAATATATGTTTCAGGGCAGTACCAACCAACACATCTGTTTTCAGAAATTCTTGCAAGACCGCCGTTTGAAAGTTCAAGAAGCATTGTTGTATTAGCAAACGGGTTGTCATAAATATTTTGACCATCAGTACCGTAAATATCAGTTCTCGGACTTCCTGCAAAACCGAATGCAACTACCTTTTTAGCATATACACCGGGCATAGATCCTAAAATCATAGCGGTTGAATGTGTAGGATAGTACATGGGCGGAATACCTGCATACTGTTTCCAATCGTCTCCTGCAGAACTTCTGAAACTTTGTTCCATATTTCTGATATCGTGATTATAATGAGCTTCACCGAAAACAAATTTACCAAATGTACCCTTTTTCATCTCACGACGTAAGAAGCATGTAGGTCCACGGTAGAAACCTGTTTCACCCATTGAATAGGTAAGACCTGTTTCACGAACAAGACGTTCTATCTCAATAATTTCCTCTACCTTAGTAGCGCAAGGAACTGAGCTGTAAACATGTTTTCCTGCCTTTAATGAATCAATAGCCATTTGGCCGTGCTTAAAGCGTTGTGTGAAAATTGCAATAGCATTGATATCTTCACGTTCAAGTGCTTCTTCATAAGTATCAACGATTTTTACACCAAATCTTTGAGCAAATTCTTCTGCACGCTCTCTGATAAGGTCGCATACATATACTTGTTCAATTAAAGGATGTGCCTTGAAAAGTGGCACAAAGAATTGTGAGAAACGACCACAACCAATAATAGCTATCTTCATTTTTTCTTTCATTATTTGTTACCTCCAAAATCCCATTCTTTTTCACGTTTTTGTGTTTCAAATTGTTTAGTGCTAAGTTTCCAATCCTCTTTCGAGCGGAATTTTTTATTAAAGCCTTTTGTAAGAACGCCTTTTTCTTCAAGATGTATATAACAAGCACGGTCGCAAGCTCTACCGCAAATAGATGTGCGATAGAAATGCTTTGCAGGGGGATAGAAATATATACTATCAAGAATTTCTTTAGCTTCTTCGGAATCAAACTCGGCAATACCGTTTATGATGTCCATTCTGTTTTCAAAATCAGGGAAAGCATCAGGTGGCATAAACGGATTTTTCGAACCGTTTGCACCGTTATAATAAACTGCGCATCTCCAAGTATCTGTTTGACCGTCTTCCTTTATAGCCTTACCGGGACAAGCCTTGATACACTCATCACAGCCATCGCAAAGATGAGGCTTTACAAGTGGTGTTTCAGCAATCTCGGCATCAGTGAGTATAAAGCAATAACGAATAAAAGGACCATATTCAGGAGTGAGAATACTATTAATTTTACTACGCTCACCAAGACCGCACTGTACTGCACAATCAACAAAGTCAATCTGATTTTCAGCCTTTACACCGTGATATATGTCTGTGTAGTCAACTTCAGGGTTAGTTGTTCCTTCATCGTTTAAAATAAGCGGATTCTTTCTTTGGGGAATAGCCTCAAAGCCCTCTTCTTCAATGTAATTAGATACATTTATAAGAGCAAGTGGCATTACGGTTTCTTCAAGGTTTTCTACACCCATTGTAGTATATTGATAATAGGTAGTACCTTCTTCTACACCACGATAAATACCACGAAGCACACGGAATCCAAGACCAATAACGGTTTTAGTTTCCGGAAAGATTTTGAAAATCGGGTTTTCCTTCTCAAAGCGTGAGGCAGGTGCAAAACCAACGATATCGGCATCATATTTTTTTGCTATTTCAATAATTTTATTTCTCATAGCTTTCCTACCTCCTTAAGATGCTTATAACAAGCCGTTTCACAAGCCTTACCGCAAAGGCAGGGCACATAACCAAAATGAGTATTTGGTAAAAAGCGAAGTTGACCGTAAATTTCTTTTGCGCTTTCACTATCAAAACGCTTCTCACCGTTTAAAATTGCTTCTCTTTCGGGATGGTCTTTCAAAAATTCTTCGGTCATAAACGGATTCGAACGATGCGCACCTCTGTAATAAACACTACATTGCCAACTGTCTACACCGTCAGCAGTGATGGCATTACCCGGACAAGCCTTAAGACATTCGCCACAATTATCACACAAATTTTCCAAGAAAGGTTGGTCACAATCAAGTGGCATATCGGTAATGATATAAACATATCGCATAAATGTACCGTATTTCGGAGCAATAACCTTTCCGTGAATACCCTCTTTACCAAGACCGCAAACTTCTGCCGCCTTGTTGTAATCGATAATAACATCCGGAACAGGCTTATCATCTGAAACAGGTGAAGCAAACTGCAATTCAAAAATTCTGCTTACTTCGGGGTTTGTAGATTTATCACCCTTTATTTTAAATCCGGGGATACTTCTTTGAAGACATGCATCATATCCTTCATCCTCAATAAGCGCACCCATTTTAAGAAGGAATATTTCAGCAAAAGTTTCATCTATGTACTTAACGCCGATGTTTGTATAGTTATAGAACTGACTTCCTCTATCCATAGCGCCGAAAAGACCTTTTGGAACCTTAATACCAAATCCTATTATGCACTTTGCATTAGGCAAAATACAGAAAGGATTGCGTCTTGGGTCTTCATCTCTTAAAAGTTCAACATTACCAATGCCACAAACAGCAGCACCAAGTTCCTTTGCTTTTTGTTTTATAAATTCAGCAGTCACTTTTCGCCCCTCCTTATCTATCCATTTTCCATGCCTTGCCCTTACGCAATGGCTCTTTAAAGCGGCCTTCCATACATCCGCCTTTTTTCTCAAGCATACTTACACAAGCACGAATACATCCGCCGCACTTAGCCATATTATAACCTACCCAACTTGGGAAATACTTTTCAAGTGCAGTGTATACCTTCATAACTTCTTTTTCGTTTGCGTCATTAGTTACGCCTTCAAGCAAGTCAAGCATACCGTTTTCATTTTTATCAAAAACTTCCTTCGGTACAAAAGGATTGTAGTATCTGCCGCCATGTGTATAAAAAGCATAGCAACGCCACATATCAATATCGCCCCATTCGCAAGTCTTACCTGCAAGGTCGATTGATACGGTCTTACCTGAGTTAATTGCCGGAATACAACCACCGGGACATTCTCTTACACAAGCCCCACATTGTCTGCAAAGCGGTTCTCCGCTATACATATCGTCGTACTCAAGTTCTGCATCAGTAAAGATAAATGCAACTCTTTGAAGCGGTCCGAATTCGGGAGTGAGAAGCATTTTACTCCAACCTATCTCACCAAGACCGCAAGCAACTGCTGCTATACGGAATTGGAACTGCAAATCAGGTGGAACTTTGCCTTCTTCTACCTCACGAGTAAACTGAACGCTTCTATGGTGAGCAGTTTTACCCTTAGCGTGTTTGCTAACTTCGATTTGCTCCTCAGGAGAAAGGGTGTTTCCGGGAGAGCCGTCCATATCCGAAACAACACCTCTAGCGCCGGTATTACGGTAAACTACCGCCTCATAACCTTCATCTTCAATAACCTTTCCTACGTGATAAAGAACAGCCGGAGCATAAATTTCATTTATTCCGCCGTACGCCATAGAAGGATATTGATAGAACTGCGTTCCTTCTTCAATACCTCTTTGAACTCCTCGCGGAATTCTGAAAGCAAACGCAATACAACTTTTTGCATTTGGGAAAAGATTTCTAGGGTCCATTTCAGGTGGAGCACCTTCGAATCTTGACATAGGACCGATGCCGCATTTGTCAGCACCTGCTTCGTATGCCGCCTTTTTGATCATTTCACTTGTTAACATATGTCCTCCTCCAATTTCACAAGAGCATTTTCCAAATTTTTATAAACCAACCTACCGTCTTCTATTTGTGCTTCTATTTTGCTGTTTTCCAAAATAAAAGGATAAATAAGAGCGGTATGGTCAGGTTCAAGAAGAGATAAAGTGCTTCCAACAGCGTGCCCCTTCACATAAGAGGAAAGAACTCTTACAGGGTCGCGATTAACTCTGGTTGCAAGCTTGATTCCACTAAATATGCCTTCATATATTTTTATATCTTCAGGTCTTATGTACGAAGTGTTATCAAAAACAGCACTTCGATTGGCCTCATTTTTCAGATACTGTGAGCAAACGCCTTTGAAGTTATAGCCATTATCCATCTCGGCAATCTCCGATTCGTGAGCCACAAGATTATCGTGAAAAGTATGTGCCGAACAATAGTTTAAACAACCACTATTGGCAAGACCGTAAAGCCGTTTGCCGTTATCATCGCACCATTTTTTGATTTTTTTAAGCTCCGAAAGATTGCGGTTAAGTTCCCTCGCAGCATAAAAACTATCGAAGTAGTCCTTAACATATTCGAGGCCTTCTATAGTTCCGATGCCCATATTAACCGAAGCCCTAACGTCAAGACCTTCGAAGTTTTCCTTAATAAACCGTGCAATAAGAAGTGATGTAGTTGTTACTGAAGTGAGGTTGTAGTTATTCATAAGGTGTTCAATCGTTTCGCCTATTCCCTCAAAAAAGCTTCGTGATTGGCTGTGTCTGCCATAGCACATAGCATTAAAAAGAATATTAAGCGGTATTCCCGCATCGCTTATCCTTTTAAGCTCTTCAGCCTGACGGGAAGCAGCTTCAATAGAAGACAATCCTGAAACGTTTAATTGACTGTTTCTTCCGTTTGCGTAGTTACCCCACGAAAAATACACTTCACCGATATGTTCTTTCTGTTTGATTATCTCATCAACAAATCGGGAGTCGGCTCTTTGGCCCCATCCTACAGAAAACTTCATGCACCGTCCCCCCTTTTCACAATATTTATCTTGATTATACATTTTATTAATGTTATAATGTGTAAAGAAACCAAGCAAAAATATAACAAAACAAAGATTGGTGGTAAAATTGACGATACAAGAAATAAACCCGCATATACGCTATGCCAGATATCATCAAATTTTCAATTCAGATATTTCCAAGCGTATATGCTACGATTGCCGTCTTTTTTATTTTATAAACGGTAATTGCAAACTCAAAGTGGGAAAAGAGATCTTTGAAATAACTGATAATACAGCAATTTATCTGCCCCCCGCAACCTGCTATCGCTTTATTCCCACTAATAACGATCCGCTCTCTACTCTTATTTTCGATTTTGATTTGATAAGTAAATATGCAAATATCAAAGATTCATTAGGTACAGCCTACGAATACAATTACGACCCCGAAAAAGTTTTAAAATATAAACTTCCAAAGGAATTTCAGTCGACAATAGTTTTACGTATACCGCGTCTTTTTGAAACCTTAAAACGCTGTACTGATGAGCATCTTTACAAAAATCAGTACTACCGCGAAACCACTTCATCACTTATAAAACTATGTCTTTTAGACCTTTTGAGAGAAGTTGGTATTTCTGCCGAATTTAAGATAATTCCACACATTATCGACTATATCCATCGTCACTACCACGAAACCGAAATTACAAATGTGGATATTGCCGAAAGATTCAATTACCACCCCTATTATTTAAGCCAACTTATGAAAAAAGCCACAGGCAAAACCCTTCACTCTTATCTTGTTCATTATAGAATAAGAATGGCTAAAAACCTCCTGATAACAACCGATTGGGATGTTTCAACAGTCGCTTGGAAAAGCGGTTTTAATTCAACTGCTTATTTCATAAAACAATTCAAATTAAGAACAGGACAAACCCCAAAACAATTCCAAAAAAACAATCTACATCTTATTTTATAAGGAGAATACTTATGGTAACAAAAAACACTTTTTCCCAAAACGGCTTTTGCAAAATCGAAAAAAATGAACATTTTATATGTGCATTTATAACCCTATCCGACGCCTATGCCGAAGGCGAGATAAAGGTAATGAAACGTCACAATGATACCGACGAAGTCTTTGTTCTATTGCAAGGCTCTGCCACCCTTTTTACCCGTGAAAAAATCGGCGAAGAGTGTGACGTGACCCCGCTTTTAAACAACACCGCTTATACTGTAAAAGCTTCTACCTGGCACCACTTAGCTGTGTCAGAAGATGCTGTTGTATTTGTCACTGAAAGCGGTATGCTCGACCCCAAAAACACCGACACCGCCGATGTATCAAATGAACATATAATTGCAAAAATTTAAGTTTATAAATAGAACAAATGCAATATCAAAATACAAAAAAGATGGTTTATCGTAATGATAAACCATCTTTTTATTGTCCTTTATGTCACAACCATTGCGAAACGTCACTAAAATCTCTGAAATAATTGATAATTGAAACAGATACTTTATTCGGCATTTTCAAGTTCGCTATAGAGAATAAGGCCGGTTTTCATATCTAAATCATATTGACAGGAATAATATTTTTCGGTTCTAAAGCACATATAGTAAACCTGCTTACTGCTATCTGCTGTTCCTTCTGAAATATAAAATCTATAATCCGATACTTCATCTTCCGTAATATTAAGTGTACTAAATACTATTCTTTTTGCAGTTGCTTCATCTATTAACTCTACTTCGGTTAAACCTTCGGATATAGCGGCATCTGTTAACTCTTTTGTTATGTCTTTTATATTACCTGTTTTCGAATTGACGGTGTATACATATTTATACTTATCATATTGGAAAGAAAGATAATATTCCATTTTTTCATCATTTAACGTAAGTTCTATTTCCAGTGCCTGAGATTCTTCAACCCCAAGATGCGCAAAGGTAACCTTCTTAACCTTTTTCTCGCTTATGTTTTCAAGCAACTTATAGTCATCGATATATTTTCTGCTTTTTACAATTTTCCCCGTTTTTCTCTTTATTACATAATAGTAATAATATCCTTCACAGGTAAAATGAACATTATACGTTTCATCGGTTGCGTAATAACTAACACTGACATACTTTTTCTTTTTATCCACAACCCTCGCGTGTTCATAAGCAATTTTTTTCGCCTTCGCTTCGCTTATGTTTTTTGTAGTTTCTTTTTTCTCAGTTTTATCTTTTGATTCATCCTTTTCTTCAGATTTGTTTTTATCCTTCTTTTCTTCAGATTTATTTTCATCTTTCTCATCTTCGGGTTCTTTTTCTTCTTCGGATTCTTTTTCATCCTCAACAGCCAAACTATTTCTGATAATTGTGCCATCAATAGCATCAATATCAATTTGTTGACCACTGATTTTAATCACAAATGTTATGGCGTATAGCATTTTACCCTTTTCAAGAATAAGGTTGCATTCATAATTAGTAATATCTTCTTCAGATATATTTATCGCATTAAAAGCAATTTCCTTTGCTTTTTCTTTGCCGATATAACGCTCATCACTTGCAATACCATTAGCATCTATATGACCTTTAATATCTTTGCCCGAATCACATAAAAGGTTAAGTTCGTTTATAGAAAGGTTTGCTAAATCTTCAAAAGTATAACCTTCTTTGATTTTTAATATTTCATTTATAAGTTGTGTTTTGCCTTCGCTTATGCCATATTCATCAGCAAGTTTTTTAGTTTCGGGAGTTTTATCTAATGATTGGCTTAAAACGGCCCCTTCAACACCGTCTTTTTGTAAAGTTTTGCTGACCTTTTGGGAAAGTTTTCTTTGAAGTTCTTCGCCTTTCTTGGAATCCTTATTATCAACACTAACTAAAACTGAATTTGATTTTTTATCAATGTATCCGTGTTTAACAACTGCATTCAAAACGCTGTCAACAGCATTAGATAGATTTTCTCCTTTAAGATTTAATCCTTCCAAAACCTTTTTTGCATCTTTATTTTTTGCCTGAGCAGAAAGCACTTTTTCGCTTTTATTAACTTCAAGCACTATACTTGGGTTAATATCCAAACATATTAGGGAATCGACAGTATTATATTGCTTGACCATATTAAAACTAATTGCGGCGGTAAACACAAACACAAAAATTGCGGCTATGGAAATAATGCTTTTATATAAAGTCTTCTTTTTTCTGATTTTTTGCTTTTGCTGAAAATTTGTATAGATTTCCTCAAAATGATTTGGTGAAATATCGTCAAAAGCAGTAGATATTTTTTTCTCTAATTCCAAATTAGTCAAAATTAACGCCTCCTTGTATATGATTTTTTATTTTGTCAAGAGCTCGATTATATTTTGAAGTTATGGTTCCTATAGGTGTTTGTAAAAGTTCCGAAATTTCTCGGTGTTTAAGTCCTGATACAATATGTAAAATCAAAATATTTCGTTCCTCGTCAGGAAGAATATTTAAACAAGCTTCTGCCAAAAGCTTATTATCTATGGCACTATACGTTGTTATGTTTGTTTTACAATCCTGAAAATCGTGTAAAGGTTCGGTGTGTGAATCTTTACGGATTTTATCATAACATAAATTTTTAACCATGGTTAATAGCCAAGCCATTGGCTTTCCTTTTGATTTGTATTTCCTAACATTGCTAAAAAGATTGAGGTATATAGTTTGGGTTATATCTTCGGCATCAGGTACGCTTTTTAATATAGAAAGTGAAAAAGCATAAACGCTTGTGTTTGTTAATTTATAGAATTCTTTAAATGCCTCTTTGTTTCCATTTGCCATTTTAAAAAGTAAAGTTTCCAAAATGTCGGCATTTAAGTTTACTCGGTTTTGTTGAATCATTAAGCTTAATGTAAACACTTAACCTCGCCTCCTTCATATAGTTAACGTATGAAAAGTTAATTTTATTGCAAAAATTTATATAATTTTTTCGATTATTATAATGTAAATCTGATTTATATTATAATTTATATTACTGTTTTTGCAATAACTATTTTTCGAATAGCAAATATACCAAAAACTCGATTCTTTAAATCGGCTTTTTATTTACTCTATGTAAAATACAACCGCCCAATAATCACCATATGACAAAAAACTGCAATAAAATCATTTCTAAATGTCAAAACCTGACTTTACAAACTCAATTTATATGTTTATAATTATAGATAATAATATAATATGGAGGAATATTATGATTTTCGGTATATTAAAAGACATTAAAATTGGCGAAAACCGTGTTATTTGCACACCTGTTGAAGTAGCTTCTATCGTAGCGGCAGGTCACACAGTTTTGGCTCAAAAAGATTGTGGTGTAAGAGCAGGTTTCCCCAATGAAGCTTATGAAAAAGCAGGTGCTACTTTAGTAGACACCGCGGCTGAAGTTTGGGAAAAGTGCGACTTTGTTGCAAAGGTTAAGGAAATCGAAGAATCCGAATACAAATATCTTCGTGAGAACCAAATGCTCTATTGCTGCATCCATCCCGCAGGTCACCCTGAAGAAGTGGACGCAATCCTCAAATCAAAGTGTATTGCTATCACCGCTGAAGACAGCCACCGCTACGGTTCACCAAACTGTGAAGCCGCAGGTAAGCAAGGTGCTCTCTTCGGTCTTGAATCAATGCTCACCATCAACGGTGGTAAGGGTAAATTCGTTGGCGGTTTTGCAGGTGCGCCCGGTATGAACGTTCTTATTCTCGGTGGCGGTATCGTTGGTCAAGGCGCCCTCTCAATCCTTTACGCTCTCGGCGCAAACGTAACCGTTATGGATATCAATGTTGGCGTTCTTAAGAGCCTTGCCGACAAATACGACAACCACATCAACACAATGTACTGCACAAAAGAAACTATCGCGTCAGTACTTCCCCAAACCGATATGGTTATCAACTGTGTTAAGTGGCCAAAACAAAGAAAAGACTTCCTCATCCATAAAGAAATGCTCAAAACTATGGAACCCGGTAGCGTTCTCGTCGACATTTCAAACGACGACCCCGGTGCTATCGAATCAAGCCACGAAACTCACCACGACAATCCTCGTTACGTTGTTAACGGCGTTGTTCACTACTGCGTAAGCAACATTCCCGGCGCTGTTGCTCACTCTACAACCGTTGCTTTGGCGTCTGAAACATTGCCTATGCTTCTCAACATCTTAAACAACGGTCTTTCTGAAGCTTGTGTACGCGATGGCTTTATCCGTCGTAGCCTTACCGCTTACAAGGGTTACTTAACCCACGAAGAAACAAGCTGTATTCAAAACAAGCCTTGGGTTAAGCCTGAAGATATTTTGGGTATTGCTGACCGCAAACTCGACTTCGCTCCCCCTGCAACTACTACAAAGAGCGACAATTTCTACAAAGAAGTTAAGCTATGATTTTTAAAACCGACTACAGACTAGAAAATTATATTCTCAATACAAAATGGGAAGATTTACCAACTGAAGTCAAAACCCGCCTAAAAGGTTGCTTTGTCGACCTTTTAGGCGCTCTTATAGTTGGAAGTCACAGTGAACAGTTCGAAGTGGGACTTCGCCTTGCCGAAACGCTCTACGGCAAGGGTGACATCGCCGTTATCGGCAGTGACAAGAAGTTCAATTTTATGGGCGCTTCGGCGGCTATGGGACACAGTTCGAACGCTTACGATATCGACGACGGACACAACATAACTCGTGCCCACCCCGGCACATCTTTTATCGGCGGTCTTCTTGCGGCGGCTTATGAAAAAGATTTAAATTTAAACGAATTTTTAACCACCTTGCTTGTAGCCTATGAAACCACTATTCGCAGCGGAGCGGCTATGATGGACTATTACAACTACGCCCACTCAAGCGGTACCTTCGGTGCTGTTGGCGTGGCTGCAGGTGTTGGTAGAATTTATGGCTTTACAAAGGAACAACTCAACAATGTTCTCTCGGTAGCCGACTTTAACGCTCCTCTGGTTCCCGGTATTCGCAGTGTTGAATACCCCTCTATGAACAAAGACGGTGTTCCCTTCGGCGTTATGATTGGTGCTTTGGCTATTGCCGAAACACTTTGCGGTTTTGAGGGCAACAAAAACCTTTTGGAAGCCGATGAATACAAGCATTATTTAGACGATTTGGGCGAAAAATATCAGGTTATGGACCTTTATTTTAAACCATATACCTGTTGCCGTTGGGCTCATCCCGCTATCGACGCTTGTATCGAAGTATTGGACAAATATAATCTCGATTATACCGATATTAAAAAGGTCACAATCCACACCTTCCACCGCGCAACCTTGCTTTCAAAGATTGTGCCACAAGCAGTCGATGAAGCGCAGTATAACATCGCTTATCCCGTTGCGGCTTCGCTTATTTATAAAGATTTTGGCTTTGCACAGGTTAGAAAAGAAGCCCTCGGTGACCCGAAGGTTGTTGCTATGATGGATAAACTTTTCTTCGAAACAAACCAAGAATTTGACAAGCAGTTCCCCGCTCGCAGAATTTGTAAGGCTGTTATTGAAACCAACGACGGCAATGTTTATGAATCGAGTGAATGTGAACCTCGCGGAGAAGCAAAAGAAAACATCGGCCTCGATTGGTTATGCGACAAATTCCGCCGCATAACCGGCCCTGTATATTCCGCCGAAGGTCAAGAGGCTGTGCTCGAAATGGTTACCGGTGACAGCGATTTGCCGATACGCAAAATTGTAGACACCGTCAACCAAACAAAATTTTGGAAAACACTTGACAACTAATTTTATCGATGTTATAATCATACTCGCAATTAGGGAGCTTGATGAAACTCAGGCTGAGAGGAAGTCCGTTTTATACTATGACTTCGACCGATAACCTGATGCGGATAATGCCGCCGTAGGGAAATACACGTTTGTATTGCCACAGGTATGTTGCCTGTGGCTTTTTTCATTTTGTATTTCCGTGAGCGAAATCTTAAAACTCAAGGTAATTGCAAAAAAGAAAAAGGAGATATAAAAAATGAAAAAACAAAACATCTACCGTCTAACACTTAGTGCCGTATTCATAGCACTAGCAACCGTACTTAGTATGATTAAGGTCTACGATCCGCCACTAGGTGGCTCGGTAACTCTTCTTAGTATGTTGCCGATTATTATGATTTCTGCAATGTACGGGCTTCGTTGGGGACTTGCAACCTCTTTTGTCTATGCTCTCGGTCAAATGTTTCTAAGCTTTGGTGAGGTTTGCTCTTGGGGTCTTTCACCAACCGCGCTAGTTCTAACCTTTTTACTCGACTATATTCTCGCCTACTTTGTACTCGGCTTCTCGGGAATTTTTGCCAAAAAAGGTGTTATGGGCATTGTTCTCGGTACCGTTATGGTATTAGTACTTCGATTCTTATGCCACTACACAACAGGCGCGTTTATCTTCGACATTTGGCTACCTGATAATTGGGACAACGTGTGGCTCTATTCCCTTTTATACAACGGCGGATATATGCTCCCCGAAACTGTTTTCACCTGTATCGGTGCCGCAGTTCTCTTTAAACTCCCACAAATCAAAAAAATTATGTAGAATATCAAAAGACGGCAAGGAAATTCCTTGCCGTCTTTCATTATTTTACAGTATTTTCCCACTCCGTCTCTTTAAATCCCAAAACAACAAAATCGTCCCCTATAACCAACGGTCTTTTAACAAGCATACCGTCGGTCGCAAGAAGCTTCAGCATTTCATCTTCACTCATTTGAGAGAGTTTGTTTTTAAGGTCTAGCGACTTATATAAAAGACCGCTCGTATTGAAAAACTTCTTTATCGGCAATCCGCTTTTTTGGTACCACTCGCTTAACTCATCGAATTTTGGATTATCGAGTTTAATATCCCTGAGTTCATATTCAATCTTGTTGTCATCCAACCATTTCTTAGCCTTTTGACAGGTTGTACATTTTGGGTAACAAATAAATTTCAACATAATTTCACCTTCTTAATTTATAACTTTATTATACACCACTATCATCTTAGTAGCAATATTTAACTCATTTGCCAATAATTTTTTTGACAAAAGACTTGGTTTTTTCAATTCTTTGTGTTACAATAAGAACAAATGTTCGGTAAAGGGGTGAAAAATGGTGCCACAACGCAGTTATATCGCTATTGATTTGAAGTCGTTTTACGCTTCGGTCGAGTGTGTCGAGCGAGGACTAGACCCCCTTACCACCAACCTCTTAGTAGCTGATAAAAGCCGTACCGAAAAGACCATTTGCCTTGCGGTTTCGCCCTCTCTCAAAAGCTACGGTCTTTCGGGTAGAGCGCGACTCTTCGAGGCTATCGCTCAAATAAATTCAGCCAACGCGCTTAGAAGAATCAAAGCTCCAAATCGCGAATTTTCAGGTTCTTCGTTCGACAACAACGCTCTCAAAAACAACCCGTCACTCGCTATCGACTATATCACCGCGCCACCTAGGATGGCGCTTTATATGGAATATAGCACCCGAATTTACGAAATTTATTTAAAATACGTTGCACCCGAGGATATCCACGTTTATTCAATCGACGAGGTTTTTATCGACGTCACCCACTACCTTAAAATCAGAAAAATGACCGCCCACGAGTTCGCAAAAACCATAATTTCCGATGTTCTCAAAACAACTGGAATTACCGCCACCGCAGGTATTGGCACCAACCTGTATCTTTGCAAAATTGCGATGGATATTGTCGCAAAACATATCCCCGCCGACAAAGACGGGGTTCGAATTGCCGAACTTTCAGAAATGTCCTACCGTGAAAAACTTTGGTCCCACCGGCCGCTCACTGATTTTTGGCGAGTCGGTCACGGAATTTCAAGACGCTTGGAATCGTGCGGACTGTACACAATGGGCGATGTTGCGCGGTGTTCCTTAAACAACGAAGCCCTACTTTACAAGCTTTTCGGAGTCAACGCCGAACTGCTTATCGATCACGCGTGGGGTTGGGAGCCTTGCACGATTGAGGACGTCAAGGCGTATAAACCAAGCAGCAACTGTTTGACCGTCGGTCAGGTTTTACACAGCGCATATACAAATCAACAAGCCCGACTTATCGTGCACGAAATGGCGGACGCCCACGCGCTCGACTTAGTAGCCAAAAAACTTGTCACCGACCAAATCGTACTGCATATCGGCTACGATATTGAGAACCTTACAAACCCCGAAATCGCCAAAAATTATAAGGGAGAAATCATCTCCGACCACTACGGAAGAAAAATGCCGAAACACGCCCACGGAACAATAAATCTAAAATCACCAACGTCTTCCGCCAAGAAAATCACAACCGCGGTTTTAGAACTTTTTGACCGCATAACCAACCCAAATCTTCTAATAAGGCGGTTAAATATCACGACAAACCATGTTTTAGATGAGACTGCGCTTGAAGAAAGCAACCACCCCGAGCAACTCGATTTATTCACCGATTACGACCTGCTTTTGAAACTTCGCGCTCACGATAAAGCAGTTTTGGAACGTGAAAAACGAATGCAACAAGCCATCATTTCCATAAAAAACAAATATGGGAAAAACGCAATTTTCAAAGGTATGAATTTGCAAGAAAATTCTACCGCAATGGAGAGAAACCGCCAAATTGGTGGACATAAAGCATAGAAAGGAGTAGCGCCGTGTCGGACTATAAGGATATAATCGACCGCCCTCACCACACAAGCAAAACCCGAAAACGAATGTCAACGCTCAACCGCGCCGCCCAGTTCGCACCTTTTGCGGCGCTGACAGGCTACGAAGCCTCAATCGCCGAAGCCAAACGACTAACCGACCAAAAACTTGAGCTCGACGACAAAATGACAGAAATTTTAAACCAAAAATTGAATTTCATAAAAGAGCATATCGCCGACCGCCCCGAAGTCACCGTGACCTACTTTGTACCCGACAGTAAAAAATCAGGCGGAAAATACGTGACCCTCGTTGGAAACGTTAGACTAATCGACCAAATCGAAAATTCGCTTATACTCACCGACAAAACCGAAATCTCAATCTCCGAAATTTCCGACCTGAAAATTTCAAATAAAAAGTGCCGTGCATAACACACAGGAACGGTTTTGTATGTTAATGTGTAGGTGACGATGCCCTCATTGTCCCGATTAAAATATAAATTCTGCACAGCCTGCAAGACCGCTTCCTATAAAGTAAATCACAACCGAAATTATGATACCAATAAATTTTTTGGTATCATTGACAAAAACTGCTTTAAAGTGTTAAAATAAGCCTTAACAACTACTGTTAAGGAGAAGTTATTATGAAAAAGGTTAAATGGGGAATACTCGGTGCGGGTGGCATTGCCGACAGAAGAACCCTTCCCGGTATGATGGATTGCGAATTTGCCGAGGTTACCGCCGTTATGGAGATTGACCCTGATAATGCCGAGCGACTTCGCGCAAAATACGGCGCA
>JAZORM010000028.1:0-4088 GCA_045656585.1 Acutalibacteraceae bacterium
AGTAATTCAGCATTTTCAACAGTTAAAATTGCTTTAATTTCACTATCAAACACGAAAGCTTCGCTTTTATCAACAATTTTAAAATAATTTTCAAACTGAAGTTTAAAAAAATCAAATGCGTTTTCTTCTTTAATTTCGGGTGGAGTATATATAGCAAAGCATTGTGCCATATAATCACCTTTAATTAATGCATTTTTGCTTATATGACCGTTATTTTCATTGAAAGAATAATTTTTATCCTCAAAAAATTTATAAATCGTATCACAGTGTAAATCAATAATTTTCATAGTATCACCATTAAATTATATTTAAAAATTATGTAATTTTAGACATTCAAAACTTTTATATAAAAAATAAAGACCTCGCTAAAAAGCGAAGTCATTTATTTGGCGCGCTGAAGAAGATGCATCCGCTTCGCGTATGCCGTGCTTGACGACCCAACGCTTTGCGTTCGGTACCCGTCTTCACACTTCGCCGCTAAAAACAATACGAAAATTGTTTTCTTAACGCGGCTCACCCTCTCAGAGTTCGAATCTTCTTTTATATAAAAAGAAAAACCACACTCGAAAGTGTGGTTTTTTGGCGCGCTGAAGAAGATGTATCCGCTTCGCGTATACCGTGCTCGACGACCCAACGCTCTGCGTTCGGTACCCGTCTACACACTTCGCCGCTAAAAACAATACGAAAATTGTTTTTTTAACGCGGCTCACCCTCTCAGAGTTCGAATCTTCTATTTATATAAAAAAAAATAAAAAGCACACTGCGTGAGTGTGCTTTTTATTTGGCGCGCTGAAGAAGATTCGAACTCCCGACCTTCTGGTCCGTAGCCAGACGCTCTATCCAGCTGAGCTATCAGCGCAAATGCGGTTATTTTTGACCGCCATAGTATAATATCACATAACTTTAAAAAAATCAAGTCTTTTTTTAAGTTTTTTTAATTTTTTTTAAATCAGTAACACAAAGACCGAAAATTTGTATTATAACCTTTGAATTTTACAAGACAAAATATATAGATACATTGACTTTTATCTCAAAATTATATATAATATATAGACAAAAATTGTGATTTGAGATGATATCGTGTTTTATGAATTTGTCCATCGAGCAACAAGCGACTATTTTATGAAAACAAACGGAAAAAACATTGAATTCCCTTCCCATATTCAAGAATGTTTCGAAATGATAGTTGTAACAAAAGGCGTATTGAATATGAACATAGACAACCAAACCCTTTCTTTGAAAGAAGGCAAAGGACTTCTCATCTTCCCCAATATTATTCATTCAATGTTGCCTAATGAATGCGAATTTATTATTTGTATTTTTTCACCGCTTTTAGTATCGGCTTTCAATTCAAAAACCTCAAACCTGCTGCCTGATAATTTTGTTTTTGATATGCCCGAAAATTTACTAAACATATTACAAAACATAGACAAAAATTCTTCGACATTAGCAAAAAAAGGTTTTCTCTATTTGCTTTGTGACCACTTCAATCAAGGAAGAACATATTCAAAACAAAAAGAACAAACCAATTTCTTAATAAAAATTTTTCAATACGTTGAAGAAAATTATAAACAAGATTGCAATCTTAAAACAATTTCAGAAAAAATCGGTTACGATTACACCTACGTTTCGCGCCACTTTAAAGATACAGTCGGTGTTTCATTTAACAGTTACGTGAATTTCTATCGTTTATCAAATGTTTGTTATCTATTTGAAAACACTAAAGAAAGTATAACAAATTGTGCGCTTGAAAGTGGCTACACATCTATTCGAAGCTTTAATCGAAACTTCAAAAAACAATACGGAATAACCCCTAGTGAATATACGAGAAATATTAAAAAGCAGTAAAAACCGCCCTTTTGGGCGGTTTTTATTATTTCATATTGATTGCCTTTAAAACTTTTTCTTTAATGTTTACAGCTCTAAGACCAAATTCATCAAGAAGTTTTACAGCAGGACCTGAGTGACCGAAAACGTCGTTAACACCGAGTTTCAATACAGGCACGGGATATTCTTCTGCCAAAAATTCAGCAACAGCACTACCAAGACCACCGATTACCGAGTGTTCTTCAGCGGTAACAATAGCGCCTGTTTCCTTTGCAGCTTTAAGAATAATTTCTTTATCCAAAGGTTTAATTGTAGCGATATTGATAACACGAGCGTTTATACCCTCTTCTTTGAGCATTTCGTGAGCGATAAGAGCTTCGTTTACCATAAGACCTGTGGCAACAATTGTTACGTCGTTTCCTTCTTTAAGTTCTACACCTTTACCAATTTCGAATTTATAATCATCGCCGAACACAACCGGAACAGCAAGACGACCAAAACGAAGGTATACAGGACCATCATGGTCAAGAGCCGCCGCAACAGCTAGTTCAGCTTCGGTAGCATCGGCAGGGTTGATAATTGTCATACCGGGGATTGTACGCATAAGAGCGATATCTTCGTTGCATTGGTGGGTTGCACCGTCTTCACCAACAGAGATACCAGCGTGTGTAGCACCGATAACAACGTTCAAATGAGGATAACCGATTGAGTTTCTAACCTGTTCGAATGCTCTACCTGCGGCAAACATTGCGAAAGAACTACAAACAACCTTCTTGCCTGTAGCGGCGATACCTGCGGCAATACTCATCATATTTTGTTCAGCAATACCGCAATCGTAAAATCTTTCAGGGAATTCTTTTTTGAATTTGCCTGTTTGGGTAGCTGCAGCAAGGTCAGCATCCAAAACAACAAAATCATCGCGTTTTTTACCTAAATCAACGAGTGCTTGACCATAAGCAGCACGAGTTGCAACTGTTTTTACTTCTGACATTTCTAAGCACTCCTTTATCCTAATTTAGCAAGAGTTTCTCTAAGGTCGCTCATTGCAATTTCGTATTGTTCATCATTGGGGGCTGTACCGTGCCAAGCGCAAGAATTTTCCATAAACGAAACGCCCTTACCCTTTGTTGTTTTTGCAACGATACAAACAGGTTTATCAATCTTTTCAGCTTCTAAGACTGCTTTTTCGATTTGTTCGAAATCATGACCGTCGATGGTGATAACGTGCCAATTAAAAGCTTCAAACTTCTTATCAATAGGATATGGTGAGTTAACTTCTTCGATTGAACCATCAATTTGAAGATTGTTATAGTCAACAAAAATTGTAAGATTTGAAAGTCCTTTATTTGCAGCAAACATAGCAGCTTCCCAAACTTGACCTTCTTCAATTTCACCGTCACCTAGAATTGAATAAACGTGGTAATTGTCGCCAAAATGCTTAGCTGACAAAGCCATACCAACAGCGCAAGATATACCTTGACCGAGCGAACCTGAAGACATATCAACACCGGGGATATATTTCATATCAGGATGACCTTGCAAGATACTACCGATTTGACGAAGTGATTTAAGCAACTCAACGTCAAAGAATCCTCTATGTGCCAATACAGAATATAAAAGAGGTGCCGCATGGCCTTTTGACAATACGAAACGGTCTCTTTCAGGCATTTTAGGATTTTTGGGGTCAACGTTCATTTTATCAAAATACAAATAAGTTAAAATATCTGCACTTGAAAGTGAACCACCCGGATGACCAGCTTTAGCAGCATGAACACCCTCGATGATGCCCATACGAACTTTACAAGCCGTTTTTTGAAGTTCAAGAATTTTTGAAGCTTCCATGTTTAACTTCCTCCCAATTATTTTTTATATATTTGAGTTAAATAATCAATAAATTCAGCAACTGAACCTTCTTCACAAGGACAGCATACGTAATCTACAATTTGTTTTATATCATCAGGCGCACCGCCCGTTGCCGCCGAAATATCAGCACTTTCAAGCATTGGTACGTCATTGTAAAAATCTCCAATAGCGAAAAATTTGCCATTATCGATATTTAAAATCTCGCTAAGTTTTTTTATTGCAGTAGCTTTAGAAACACCTTTTGGAACCATTTCTAAAAAGCTGTGTCTAACCTTGCCCGTAAACATACCCGATGAGATTAGATTAGAGGATATATTCATTTTTTGAGCGATATCTTTGATTTTATCATATTCCCCTACATCCAAAGTGAGAAATACGACCTTATTCCAAACAAGCTT
>JAZORM010000029.1:0-12452 GCA_045656585.1 Acutalibacteraceae bacterium
ACCCACCGCAAGTTTTTAAACATTTACAAAAATCTTTTGAGCCACGGTGCTGAAATACACCAAAAAACCGACAATATGCACTTTTTCGAATTTTCAATTTCCGAATTTTCGCAAAGCGGTTTTGGTATATACAACGTATCACTCGATCTACACGCGAATGATTTTGAAGGCAACATTATGACCGAGTATGAAAGCCGTTTTGTAGGGCTTGGTCAACCTATATATAGATTGGAAGCAAAATTAAATGATTGATTTTAATATTAAAAAAATTGCCCCCTTGTGCCAGGAGTTCGGCGTGGAAATCACCCCCGACATTGAGCAAAAACTAAACCTCTACGGCAACCTTTTGGTTGAGTGGAACGAGAAAATGAACCTCACCGCCATAACCGACCCTGACGGTGTACTTTATAAACATTTCTACGATTGCATTTTATTTTTCAAAAATGTTGAAGTACCCCAAAACGCGAAGGTTATCGATGTTGGAACGGGTGCAGGTTTCCCCGGTCTTGTTCTTAAAATCGTTCGTGATGATTTGGAAGTCACCTTGCTTGACAGCCTCAACAAGCGCATTACCTTTTTAAACGAGGTTATATCACAACTAGGGCTTAAAGGAATAACTGCAATTCACTCACGCGCCGAAGAAGGCGGACAAAATAAAAGCTTACGCGAAAAATTTGATATTTCTTGCGCTCGTGCCGTGGCGGCTATGCCGGTCCTCCTCGAATACTGCACACCTTTCGTAAAAGTGGGCGGTCAGTTCGTTTCAATGAAAGGGCCCTCAGCGAGCGAAGAAATTGCTCTTTGCCAAAACGCTATAAAACAGCTCGGCGTAGAAAAACCCACTATTATATGTGAAACCTTGACAGGAGAAGAACAAAGAGCCTTCGTTTCTTTCAAAAAAATATCGCAAACACCGCCAAAATACCCCAGAAACAGCGGAAAAATATCAAAACAGCCCTTATAAAAGGGCTGTTTTTTGTTGCTAATTAGCGAATATCCCCGACCGAAAATTCTTGTACTTTTTTTACTTTTAATTACAATTATATAAGGAGGGATTATATGCAAAATATCTTTGAAAAGAAACTCTTAATGTTAAAACCTGAAAACTTAATTGAAAGCCAAAACACACTTCGAAAAAACTTTAATCAAACCGAGCTTGGCGTTTTGGCCGAAAGTATAAAAATAAACGGAATTATAGCACCATTGGCAGTTAAAAAAACCGAAAACAAAAAATACGAAATACTTGCAGGTAACCGAAGGCTTCGCGCCGCGAAAATCGCAGGTATTCGCCGTATCCCTTGTATTATTTATTCAGCCGATGAGCAAAGTTCAATTCTATTCTCTCTAGCCGAAAATCTACAAAGAAAAAATCTCAACATATTTGAAGAACTAAATGCAATAGAATGTTTAATAAACCTCTATGGTTTACCGCTATCACAGGTTGCGATGAACCTTGGGTTTGAAAAATCCTCTGTAGAACAAAAACTAAAACTTCTTAATTTATCGGAAGATATAAGGCAAAAAATCACCGCCTCAAATCTCACCGAGGACCACGCAAAAGCACTTTTGAAACTATCTATTCCCGAGCGCCAAACAGCCCTCGACCATATAATAGAAAACTCACTTTTGCCAACCGAAAGTGAACAGTATATCAGCAATATTATAGATAGAGATTCCAAAAAAAGCCCCAAAATCGAGGTTGCCGAAAAGCCTATCAGAAAACATAGTATTGGAGATATTAGAATTTTTTTCAATAGTCTCTCAAAATTGGTACTCACTCTTCAAAGCGCGGGTGTTCCCGCAAAAATCAGCAAAACCGAGAACGATAAATACATAGAATATAGAGTTAGAATCAAAAAAGACCAATCACAAAACAACGATTTTAAACAACTGAAAATATGCTAAAAAGGATGCCTTACTTCAAGGCATCCTTTATTGCTTTTGTTATCTTTTCCACTAAGTCTCTATCAAAATTTTCAAAGGGAACATTTTCACACCAAATGCCTGTGAGTTCATACACCCAAGCATACGCCGCTATAAATCTTCCGTAATCACGGCTTAGGTGAAAACCGTCGCGATTGAGCGACATTCCGCCGTCCTTATAACTAAATTCAGCCACATTATCACGAACCGCTTGAATCGCAACACCTGCTCTTATGAGCGGAGCTAAGATTGCCTCGCTCGCTTGTTTCGAAGCCTTCAAAATATTTTGATACATTTCCTTTTGCTTCGAGTTATTTTCTCTAGGGTTATCTTTAAAATAATCATTTTCATAAGCCCAAGTTTGATGAAACCAAATTTTCGCCTTTGGGCAATTGGTTCTAACGTACTCTGCCAATTTTTCGAGATAGGGTGTATAGGTCGAAAAGGTTTGACTTTGCGCACTCGCTTGTTGCAAGGTTATAACATCCCAATCTTCAAGACCCAACGCTTCCTTAATACTTATTTTTCTTTCACCCTCGCCACCGTTACACTCCAAATCGTACAAGGCGGCATCGTTTTCAACGTTTTCCCAATGGGTCACAAGTTTGCAACCACCAATATAAAGATTGACCGTTTCAATGTCTATACCATTAGCCTTTGCCAAGGTATGAAGCATATTATGTGCATCCTGAGAGAAACTGTTTCCTATTGATAAAACCTTCATAAAATCACCCAAAATTTACTATAAATTATTCAAAACAAAGCATCGATTATTTTCCCATTATATCACACACCTATTTTGATTTTCAAGTCCCCAAAACAAAAACAGAACGGTATTCCACCCGTAGTAGATAGGTAAATTGTCACGGTAGAAACCGCTATTTCAAATTCTCTTGACTGAAATCTTTAATTACATTATAATAAAAGGGTCAAAAACAACAAAGGAAGTGCTATTTATGAATCCTAAATATGAATCTCTTTTCACTCCTTGGAAAATTGGCAACGTTGAGATTAAAAACCGTATCGTTATGTGTCCTATGGGTGGCACCTCGCTTTTCGGTTGGTTTGAACTCGGCGGCTGTCATTTCGACAAGGAAGCGGCTAAACTCTTTTTAGAACGCGCCAACAATAACGTTGGTCTTATTATTCCAGGTATCGCTCCGTTGCGCGACACTTTTTGGGGCAAATGGCTTTGGCAAAACCCAAAAATGTTTGAAGACCTTAAAGAATTTATGGATGAAATTCATAAAACAGGCGCAAAGCTTTTTATCCAACTTACCGCAGGTATGGGTAGAAGTTGGGCTATAACCGAGCTTGTAGCACCTTTACATAAAAACAAAATCACTCGTGCTATTGTAAAACCAATTATCGATACCTCGCACGAATTAGCATGTCCCTCTCCCCAACCGGCTCGTTGGGCGCACGATATTATCTGTCCCGAAATGACCAAACATCAAATTCACGAAATTATTGAAGCATTTGCAAAAACTGCAAAGCTTTGCCGTGATGCAGGGGTTGACGGTGTTGAAGTTCACGCCGTACACGAGGGTTATCTTTTGGACCAATTCGCTATTGAATTTTTCAACAAACGTACCGACGAATACGGCGGAAGTTTTGAAAACCGCTATCGTTTTGCGGCTGAAGTTGTTAAGGCAATTAAAGAATCTTGCGGTGAAGATTATCCTGTTTCACTTCGTTATTCGGTAGAGTCAAAAATGAAAGGCTTCTGCAAGGGTGCTATGCCGGGTGAAGATTACCAAGAAGTTGGCAGAGCTATGGCTGAATCCGAAAAAGCGGCTAAATATCTCCAAGATGCAGGTTACGATATGCTCAACGCCGACAATGGTACCTACGACTCTTGGTATTGGGCACATCCACCAATGTATATGCCCCAAAACTGCAACCTTGAAGACGTTGCTCACATAAAGAATTTTGTTGATATCCCTGTTGTTTGTGCAGGTAGAATGGATATGGAAACAGGCGCCGAAGCTGTTAAAAACGGCAAAATCGACGGCGTTGGTGTTGCTCGTCAATTCCTTGTGGACAGCGAGTGGATTACAAAACTTATTGAAGACCGCCTAGAAGATATCAAGCCCTGTATTTGCTGTCACGCAGGTTGCTTCAACTTCTCTTCTTCAAATGGACACGCCAACACACAAGACCTTACCGACACAATGGGTCTTGCACGTTGCGCTTTAACTCCGCCCACAATGCAATCTAAAAAATACACAATAAAACCCGCTAAAAAGTGTAAAAATATCGCTGTTATCGGCGGTGGTATAGGCGGTATGGAAGCGGCTATCGTTTGTGCTAAACGTGGCCACAAAGTAACCCTTTACGAAAAGAGCGGAGAACTCGGCGGCGTATTTATTGCTGCAGCGGCTCCATCATTTAAAGAAAAAGACCGCGACCTTATCGCCTGGTATAAGCGTGAAGTTGCAAAGCTTCCAATCGAAGTTAAAATGAACACTGAAATCACCGACGTTAAATCGCTTGACGCCGATGAAATTATAGTAGCAACAGGTGCTAAGGCTAAAGTCGTTCCTCTAAAGGGCTACGAAACCGCAATCGAAGCAGTTGACTTCCTTTTAAATAAAGAACAGGTTGGCGAGAAGGTTGTAGTTATCGGCGGCGGTCTTACAGGTTGTGAAATCGCTTACGAACTCTATTTACAAGGCAAGAAGCCTACCATTGTTGAAATGCAGGATGACCTTATCACAACCAAAGGTGTATGCCTTGCAAACACAAGTTATCTCCGTGATTTCTTTGAAACAAATAAGGTTCCCGTACATCTTGAAACTGCTGTTTTGGAAATCAAAAACGGCGCTGTTGCAGTCAAGGACAAAGATGGTAAAACATTTGATATCGAATGTGACAACGTTATTATGTCCATCGGCTACAACCCTGCACCAATCGCTAAAAAAGGCGGAAAAGTACATATTATTGGCGATGCCGCCAAGGTTGGCAACTTGCGCACGGTAATTTGGGGCGCTTGGGACGTCGCTATGAAATTATAATTTCACAACCAAACTAATGAAGGGATTGAAAAAATTGAAACTTACCACCGAACAACAAGCAATATTAGACGGTGCTAAAGGCGAAACTATGGCCAAGGTTATGAAAACAATGGTTATGTACGGTGATGCTTTTGAAGCTGAAAAATTAGTGCCTATAACCTCAAAGAGTAACCACCTTGTAACCTCTTTTGGCTTAAAGGTTATGGCTCCTGTTTACGACCTTATGCAACAATTACTCGACGCGGGTGTTACCTCTTCACAAACCTTCTCGGTAGACCCACGTCCTATTGATAAAAACGTTCCTGCAAACTTTTTGCAAAATCTCGTTTTCAACAAGCTTATGTACACAAAGCAATCTTTCTATGAGACTCAGCTTGAAAAGTTAGGTCTTATGGACAAACACGCTTTCACCTGTACTTGCTATATGGACGAGGTTGGAAACAAACCTAAAAAAGACGACGTGCTCAGTTGGGCTGAATCAAGCGCAGTTGTATATGCAAACTCGGTTTTAGGTGCTCGTTGTAACCGTAACTCAGGTATTATCGACATAATGGGCTCAATCGTTGGATACGTTCCCTACTTTGGTCTTTTGACCGATGAAGGAAGAAAAGCAACTTGGGTTGTAAAGATTGAAACCACCAAAAAACCTGAGGCTCAACTTTTAGGCTCTGCTATCGGTATGAAGGTTATGGAAGACGTGCCTTACGTTGTAGGTCTTGATAAATGGATTGGAACCGAACTCGACGATTCGGCTTGTACCTACTTAAAAGATTTTGGCGCGGCAACCGCATCTAACGGTGCTGTAGGTCTTTACCATATTGAAAACCTCACTCCCGAAGCCAAAGAACAAGGCAAGGCTCTCATAACAGCAGATGCTAAGGAATATATTATCGACGACAAAGAACTCGAAAGAGTAAAAGCAAACTACCCTGTTGTATGGAAAAATCCTGACGCAAAGCCGAAACTTTGTTTTATGGGTTGCCCACATATGAGTTTGCAACAACTCAAGGATTGGACCGACAAGGTTGAGTCTGCTCTCAAAGAATACGGAAACAAAAAGGTTGTAATTCCAACCGTATTCACCGCCGCACCAAAGGTTTTGGAAGAATTCAACAAAACCGAATATGCCGCTAGACTAAAGGCTACAGGCGTGATTACTTCTTATATTTGTCCTCTTATGTATATGAACAATCCGCTTTGTAAAAAGGTGCCTGTAATCACCTCTTCCAACAAGCTTCGCACCTATACAAGCGCACGTTATTATACCGATGATGAAATTCTACTCGCAATCACAAAGGGAGGTAAATAAAATGAAAAAATTCAAAGGAAGAGTTGTAACTCCCGGAACAGTGACCGCAAAAGCCGTTGTGACAAAAGAAGGCTTTAACACCCTCGCTTCAATGCAAATGGCTCTACAATTCGGTGATAAAGCAGTAAAATGCGGTGACCAAAACAACGCAGATATCTACGGCAAGGCTTTGGCAGGTAAGGCTCTTTGCTTGCCACAAACCATAGGTTCTACCACAGGAGGATTGGTTCTTTATTGCGCTTGTGCTTTGAAGACATATCCCGCTTGTATGCTATTTTCAAACCATATCGACTCACTTGCCGCAGCAGGTGCAGTTTTGGCTGATGTTTGGGTAGACGGTGTTAGTATGCCTGTAATTGACTGCTTAGGTGATGAATTCTTAGAATACGTAAAAGAAGATATGACAATAACAGTCGAAGCAGACGGAACTGTTTGCGTGGAATAAGACAAAAGATACTAAAAAAGGACGTGACTAGCACGTCCTTTTTTATTGTCAAAATATACACCATTGGCAGCTAATATATTTATAAAATATATTGATATAAAATACTTGAAAAATTTCACTAAATGTAGTATCATATATTAGTTAAGGAGGAACTATATATGTCTAATTACTTAAAAATGGAAAATAGTGAATTATTAAAGGAGTTTGAAGCCGTTCGCAAAGAATACGAAACCCTTCGTGCTTTACATTTATCTCTTGATATGTCACGCGGTAAACCAAGCTTTGATAATATGGATTTAAGTGAAAAGATGTTTGACCTTGTCGGAAACGACACAGGATTTAAAAATATAAGCGGTATCGACTGTCGTAACTATGGCGGTCTCGATGGTCTTACCGAAATGAAAAACCTTTTCGCGCAAATTTTGGAACTCAAGCCCGAACAAATTATTGTTGGCGGTAACTCATCTCTTAATATGATGTTTGACACCGTGGCTCAAGCTATGACACACGGTATGGGTGCTGAACCTTGGTACGAATGCAAAAACCGTAAGTTCTTGTGTCCCGTTCCCGGATATGACCGTCACTTTGCAATAACCGAATATTTTGGATTCGAACTCATCCCGATTGAATCGAACAGCGAAGGACCTAATATGGACCAAGTTGAAGAATGGGTTAAGGATGAAAGCGTTAAGGGTATTTGGTGTGTTCCAAAATACTCCAACCCTGAAGGTATCACCTATTCTGATGAAGTTGTAAAAAGAATGGCCGCTCTAAAACCCGCCGCTAAAGACTTTAGAATCTTTTGGGATAACGCTTACGTTGTTCACCATATTTACGACACCCACGATGAATTACTCAATCTCTACGACGAATGTGTAAAACAAGGCAACCCTGATTTACCAATCATCTTCACATCTTCATCTAAAATCACATTCCCCGGTGCCGGTGTTGCAGCTGAAGCCGCAAGTCCCAACAACGTGGCAATTCTTAAGAGCCGTATGCAATACCAAACAATCGGTCCAGACAAGTTAAACCAACTTCGCCATGCAAGAATGTTCCGCGACGTTAAAGACGTTGAAAAGCATATGAAGAAACTCGGATACCTACTCCGTCCAAAATTCGACTGTGTTCTTTCTGCATTTGAAAAGAAACTCGCAGGACTCGGAATTGCTAATTGGACAAAGCCAAACGGCGGTTACTTCATAAGCCTTAACGTTCTCGAAGGCTGTGCAAAACGCGTTGAAGAACTTTGCGCAAATGCAGGTATGACCCTCACTCCCGCAGGTGCTACCTACCCTTACGGTATCGACCCTAAAGACAGCAATCTTCGTATCGCTCCATCTTTCCCGTCAGTACCTGAAATCGAAAAAGCTTCACAAGTTCTTTGCGTTGCGGTTAAATATGCCGCTTTAGAAAAACTTTTAGAAACCGAAGAAGACTAATATAATTGACATTTCAAAAGAAATTTTGTATAATAGAAATAATTTGAAAATGGAGGATTTGCCATGAAGTCAAAAAGAATGGGCAAACCGGTATTTTTCGTTGTTTTTGCTTTGATTCTAGCATTAGCGGCTACCGCTTTCTTTGGAATCAGCGATTACTACGGCGATACCAAAAAGGTTTATTTAAAAGGCGCTAACGAAATTCGTTGGGGCATCGACATCAAGGGCGGTGTTGAGGCTGTGTTCTCACCCGACAAAGAAGGTGTCGAAATCACAAAAGAAGATATGGACGCCGCAAAGTCTATTATCGAAACTCGTCTCGTAAACAACAACATTACCGACTATGAAGTTTTCGCAGACAACAACAACCATCAGATAATCGTTCGTTTCCCTTGGGCTGCCGATGAAAGCAACTTCGACGCTGCTGCAGCAGTACAAGAACTTGGCGAAACTGCAATGCTTACCTTCTATGAAGGCACAACTCAAGAAAAACAAATCTTGAGCGGTACCGACGTTAAGAATGCAAGTGCAGGTATCTTGGAAGAAACAGGCGAATATATCGTAAACCTCGAATTCAACAGTTCGGGTACTAAAAAATTCGCTGATGCAACTTCAAGATTGGTTGGTAGTTCAATCTCAATTTGGATGGATACCACTCAACTTTCAGCGCCAACAGTTAACGAAGCTATAACAGGTGGTACTTGCTACATAACAGGTATGGAAAATGCCGAAATGGCAAAAGACCTTGCCGACAAAATCAACGCAGGTTCACTCCCCTTCGCTCTCACAGTAGACGACAGCAAACTTCAAATCATCTCAGCTTCTCTCGGTTCTGATGCTTTGAACGTTATGCTTATCGCGGGTTCTATTGCATTTGGTCTCATCTGCTTACTTATGATTCTCCGCTACCGTCTCAACGGCGTTATCGCTTCAATCGCACTTTTGGGTCAACTTGCAGGTTCTATCGCTTGTATCTCAGGTTACTTCCCCGATGCTAACAGTTTCACTCTCACAATCCCCGGTATCGCAGGTATCATCCTCTCAATCGGTGTGGGCGTTGACTGTAACGTAATCGCTGCTGAACGTATCCGTGACGAATTCCAAAAAGGCAAAACCATCGACGGTGCAATCGATTCAGGTTATAAGAACTCACTTAACGCTATTATCGACGGTAACGTTACCATCGTAATCGTATCTGTCGTTCTTATGGGCGCTTTCGGTACTCCCGACAGCTTCTTAGCTAAAATCTTCTCACCTTTGATGTCCCTCTTCGGAACACAAATCACAGGTTCTATCTATTCATTCGGTTACACACTTTTGATTGGTACAATCTTCAATCTTATCATGGGTATTTGGGCCTCTAAGACAATGCTCAAGAGCATTTCTCAATACAAATTCTTGAGAAAACCCTGGCTTTACGGAGGTAACAAAAATGCGTGAATTTAACATTAATTACAACAAGACCTTTAAGCCTGTGCTTATTATCTATCTTGCAATTTTTGTAATAGGCGCAGTTTGTGCAGGAATTTTTGGTGTTGAACTCGACATCAACTTCTCAGGTGGTACAAAAATCGCTTACTCTTACAGCGATAAAATCGAAGACTCTAAGATTGAAAAAACAGTTAAAGAAACAATCGACCAAAACTTCACCGTTTCAAAGAGTACTTCAATCGCAGGCGATACACAAACCTTTGAAATCGCTCTTATCGGTAAAAATTCGTTACCCGCCCAAACCCAAGAAAAACTCACCACAGCTCTTCAAAAAGAGTTCAAGGATAACAAAATCGAACTCTACAGTTCAAACTCAGTTAGCCCCACAATCGCAGGTGCTTTCTTCTTGAAAAGTATTGTAGCAATGATTATTACCGCTATCGGCGTTGTAATCTACGTTGGTTTCCGTTTTAGAAAAATCGGTGGTGTAACAGCGGCAATCACCGCTCTTTGCGCTCTCGTTTTCGATATTCTTATCACATTTGTTATATGCGTTGTATTTAGACTTCAAATCGACTCTAACTACATCGCAGTAATTCTCACAATCCTCGGTTACTCACTTAACGATACAATCGTTATTTATGACCGTGTTCGTGAAAACCGTAAACTCTTCCCCGAAAAAGAAATCGGCGATCTCGTAAATATGAGTATCAACAAGGTTATGATTCGTAACATCGTAACAACCGTTACAACCATTACCGCTGTTATTACAATCGTTTTCGTTGCTGAATTCTTCGGTCTTACAACACTTCGTACCTTTGCTATTCCAATGGCATTCGGTCTTGTATCAGGTTCAATTTCTTCTATCTTTATTTCAGGTCCCCTTTGGGTTATTTGGAAAAGAAAAAGAGCCGCAAAAGCAAAATAATAAAAGCAAAACAAAACACGCTTCCTCGGAAGCGTGTTTTTTTATTTCGTAACCTTTTCTTTATTCTTCTTTATATCGTCGATTGTAATCTTGCTCTCGTGAGGAATAGGTTTCCACGTAACCTTTACAAAAAGTGCTACATAGGTTGTATATCGACCTATAATATCAAATATCGGCCAAGTTAAAGTATAGAGAACTTTTTTATACCACGGAATTTTAACAATACGTTTATGCTCCATAATAAAGAGATATATAGCGCCCAAAGTGTTTTCAATATACTTTCCTGCGCGATATAAAAGTCTCAACCATACTTGCATAAAAAAGCCAACAAAAAACGCCTGTGTACTAGAATTTAAGGTTATATCAAACGGGAATAAAAATCTCAAAAATTTCGCAAGATAAGTTCCGCCCGCAAAGAAGGTAATACTCTCAACACCACCAGCGTAGCAATAACAAGCATACATAAACACAGGAACAATCAACCAACGAGCAACGTTAAATACCGAAAGAGGAGTCAACTGCATTAAAGTATCAAATGAAGCGAAACGGTGGCGAATAGACTCTACAAATCCTAAAGCCACACGCTTGAGTGTTATAGGTTGCTTTTCTTTTTGAGCTTTATCGGTAAACCGAGTTTTAATAAACAATTTGCCAAAAAATACATTCACAAATAAATACGGGCCTGTTTCCAGGAAAGCCAAAAGGTGACCTTTTGACCAACGAAGACGTTGGCGAAGCGCAACCTTAAGACTTATTGGTTGTTCATCATAAAACTCCGCCTTATCGTTATAAGAAATGCGATAACCCTGAGCAACGGCATCTGCTGTCAAAGCGCGGTCTTCAGTAAGAGAAGTATATTTCCAACCCTTTTCAACAATTTCGTTCGAGAATAAAAATCCCGTACCTTGTATGTTGGTAGCAAGTCGTAAAACCGACCGTGCGCGGTGATTTTGGCGGATTGAACGTAGCCAATGGAGAGCATAGGTTGAAGCAATCCAACTCTCAGTAAAGTTTTTAGTATTACGGTATGAGGTTATTATCTTCTCCCCTGCATCAAACGAGTCGTTCATACGAGAAATATAATCTTCTTTCAAAAGATTATCCGCATCAAAAACGAAATAACCCTCGAAAGATTTTCTACCGTAGTCCTTTTCGATACACTCGAACAAATACTGAAGCGCAAAGCCTTTTGTCTTTCGTTCGTTATCGAAACGCTCATAACAAATCGCGCCGTTTTGTCTAGCCACTTGGGCAGTTTTGTCGGTACAATTATCCGCTACAACAAAAACCGTTAGCAACTCTTGAGGGTAATCCTGTTGCTTTATACTGTCGAGCAAATTTCCTATAACCTTTTCTTCATTACGCGCTGCAATAACTATAGCGTATTTATGTTTGTTTTGGGCGGGTTTAAACCTTCTGGTATAAAAGAAGCCTAAAATCCTATATATCGTTTTATGAAAGGTAAGCCACGTCAATACCGTACCAATCGCCGCGTATACAACGTTTGCCACCAAATAGGAATTTCCGATTGCCGAGATAATAGTGTCAATAATATTCAAATAAATCTATCTCCCATAAATTCAATTCAAGACAATTATATATCATTTTTATTCAAAAAACAATAGTAATTTTTGTTGAGAAAAGTATAAAAAAATGGTATAATATCTTTAATTGAGGTGTTTATATGGATATTTTGAAAAAATTACAAGAAGAATTCAATTTAAAACCGTTTCAGGTTGAAAATACGGTAGAACTTATCGACGCGGGTAACACTATTCCTTTTATTGCACGTTACCGTAAAGAAGCGACAGGTTCACTCGATGACCAAGTGTTGCGCGACCTACATGACAGACTTATGTATCTTCGCAATATGGACGAAACAAGAGAAAAAATCAAGGCTTCTATCGAGGAGCAAGGCGCTCTCACCGATGAGTTAATTGAGGCGATTGAAAACGCG
>JAZORM010000030.1:0-9944 GCA_045656585.1 Acutalibacteraceae bacterium
GTTCGCAACTTTGTAGACAAAATCGGTGTTTCAAAGGCTTACAGCGTTATCGACTACGCTCTTTTAGAGTCTTGCGTTCGTGATTATCTCAACGAAAATGCCGATAGAGCTATGGCGGTTCTCCGTCCCCTCAAGGTTGTAATCGACAATTATCCCGAAGGAAAAACCGAAGATATCGCTTATGATATCAACCCAAATAAGCCCGAACTTGGCAAAGCAACAGTTACTTTCTCTAAAGAAATTTTCATTGAACAAGATGACTTTATGCTTGACCCACCCGGAAAATACTTCCGTTTGTGCCCTCAAAAAGAAGTTCGCTTAAAGGGTGCTTACTATATTAAATACGCTTCTCACGAAACCGACGAAGAAGGCAATATCACAGTTGTTCACGCAACCTACGACCCCGAAAGCTTTGGCGGTGAAACCGCTGATGGCAGAAAGGTTAAGGGTACTCTTCATTGGGTTGATGCTAACAACTGCGCCGACGCTGAAGTTCGTCTTTATGAAAGACTCTTCAACGTACCAAACCCAAGTGATGAAGAAGGGGTATCTTCTTTCGCTGACAACCTTAACCCCGAGTCATTAACCGTAATTAGCGACTGTAAGATTGATAAGTCTCTCTTGAACGTAAATGAAGGCGACACCTTCCAATTTATGCGCCAAGGTTACTTCTGTGTTGATAAAGATACAACCAAAGAAAAACTCGTTTTCAACCGTACAGTAGCGCTTAAGGATTCTTTTCCAAAGAAGTGATAAAAATGACCGTACAACAAATTTTTGATTTTCTAAACCAAAAATTCCCAACCGAAACTGCCCTTGGTTTCGACAACGTAGGATTGCTCATTGGCGACTGTGAGCAAGAAGTGTCAAAAGCCGTAATCGCGCTCGACTGCACAATGTCGGCTATAAACCGTGCTTTAGAAATCGGAGCCGAGCTTATAATCACCCACCACCCCGTTATTTTCGACCCACTCAAAACCTTGTTAAAAGGCAGTATCGCTTACGAAGTAGTCAAAAACGGCATTTCGGTTATATCGATGCACACAAATCTCGATATAGGCGAAGGCGGTGTTAACGACGTTCTTTGCGAAGTGTTGTCGCCAAAATCTATCGAAACATTTGCGACAGGCGACGGTTATTTCCTAAAGAAATGCCAAATCGAGCCTGTTTGCGCTAACGATTTGGCTCAAACCTTGAAGGAAAAGCTTGGTGGCTGTGTAAAATACACCGACGCTAAAAAACCGATTGAAAAGGTTCTAGTTTGTTCGGGTAGCGGTGGCGGATACGTAAACGAGGTGAACAACGCCGAATGCGATGCTTTGCTTACTGCCGACGTTAAGCACAATCACTTTGTCGACGCCGAAACATTGGGTGTATCGCTTTTTGATGCAGGTCACTTCAACACCGAAGACGTGGTTGTAGAACCACTCAAGGAATTATTGAAAGTTCAATTTCCAAAGGTGGAATTTACCACTTATCACAGTGATACAATTAAATATATTTAAACTATAATCTCCATGTAAATCGTGGAGATTATTTTTTAATATTATTAACAAACATACGATTTTACTTAAAAACCCAGGCTCCCCCTGACGAAGGAGGCAAAATTTAATATTTACACATTTTTTGCCAATAATAATTTTGGTGATAAAATGATAACAACAATTATTCGCACTATTATATTATATGTATTTGTAACCTTCGCTATCAGGGTTATGGGTAAACGTCAAATCGGTGATATGCAACCAAACGAGTTGGTTATCACCCTTCTGATTTCGGAAATTGTGGCAATACCGCTTCAAGATATCAACCAACCGATCTTGAGCGGTGTTGTTGCTATTTTTATGCTTATCGTGCTTGAAATTGTGATGTCAGTACTATCTCTCAAAAGCATAAAAATAAGAAAGTTTATGAGCGGAAATTCGGTTGTTATTATAAACAACGGCGCAATCGACCAAAAGGCTATGCGAAACGTTAGGATGACCGTTTTAGACCTTGTGGAGCAACTGCGAATACAAAACGTTTTTGATATTTCGACCGTGGCGTTTGCCGTTCTTGAAGTAAACGGAAATCTAAGTGTACTGCTAAAAAGCGGTGACCAACCCGCAACGGTCAAGGATATTGGACTCAAAAAAGACAAAACCGCTCTCCCCTTGCCTGTTATTAGCGACGGCAAGATTTTGAAGGATTCACTGGACGCTCTTAATATAACGAACGATGAACTAAACAAAAAACTACATGCCAATCACACAGAGAGCGACAAGGTGTTCCTGATGACTCTCGACCGCTACGATAATATATGTATTATTAAGAAGGTATAATATATAATGAAAAGACTAATAATTGCCGCCTTACTTTTTGCTCTGGTAATCGCGACATACGCATCAAGTTATTTTTATATAAGTAAGAGTTGCGAAACAGCAAAATCTATGCTCAATTCATCCGTTGAAATATACAAAGAACAAAAAACCGCCGAAACCGAGGCACATAAACTGGAAGAATATTGGGACAAAAAAGAAAAAACACTTTCGGTATTTGTTAATCACGACCGCATCGACGATATCGAAAGAGCAATCTCACTGCTTAATGTATATGCAAAATCAAAAGACAATGAACTTTTTTACGAATACGCAGATACTGTCAGAATACTTCTTCATCAGATTATGGAAGATACCAAAATCACTATGCACAGCATTTTTTGACTTTAAATCAATAAAATCTTGCTATTTTTTGACTTTTGTGATATAATAGGGACATTATTTTTTAAGGAGATTAAAAATGGACGGAAATACTCTACAAATTTTAATCGCCATGGTTATTTATATGGCGATTGTTATTGGTATCGGCGTTATTTACGCTAAACGTGCCAATAAAGACTCTGAAAACTACTTTTTAGGTGGACGTTCCTTAGGTCCTTGGGTAACAGCAATGAGTGCCGAAGCCTCAGATATGAGTGGTTGGCTTTTAATGGGGCTTCCCGGTGTTGCTTACTGGTGTGGCCTTGCTGACGCTGCTTGGACTGCTATTGGTCTTGCAGTTGGTACATATTTTAACTGGCTTATTGTTTCAAAGCGTTTAAGAAGATACAGTATACGAGCTAACAACTCTATTACATTGCCCGAATTCTTCTCAAACCGCTTCCGCGAAAACAAAAAGATTATTATGACTCTTGCCGCGGTATTTATCCTTATTTTCTTCACAGTTTATGCTTCAAGCTGTTTTGTAACCTGCGGTAAGCTTTTCTCAGCCCTTTTCGGCGGAAATTATGTGATGTGGCTTGTTATTGGTGCAATTTTCGTTTTGGTCTACACTATTTTAGGTGGATTCCTAGCCGAAAGTGCATCCGACTTTATGCAAGCAATAGTTATGGTTGTGGCTCTCACCGTTATAGTTGCTATCGGTCTTGTTAAAGCCGGAGGCTTTAGTGCGATTGTGGATAATGCACGTGAAATCCCGGGCTTCCTTGAATTCTTTGGAATTGCCACTCCCACCGTTGATGCAAATGGCGTTCAAATCGTTACCAATGGCGTTGCACAATTCGACACTGCCGGTAGTTATAGTATTCTCTCGGTAGCTTCTTGTCTCGCTTGGGGTCTTGGCTACTTTGGTATGCCTCAGGTACTATTACGCTTTATGGCTATACGCAAAGAAAGCGAATTAAAGCGTTCTCGTCAGATTGCTATGGTTTGGGTTGTAATTTCTCTTGCTGTTGCAGTATTTATCGGTATTATCGGCCGTCAGCTCTTTATGACCGGTAAGCTTGATACTGCAGATATGCTTTTAACTAAATCAGCATCCGAAAATATATTTATTGTTCTTTCCCAAAGTTTCTTACCTCCCATTCTCGCAGGTTTTGTTATGGCAGGTATATTAGCAGCAACAATTAGCTCATCTGACTCTTACCTACTCATCGCCGCTTCTTCCCTTTCAAAGAATATTTTCCAAGGCATTATTAACAAAAAAGCTACAGACAAACAAGTAATGTTAGTTTCACGTATCACACTTTTAGTATTAGCTCTTATCGGTGTTTTAATTGCACTCGATCCGGACAGCGTAATTTTTGATATCGTATCTTTCGCATGGGCGGGATTTGGTGCTACGTTCGGACCGCTTATGATATTCTCTCTTTTCTGGAAACGTATCAATCGTGCCGGTGCTATCGCAGGTATGATAGGCGGCGCAGGTATGGTATTCCTCTGGAAACTTGTTATCAGCGAACTCGGCGGTATGTTTGCGATTTACGAATTACTCCCCGCGTTTATCTTCTCAAGCATCTGTATCGTAATTGTATCCTTGCTCACAAAAGCACCTTCTAAAGAAATTGAAGAAGATTTCGATGCAGTAAAAGCAGGCGCAGTTGAAGATTAATTATTCATAATTTAAAAAAGGATGTCGCGTTTTTATGCGGCATCCTTTAATTGTATATTGCATAAATATGCAAAAGACTTGACATTTTCGCATATTTGTTATATACTTATAATACTTTATTTTAAGGAGTGTTTTAAATGAAAAAAATTATAGCATTAGTATTAGCTATGGCTATGCTTCTCTGCTTCGCAGGTTGCGGTGCAAAGGATGACGGAAAGTTGATTATGGCTACAAACGCTACTTTCCCTCCCTATGAGTATGTAGAAAACAATGAATACGTAGGTATCGACATTGAAATCGCTACTCTTATCGCTGCTGAACTCGGCCAAGAACTCGAAATCAAAGACGTTGAATTCGGTTCAATCATCGGTGGTGTTCAATCAGGTAAATATGATATCGGTATGGCTGGTATGACCGTTACTGACGAACGTAAACAAAGCGTAAACTTCTCTACTACATATGCAAACGGTATCCAATCAGTTATCGTTAAAGAAGACGTTGACTTCAAATCTTACGAAGATTTCTATACCGGTTTCGATGCTGACGGAAATCCTGAAGGCGTAAAAGAAGGTATCAAGATTGGTGTTCAACAAGATACAACTGGCGACATCTACTGCTCTTCAAAGCCTGCTGAATGGGGCTTCGGCGAAGAAAACGTAGTTCGCTACAAGACAGGCGCTGACGCTGTTCAAGCTCTCGTTGAAGGTAAAGTTACCGCTGTTATCATCGATAACGAACCTGCAAAAGCTTTCGTTGCTGCAAACGAAGGTCTCAAAATTCAAGAAACTGAATTCACAAACGAAGATTATGCAATCGCTATCAACAAAGAAAATACCGAATTGCTCGAAGACGTAAATGCAGCTCTTGCTAAGCTTACAAAAGAAGGCAAAATTCAAGAAATCGTTGATAAGTACATTAAATAATTTAATAGCATAATATTTCTTCTTAACTCATTCGGATTTTCCGAATGAGTTAAGTTTTGTGTAGAAGGAGAAACTAATGAACGAATGGTTTCAGGAATTTAAAAGTGAGTTTATTTTAAACTTCATAGACGACAATCGTTGGGAATGGATTGTAACAGGTCTTAAAAACACCTTGATTATCACCTTTTTCGCAACACTTATCGGTATTGCTATTGGTGTTGTAATCGCTATTGTCCGTTCAACCTACGACAAAAACTACGAAACTATAAGCAAAAAGAAAGGCTTTGGATTTTATCTTTTGTCCTTTTTAAACTTCATTTGCAAAATTTATTTAACCGTTATCCGCGGAACCCCTGTTGTTGTACAGTTGCTTATTATGTACTTCATCATTTTGGCTTCGTCAAACAGCGAATCATTTATCGCTATTTTAGCATTCGGTATAAACTCGGGTGCTTACGTTGCTGAAATTTTCCGTTCGGGTATTATGTCAATCGACAAAGGTCAATTTGAAGCAGGTAGAAGCCTTGGCTTTAACTATATTCAAACAATGATTTACGTTGTAGTACCCCAAATGTTCAAGATTGTACTCCCCACCCTTTGCAACGAGTTTATCGTTCTTCTAAAAGAAACCTCTATTGCGGGTTATGTTGGCATCGTAGATCTTACCAAAGCGGGTGACCTTATCCGTGGACGTACTTTCTCGGCGTTTATGCCTTTGATTGCGGTTGCGATTATTTATCTTGCAATAGTTATGTTGTTCACTTGGCTTGTAAGCAAACTCGAAAGGAGGCTTCGTAACAGTGACCACTAATGAAACACTTATAAAGGTTGAAAACCTAGAAAAAAGTTTTGGCAAAATCGAGGTTTTAAAGGGCATCGACGCTGAAATTAAAAAGGGCGAAGTGGTTTGTATTATCGGGCCTTCAGGTTCAGGTAAGTCAACCTTTTTACGTTGTCTTAACCTTTTGGAAGAGCCAACAGGCGGTAATATCATTTTCGACGGAACCGATATCACCGACCCAAAAACAAACATAAATCTTCACCGTCAAAAAATGGGAATGGTTTTTCAACAATTCAACCTTTTTCCACATATGACAGTTCTTAAAAACATGACCATCTCCCCCATCAAAGTTTTGGGGCTTTCTAAAGCTGAAGCCGAAGAACGCGCTATGAAGCTTTTGGAACGTGTTGGTCTTGCTGACAGAGCAAACGCTTACCCGTCACAACTCTCGGGCGGACAAAAACAACGTGTTGCTATCGTTCGCGCTTTATGTATGCAACCTGAAGTTATGCTTTTTGACGAGCCGACAAGTGCGCTCGACCCCGAAATGGTTGGCGAAGTTTTGGAAGTTATGAAAAACCTCGCTGGCGAAGGTATGACAATGGCAGTTGTAACTCACGAAATGGGCTTTGCTCGTGAAGTGGCTGATAGAGTATTCTTTATTGACGAAGGTATTATTATGGAAGAAGGCAGTCCAAAAGAATTGTTCGACAATCCAAAAAGCCCCCGTCTTCAAGATTTCTTAAGTAAAGTAATATAACAAAATCCCCCTTTTATAAGGGGGATTTTTATTATATTGTTGCCAATTTATACAAGTTATGCTATACTTTAATTAGAATAAATTGTTTTGAGGGAAAATCTTATGAAAAAATTTTGGTTATTACTAATAGGCTCAATTATATTTTCGGCTCTAAGTGTGATATTACTTATATTTACCGGTTCTACTTTTGTAGGTATATTATTCACAATAGTGAGCGTTTGTCTTGCGATTATTTGCATTATTGGGTTTAAATTTGCTATTAAAGAACTTAAAGAAAAAATAGCTGCTGAAGCGGAAAAAGGCGAGAAACGTACAAAAAATCGCTTTATATTAAGTATTGTCTTCGCCGTTTTAATTTGTATTGCCATTGTATTCGTTGTTTATTTAGGTATTGGATATACCGAATGTATAGATATAAATTACCGTACAAAAAACTTAATGTCAGAACCAATGAGCGAAGAAACCTACGAAGATTTCATATTCATCGACAATTCGCTATCACAAAAACCTTGGTATGCTAAAATTTTCTTTGGTTATAAAGAAGAACTTGCAAAAAAATTGGATGATTGTGCCGATTACATAGATGAACAATCTAAAATTTATGAAAAGAAAATCAAAGAGCTCAAAACAGTAAAAAAATTGACTTCAATAACTCAATACAACCAATTACAAAGCAAAATCAATGAAATCAAACTCACAGGAGAGACTGTCTATGAACAAAATCTCAAACAAAAGATTTCAAACTATAACAAACTCGAAAAATACGAAAGAAAACTTAACAATCTTTTAGACACATATAAAACAAATTGTACAAGTTGTAGTTCTAACGGTCGCACAACATGCACTAGTTGTAACGGTAGAGGAAAAAAACTAGTCACCTGGTATAGCGAAGGTGATTGGGGCGAAACTTCTTATAGTTCATACACCTGTACTTCGTGTAACGGCTCAGGCAAAAAATCTTGTGGTTATTGCGGTGGTCGTGGATATAGATACTCTTTCAATTAAATTTCAAATTATCCGTATATAATTATAGCGCCATTTACCCAATATAAAATCCCCCTTTTATAAGGGGGATTTTTAATTTTATATATCTATAAAGATTATTTGTAGGGACTGACGTCCTCGGCTGTCCGTTAAATAATATAAAATTTTCGGGAGGGCACAGAGACCCTCCCCTACAATATTTATATGAATTTTCGTAGTCCTTATTCCGAATTCCGCATTACGAATTCCGCATTAAATACTCGTCAATCGCTTTTGCGGCGGTTTTACCCGCACCCATAGCGAGTATTACTGTTGCGGCGCCTGTTACAGCGTCACCACCCGCATACACGGCAGTTTTAGAAGTCAAGCCATCTTCGTTTACAACAATACCGCCCCAACGGTTAACCTCGAGACCCTTTGTTGTATCTTTAATAAGCGGATTGGGGGAAGTGCCGATAGACATAATCACGCAATCAGCCTCAACCTCAAATTCGCTATTAGGAACACGTACAGGTCTTGCTCTGCCCGATTCATCAGGTTCGCTAAGCTCCATACGCTCACAAATAATGCCGTCTACCCAACCATCTTTCGCCTTAATTTCAAGCGGATTTGTAAGGAATTTAAACTCGATTCCCTCTTCTTTCGCGTGGTGAACTTCTTCAAGTCGAGCAGGGAGTTCTTTTTCGGTACGGCGGTAAACCACAGTAACGTCAGCTCCCAATCGCTTTGCGGTACGAGCGGCGTCCATCGCAACGTTGCCACCACCCACAACAACCGCTTTTTTGGTCTTCATAACGGGAGTTGCGCTATCGTTTAAATACGCTTTCATAAGGTTGTTTCGGGTTAAGAATTCATTTGCAGAATATACACCGTTTAAAGTTTCACCCTTAATACCCATAAAGCGCGGAAGACCCGCACCTGAGCCTATAAACACCGCTTCGAAGCCGTCTTCAAAAAGCTCATCAACAGTAATAGTTTTACCGATAACAACGTTGGTTTTAATCTCAACACCCAAAGCCTTTAATGTCTCAACCTCGGTTTTAACAACCGCTTTTGGCAAACGGAATTCGGGGATGCCGTAAACCAAAACACCACCTGCAATATGCAATGCTTCAAAAACGGTTACGTCGTAACCCTTTTTAGCTAAGTCACCCGCACAAGCAAGACCCGAAGGACCCGAACCCACAACAGCCACCCTGTGACCGTTACTTTCGGGTTTTTCTTGTACTTCGGTATTATGAGCATTATGCCAATCAGCAACAAAACGCTCAAGTCGGCCAATACCTACGCTCTCGCCTTTTATACCTCTAATACACTTTGCCTCGCACTGTGTTTCTTGTGGGCAAACGCGTCCGCAAACGGCAGGAAGGCTTGAAGATTTTGATATAATTTGATATGCACCCTCAAAATCACCCTCTTTGATTTTGGCGATAAATTCAGGGATATGGATATTAACCGGACAACCCGAAACGCAAGGCATATTCTTACACTCAAGACAGCGCATTGCCTCTGATAAAGCAGTTTCTTCGCTATATCCGAGCGCCACTTCTGAAAAGTTGGAAGCGCGTTGGGCGGCATCTTGGGTTGGCATTTCATTTCTTTTAAGCGACATATTTGCAGCCATTATTCCACTTCCTTCTTAAATAAATTACATGTTTCTTCGTAAGCGTGGCGTTCAAAATCACGATAAGCACTGCCACGGCTCATTGCTTCATCAAAATCTACCAAAAATCCGTCAAAATCGGGGCCGTCTACACAAGCAAACTTGGTTTCTCCCCCAACGGTCAAACGGCAACCGCCACACATACCTGTTCCGTCTATCATAATAGGATTCATTGAAACAGTGGTTTTAACGCCAAACGGTTTTGTCGTAGCCACAACAAACTTCATCATAACAAGCGGACCAATTGTGATTACTTCATCGTATTGCTCACCATTTTCCAAAGCGTTTTTTAAAGGCTCGGTAACGAGACCCTTTTCACCGTATGAGCCGTCATCGGTCATTATTTTAAGGCTTGTGGAAGCATTTTTAAATTCCTCTTCCAAAATAACCAAATCTTTATTTCTAAAGCCGATAATTGAGTGAACCTCACAACCCAATTCCTTTAACTTTTGGGCAACAGGAAGC
>JAZORM010000031.1:0-6885 GCA_045656585.1 Acutalibacteraceae bacterium
TTCAATGATTAATTCCGATTTACCGTATTTTTATAACAGCGTTTATGCTGATATAAAAGATGATATTTTTGAAAACCACAAAGAACTTTCCGATTATTATAACAATGTTTCAGGTCAAAAAATCTCTAAACACACAGTGCATGAAAACGGTTTGCATGAAACATTGTTTGAGAACGGTGTTCGGGTTTATGTGAATTATACGGAGAAGACACTTAAAACACCAAACGGTAAGTTGGCTTCGTATGAATATCTTATAACGGAGTAAATACTATGAAAAAATCAAAGAAAAACAGAGGAATAGTTGAGCTTAAAAGCCGATATGGTTTCTTCTTTACTTTGCATTGGATAATAGGTATTGTAATATTTTTTGCTTTGCCACTCGTTCAATCTATTGTTTTCTCATTTAGTGAGATAGAAGTAGTTGGCGGCGGTATTAATATCGATTTAGTCGGTCTTGAAAATTTTAAGCAAATTTTGTTAATTGATGCAAACTATGAACAATGGCTTACAAGCTCGGTAACCTCTTATTTATATTCGTTACCGATTATCATACTTTTAAGTATGTCGTTGGCGCTTATATTAAACCAAAAATTCAGAGGAAGACTTTTCTTTAGAGCTTTATATTTTCTTCCTGTTATTATTTCTACCGGTGCTGTTATAAATCTTATTTTTAAAACAACAGGTAGCGATATGTCTGACGTTGGTGTATCTGATGCTTTCTCGGCAAATATGATTAGCGTTGATGATATTGTTAAATTGCTTGATATTCAGGGTGAAGTTGCAAAATATATTACTTCAACAATTAGTAAAATATTCGACCTTGTTTGGAGTTGCGGTATTCAAATAGTATTATTCCTTGCAGGTTTACAGTCGATACCTTCTTCTTTCTACGAGGCTTCTCGAGTTGAAGGAGCTACAAAATGGGAAGAATTTTGGTTTATTACTTTCCCAATGCTTTCTCGTGTAACTCTTCTCGTTACTGTATTTACAATGGTTGAATTAATAACAAGCGAACGTACAACTCTTATCAAAAACGTATATTCAATGATGCGTACAGGTAACTATGATGAAACTTCAGCAATGATGTGGTTCTATTTCCTTATTTGCGGTGGATTAATGGGACTTATAGTATTCCTTTATAATCGTTTATTGGTTAAACGTTGGGAATAACTTAAATTGCTTAACTTTTAAATTCTAGTATAAATGTGATTGATACTTTTGTATTTATCACGGAAAGGAAATATCATAATGAAGAATATTATTACTTCTTTTTCTACATTAGATGACCACAATCTTCAAATGATGAAGAAAAAAAGCGTAAGTATTATATATTCAATCTTTCGCTTGATTATTCTTCTTTCTATTGGTTTCATCATTATCTATCCGCTCATATATACTGTAATTACTTCATTGCAAAGTAAATACGCATTTTTAAATTCTACTAGAGTTTGGATTCCAACCGAATTCGCCATTGCTGAAAACTATAAAGCGGCCTTTGATGCTATGGAATACCTAAGTTCTTTTTGGTCAACCTTTAAAAATGAGTTAGTCAGCGCTGCATTAGAAGTTGCATCCTGCGCTGTTGTAGCTTATGGTTTGGCTCGTTTTGAATTCAAAATGAAAAAATTCTATATTGCGATTTTGTTTTTGACAATTTTAGTACCTGAAATGATGATTTTAATTCCTCGTATGCTTAATTATTCTCATCTGGATTTATTTGGTATTTTAGGATTGTTCAAAAATGTAAGCGGAATAGATTTGAGACCTAATATTATCGACTCGCCATTATCTTTCTGGCTCCCGTCAGTATTTGGTGTTGGTCTTCGTTCAGGTATTTTAATCTATATCTACATACAATTCTTCAAAGGTCTTCCACAAGAACTCGAAGAAGCATCTTGGGTTGACGGTGCAGGACCTCTTAGAACATTTATTTCGATTGCATTGCCAAGTTCAGGCGTTGTAATTTTGACAGTTTCAGTATTCTCAATGATTTGGCACTGGAACGATTCATTGCTTTCGGGTATGTATTTGAGCAACAGTTTCCCACTTGCGCGTCAAATCGCTCGTTTGCCCGAAACCTTGGGTAGCAAGTACCACATTATTCTTAGTGCTCGTGATCCTCAAGGTATCGGTTATCTTATGGCCGGTTGCGTACTCTTTATCGTACCGATGCTCGTAGTATATATGTTTGTACAACATTGGTTCATTGAAAGTATCGATAGAGTAGGTATTACAGGTTAAGTATCATTTTTCACTTTGCCGAGACGGATTTTCGTTTCGGCAAAAAGTGATTATTATATATAAATTTACGGTGGAGTTTTATGTCGGTTTTAATTAAAGAAAACGTTATTACATTACACACAAAAAACACTACTTACCAAATGGCAGTAAATGAAAATGAGTTTCTCTCTCATTTATACTACGGTAACCGTTTAGATGATTCGGTAGCTTTAGAACTTGGTAAATGGGGTTATCATACCTTGATGCCATTGGTTTATGATGGAAAAAACAGGGAACTATCCCCCGACGTTTGTCCTTTTGAATATTCGGCTTACGGCAACGGTGACTTTAGAACACCCGCTTTAAAGGTTAGATGGGCAGACGGTTCTTCAATTTGCGATTTGAGATTTGTAGAAGCAAAATACGTTGATATAAAACCAAAACTTGAGGGTCTTCCTGCACTTCACGATGAGGAAAACGTTTCAAATTCGGTTGAAATTTGCCTTAAGGACAAGGTTTACGATTTAAAGGTATATCTTTTATATACTGCTTTTGAAGAAAATGACGTAATTGCTCGTTCGGTTAGAATTGAAAACAACACAGGTGGCGACGTTGTACTTGAATCAGTTTTGTCGTCCTGTTTAGAATATTATGAAAATGAATTTGATTTGGTAACCTTCAACGGTAAGCCTTTTGCGGAACGCGCTTTTCATAGAACACCGCTTGGCGATATGAAGTTAAGCGTTGGAAGCCGTAGAGGTTCTTCAAGCCATCAATCAAATCCGTTTGTTATTATTTGCTCTAAAAATTGCGATGAAAACGTTGGGAAATGTTATGGTTCGGCGTTTGTTTATAGCGGAAACTTTACTGCTTCGATGGAAAAGAATCAAATCGGTACAAGCCGTTTTGTAATGGGTATCAATCCCGAAAATTTCCGTTTTACACTCAAAAACGGTGAAAGCTTCCAAGCCCCCGAGGTTATCCACAGTTTTAGCAACGAAGGTTTCTCAAAACTCACCCATAACTATCATAACATAATAAGAAACAACATATTCCGTGGCAAATTTGCCAACGCTAAAAGACCCGTTCTTCTCAACAACTGGGAAGCGACCTATTTCAATTTCAACGCTGAAAAGCTTTTAGCAATCGCAAAACAAGCCCAAACTATTGGCGCGGATACATTTGTTTTGGATGATGGTTGGTTTGGTAGTAGAAACAACGATAGTTCATCTTTGGGAGATTGGGTTGTGAACGAGGAAAAACTCGGCTGTCCGCTTAGCGAACTTATTTCACAAATCAATGCTTTGGGTATGAAGTTTGGCTTGTGGTTTGAACCCGAGTGTATTTCGGAAAACAGCGATTTGTACCGCGCTCATCCCGAGCGGGTACTTCAAGCACCTGATAGAAAGGGTGTTTTGGGTAGAAAACAATGGGTTATTGATATGTCTAATCCCGAAGCAGTTGACGCTATATTCGGTATGATGAAAGAGATTTTAGATAATAATAATATCGAATATATCAAATGGGATTTCAATAGATATTTGACCGACGTTTATTCCCATTTTTATCCTGCTGATATGCAAAGTGAGGTTCATCATAGATATATTTTGGGCGTATATAGTCTTTTTGAAAAAATCTATGAGCGTTATCCAAATATTCTAATTGAGAGTTGCGCAAGTGGTGGCGGTAGATTTGACTGCGGTATGCTTTATTACAGTCCTCAATGTTGGGCTAGTGACAATACCGACCCAATCGAAAGAGCAGGGATTCAATACGGCACTTCCTTCTGCTATCCAATAATTTCTATGGGCTCCCACGTTACTGAGTCTCCAAACCACGTTACAAAGCGCAATACTCCGTTTAAGACTCGTTCCAACGTTGCTATGGCGGGTACTTACGGTTTTGAACTTGACTTAACAAAACTTAGCGAAGAAGAAATCGAATATTTATCTAATGAAACAAAGTTTTATAACAAGTATTCAGAACTTATCAGAACAGGGGATTACTACCGTTTGACCGACAATAACGGAAGATACCTCGCTTGGCAATTTGTTTCAAAGGACAAGAAGAGTTCTTTGGCTTCTTTGGTTCAAAAGGTGGCACATATCGATTACAAGCCAATTATTCAAAAGTTCTACGGTCTCGATAAAAATACAAAATACCGCGTAATTATCGATGGACAAGAACGTGAAAATTTATATTCGGGACTTTCATTGATGGAAATTGGTTTGAATATCAGGTCTTTAAAATACGAAAACGAGTCTACCCGTATTGAATTTATAGCTTCAAATAACGATTAAAGTAGGTTGATTTATATGAGAGAAACAATAAAATACCTTTCATTTGAAGATGAAAAATCGCCAATTAACATTTTGATGACGGGCGTTTCAATATGCGATAAAAATCAATCTTGTTTTCGTAAAAACCCCAATATTACAATTATTGAATACGTTTTTAGGGGCGAAGGCACTTTACTTATCAATAATAAAAAGATTGATATAAAAGAGGACGACATATACATTTTACCCGCGGGTGTGACCCACGAATATTATGCCAATCCTCAAAATCCTTGGGCAAAGATATTTATGAATTTGTCGGGGGTTTTATCCAAATCTTTAATATCCAATTTTTCTTTAGATAATCAATTCGTTTTTTCGGCAAAACCGCTTAAGGATTTGTTCAAGAGTATTATCAAGATTTCTTTTGCTGATATACCCGAAACTGAAAAGAACTTGAAATTGTCAAGCCTTTATTTTGAAATATTGCATAAACTTTATATCCTTAATAAAGATGCTAAAAAAAGCGGCGAAGCTGTTATGATGAAGAATTATCTTGATGAAAACAGTGAGAGAATTATAAACAATACTGAACTTGCAAATCATATTTACCGTTCACCCGACTATTGCTTAAAACTCTTTAAGCGTGAGTTTGGAACAACGCCTTATGATTACCAAATAAACAATAAAATTCAAATTGCTTGCTCTCTATTACAACATACTAAAAAATCAATATCGGAAATTGCCGAATTTATAGGTTATCAAAATCCGCATTATTTTACTAGTATGTTTAAAACAAAGGTTGGGATGACGCCGACACAATATCGTAAAAAAACAAATTAGTAAAATTTTAAGGTGATGATATTATGAAATTGAAATATTTAGGTACTGCTGCGGCGGAAGGTTATCCTGCAATGTTTTGTGATTGTGAAAATTGCCGTAAGGCAATGAAAACCAAAGGCAAGAATATCCGCAGTAGGTCACAAGCTATAATTGATGATAGTTTGCTTATTGATTTTCCGTGTGATACATATTATCATTGTCTTAATAACAATATAAATTTGCACGATATTCACAACTGTATTATCACGCATGAGCATTTTGACCACTTTTATCTTATAGACCTTCGTTATTTTAGAGCAGGTATTTCACATCCTGCACCTGACTATAAATTCAATTTATACGGTAGTTGTGATATTGCGAAAAAGATGAAAGATTTGCCCGAGGGCGTTTTCAAACACCTTAATTTCACCGAAATCAAAGCCTTTGAGCCTTTTAAGATTGATAACTACACTATTACTCCCATGAAGGCTTACCACGGTACTGAAAATCCTTTGATTTATGCAATTTCCGACGGTGAAAAATCAGTTCTTTATGCCCACGATACCGATATTTTCCTTGAAGAAACATGGGAATATATGATAAATAATAAAATGTATTTCGACCTAGTTTCGCTTGACTGTACTGAAGGCGCTTATGAAGACTTGAATTATCACGCTCATATGTGTTTGGGTCGTAATATTAAATGTCGCGATAGAATGCTTAAAGAGAATTTGATTGATGAAAAAACAACCGTTATCCTCAACCATTTTTCTCATAACGGTCTTAACGCAAACTACGATGAATTTGAACCGATTGCCGCAAAAGAAGGTTTTGTAACTTCTTATGATGGTATGGAAATAAAATTTTAAAAGGTGGAATAAATTATGTTACTTTCAAATTTAACACAATGGTATTGCAATAAATTGCCTGAAAAAGAAGCAATTAAAATGATTTCTGACGCGGGTTTTGACGCTTATGATATTTCTCTTTTCCAATTAACAAGACAAGATGATTATATTTTCAATCAACCGAATTACGTTGAAATCGCAAAGGAAATGCGCGAATATGCCGATTCTTTAGGTATTGTATGTAATCAGTCACACGCTCCTTTCCCAACAAGTGTTGGTAAAGAGGAAGAAGATAAGGTTATATTCGAAAAGGTTGTTCGTTCAATGGAAATTGCATCTATACTTGGTGCTAAAATTATTGTTGTACATCCCAAACAACATTTGATTCACGCTGAACATCCACACGAATTGTTCGAAATGAATATGGAATTTTACAAGAGTCTTATCCCATATTGCGAAAAGTTTGGTATCAAGGTTGCTGTTGAGAATATGTGGCAATGGTACAATGGCAATAAGGTTCCTAGTGATAGTACCTGCTCGCGCGCTTGGGAATTTAATAAATACATAGATACTCTTGACAGTGAATGGATTGTTGGTTGTCTTGATATTGGACACGTATCACTTATGAACGCTGATATTCCCGAGTTTATTCGCCAAATGGGTAATAAGCGTTTACAAGCGCTTCACGTTCACGATACCGACTATAAGGCTGACAAACA
>JAZORM010000032.1:0-33587 GCA_045656585.1 Acutalibacteraceae bacterium
AGTCTTTTGAGAATTCTCATTCTCTTTTGACCTACACTGTCTTCGAGTTCTTTACGAAGTTTAGTGCAGATTTCATCAAGGTCAATTTCTGAAAGCAATTCTTTAATTGCTTCGGCACCCATTGAAGCCTTAAAGTCGTCTTCATATTTTTCGCGCATATCGCTGTACTGCTTCTCATTGAGAAGTTGTTTCTTCTCAAGAGGAGTAGTACCGGGATCTGTTACGATATATTGTGAGAAATAAAGTACTTGTTCAAGAGCTTTAGGTGTGATATCAAGTACAAGACCCATTTTTGAAGGGATTGTCTTAAAATACCAGATATGTGAAACGGGAGCTGCGAGTTCAATAGTACCCATACGTTCACGACGTACTTTAGCGCGAGTAACTTCAACACCACAACGTTCACAAACTTTGCCCTTATAACGAATACGCTTGTACTTTCCGCAATGACATTCCCAGTCCTTTGTAGGTCCAAAAATGCGTTCGCAGAAAAGACCGCCTTGTTCAGGTTTTAAGGTGCGGTAGTTAATGGTTTCAGGCTTTGTTACTTCTCCGTTTGACCAACTTCTGATTTGTTCGGGAGATGCAAGTCCTATTTTTATGGATTCAAATTCGATTTCTGCCATTATATGCCCCTCCTTAATTATTGGTCATAAGACTCATCAGAGTCTACGGTTTCTACAATATCTTCGCCGTTTTCATCTTGAAGAGTGTAACCTTCAAGACCATCAACAACGGTTTCTTCTTGGAATTCAGAAACTTCAGGTAACACAGGTGCTTCAAGACCCATATCATCATCGTCGAAGCTTTGCTTCAAGTCGATTTCTTCATCGTCTTTGTCAAGAACCTTAACGTCAAGACCTAAAGATTGTAATTCCTTAATAAGAACCTTAAACGATTCAGGAACACCAGGTGCCGGAATGTTTTGACCCTTAACGATTGATTCGTATGTCTTAACACGACCAACAACGTCGTCAGACTTCACGGTCAAGATTTCTTGCAAGGTGTAAGCTGCGCCGTAAGCTTCAAGTGCCCAAACTTCCATTTCACCGAAACGTTGACCACCGAACTGTGCCTTACCACCCAAAGGTTGTTGTGTAACCAATGAATATGGACCGGTCGAACGAGCGTGAATCTTATCGTCTACGAGGTGGTGGAGTTTGAGGTAATACATATAACCAACGGTTACAGGGTTATCAAAAGGTTCACCTGTACGGCCGTCGAATAATTGAGTTTTAGCATCTTCGGTAAGCGGAATACGTGAGAAGTCCAAAGCAGCAGAATTCTTATACTTATAATCATCGCCCTTTGTTTCACTTTCAGCTAAACGGAAGCATTCGCGGATGTCTTCTTCGTGCGCACCGTCGAATACAGGTGTGCAAATGTGCCAACCGAGAGCCTTTGCAGCATAACCCAAGTGAACTTCAAGTACCTGTCCGATATTCATACGAGAAGGTACGCCCAATGGGTTAAGTACGATATCAAGCGGAGTACCATCAGGTAAGAACGGCATATCCTCACTTGGCAAAATACGGGATACAACACCCTTATTACCGTGACGACCAGCCATCTTATCGCCGACAGAGATCTTACGCTTTTGAGCAATATAGCAACGTACAACAACATTAACACCAGGGCTTAATTCAGAAGAGTTTTCTCTTGTAAATACCTTAACGTCAACGATTGTACCATATTCACCGTGAGGTACACGAAGAGAAGTATCACGAACTTCACGAGCCTTTTCACCAAAGATTGCGCGCAAGAGGCGTTCTTCAGCGGTAAGCTCGGTTTCGCCCTTAGGTGTAACCTTACCAACAAGGATATCCCCTGCGGTTACTTCGGCACCAATACGAATAATACCGCGTTCATCCAAATCCTTGAGTGCATCGTCACCAACGTTTGGAATATCACGTGTAATTTCTTCAGGTCCAAGTTTTGTATCACGACATTCCATTTCATATTCTTCAATATGAATAGAAGTGTAGATATCATCACGAACAAGACGCTCATTAATGAGAACCGCGTCTTCATAGTTATAACCTTCCCAAGTCATAAAGCCGATAAGAGCATTACGACCGAGTGAGATTTCACCGTTTGATGTAGCAGGACCGTCAGCGATAACTTGATTATCAACAACCTTTTCGCCAACTTCAACGATTGGTTTTTGGTTGATACAAGTACCGTGGTTAGAACGCAAGAACTTAATGAGGTTGTACTCATCAATTTCACCGTTATTAGCGCGGATTTTAATAGTATCAGCTGAAACGTAGGTAACTTCACCTGCGCGTTTAGCGAGTACAACAACACCCGAGTCAACAGCAGCCTTGTATTCCATACCGGTAGCTACAAATGGATTTTCAGGCTTTAATAGCGGAACAGCTTGTTTCTGCATGTTCGAACCCATGAGCGCACGGTTAGTATCGTCGTTTTCAAGGAATGGAATCATAGCCGTAGCAACAGATACAACCATCTTTGGTGAAACGTCCATGAATTCAGTACGGTTAGCTTCTACTTCGCGGAAGTCTTCACGGAAACGAGCGTTAACCTTTTTATTAACGAAACATCCGTTTTCGTCGAGCGGTTCGTTAGCCTGTGCTACAACGTAATCGTCCTCTTCGTCAGCTGTCATATAAACAACTTCGTCAAGAACTTTACCGTTTTCAACCTTACGGAAAGGAGTTTCAATAAAACCGTATTTGTTTATCTTAGCAAAGGTTGCAAGATAAGAGATAAGACCGATGTTAGGACCTTCAGGTGTTTCGATAGGACACATACGGCCATAGTGTGTATAGTGAACGTCACGAACTTCGAACGATGCACGGTCACGAGACAAACCGCCAGGACCGAGAGCTGACAAACGACGTTTGTGAGTAAGTTCTGAAAGTGGGTTGGTTTGGTCCATAAATTGTGACAAAGGCGAAGAACCAAAGAATTCTTTAATAGCAGCCACAACAGGACGGATATTTATAAGGAATTGAGGTGTGATATTCTCAGCATCTTGTGCTTGGAGAGTCATCTTTTCGCGAACAACTCTTTCCATACGGGAAATACCGATACGGAATTGGTTTTGCAATAGTTCACCTACGCTACGGATACGACGGTTGCCCAAGTGGTCGATATCATCAACACAACCAACGTTATGAGGCAAACCTAAGAAATAGCTAATTGAAGCAAAAATATCATCAAGACAAATGCTCTTCGGAATAAGGTTATCAGCATTTTCCAAGATTGCTTCTTTGAGTTCTTCCTTGGTTTCGCACTTTTGAAGCAAATCAGAAAGCACGTTTAAAGAAACTTGTTCGTTGATGCCACGTTCGTCGAGTTCAGCAAGTTCTTCAGCAGTAAAGTCAGCAAAATCGCCAAGGTTTACCATGCCCGAAGACAATACCTTAACTTCCGAAACGTTACCCTCGAAGTCCATTACGTTTACATATACGTTATTAACACCCTTAGTTTCGATAAGAGAAGCCAATTCTTTAGTAACTGTAGTTTCAGCGTCAGCTAAAATTTCACCTGTCAAAGGATCGATAACCGGACGTGACAAAACAGCACCTGCTATACGAGCGCCAATGCTTAACTTTTTATTGTACTTATATCTACCAACGCGCGAAATATCGTAACGGTGGGGGTCGAAGAATAATTGCTCAATATAGTTTTGAGCGCCTTCAACTGTTACAGGTTCGCTTGGGCGAAGCTTTTTGTAAACTTCGATAAGTGCTTCTTCTACTGACTTTGTATCATCTACATCCAAAGTAGCAGCTAAACGCTCATCATCACCAAATAGTTCTCTAATTTGGTCGTTGGTGGCAACGCCTAAAGAACGGATAAATGTTGTGAGCGGAAGTTTGCGGTTTTTATCGATACGAACATAAAGAACGTCGTTTACAGAAGTTTCATATTCAAGCCATGCACCGCGGTTAGGGATGATGGTAGAAGAGAATAACTTCTTACCTGTTTTTTCGTCAATCTTCACAGCGTAATAAACACCGGGAGAACGAACCAACTGAGATACAACAGCGCGTTCCGCACCATTGATAACAAATGTACCCGATTCAGTCATAATCGGGAAATCACCCATAGAAACTTCGCTTTCTTTAATTTCGCCGGTTTCATTGTTTACAAGACGCGCGGTAACACGCAAGGGAGCAGCGTATGTTGCATCTCTTGCCTTACATTCGGTAACGTCATACTTTGGCTTTTCGTCAAAACGATAATCAACAAAGCTTAATTGTAAGTTTCCGCTATAGTCGGTAATAGCCGCCATATCTCTGAAAACTTCTTTTAAGCCTTCGGTGACAAACCATTTGTACGAATCCTTTTGGATTTCAATGAGATTGGGCATTTCAATTACTTCATTGATTTTTGAGAAAGTTTGTCTTTCGTTCTTGCCCAACTTGACCGGTTTTACCATTGAAGTTGATTTCATATGTGCTAAATCACTCCTCTGTAAATTTTACGGCAAAATATTGCCGAAACAGTGACAAAAAAGAGAAAAACTGCGCTTTTTTTCAAAATATTTTACCACCTTAAATTTCGAAAATATCGCACAATCCCCCATCTTTATTAGTAATTTACAATTATATACCATTTCTAAAACAAAGTCAAGCACTTTTCGATTTTTTTTTAAAAAAGAATAAAGATACAAAATCCAAAGATTTTTACACCCGATATTTCTGTTAGCATTATTCGGCTCCTACTTCTATACATATATAATATATACACGCGCATTTATAAAAAACAAATGCGTCGAATCAGGGTGAAAACAATTTATTTCTTGCAACGTTTCTTACCTTATATAAATATATAGAACTCACCCAAATCAATTTCAAGACAATTAATCAATAATAATTTTTTAAAAAATTTAAATTTTTTTCAAAAAAACTATTGACAAATTAAAATTATGCGCTATAATAAAAACAGTAATCATTACTGATTTTGATTTAAAACTTTTTTAGAAATCTTTTAAAAAAAGTCTTGACAAATCGTAATTAATAATTATAATAAAATTAGTAACCATTACTGATTCGGGGTGACGATATGAAGCACTATTCAAAACAGCGCGAAGCTATCTTAGAAGTTCTACGCGCAACAGATACCCACCCCACAGCAAATTGGATTTACGAAAAGGTTCGTGAAAAGATTCCGAATATTAGTCTTGGTACTGTCTATCGGAACTTGTCCGGACTCGCTGCCGACGGAGAAATCCTTGAAATCGAAGTTGGCGACGGATTTGAACATTTCGACGGTGATACTTCCCCACACCTACACCTCTACTGTAGAAGCTGCGAGAAGATATTCGACCAACATCTCAAATCCGACTACATTTCTCGAGTTGCTAAGGAAAGCGACTTCAAAACCGACACGACAATTTATGTGGCGTACGGTATCTGTAAAAACTGTAAAAACTAAACTAAAAACAAATTAAAAAAATTTTGGAGGAAAATTATTATGAAAAAGTATGTATGTCTTATCTGCGGTTACACACACGAAGGTGACGCTGCTCCCAGCGAATGCCCCATCTGCCACGCTCCTGCTTCTAAGTTCCAAGAACAAGCAGGCGAAAAAACTTGGGCTGCTGAACACGTTGTAGGTATTGCTCAAGGTGTTGACCAATCAATCATCGACGGTCTTCGCGAAAACTTCAACGGCGAATGCTGCGAAGTTGGTATGTATCTCGCAATGTCTCGCGTAGCTCATAGAGAAGGCTATCCTGAAATCGGTCTTTACTGGGAAAAGGCAGCTTTGGAAGAAGCTGAACACGCTGCTAAGTTTGCTGAACTTCTCGGCGAAGTTGTAACCGATAGCACAAAGAAAAACCTTGAAATGCGCGTAGACGCTGAAAACGGCGCTACACTCGGCAAATTCGAACTTGCTAAAAAAGCTAAGGAACTTGGTCTTGACGCTATTCACGACACAGTTCACGAAATGGCTCGCGACGAAGCTCGTCACGGCAAAGCTTTCGAAGGTCTTTTAAAGCGTTACTTCAAATAATATAATTAGGCGACCCTGAAGCCGCCCATGAAAACTTAAACGGGCGGATATAATATCCGTCCGTTTCTTTTATCCAATTATAAAGGGGATGAATTTAATGAAAAAGAAATTATTATATAAATTATTCGCATTAACACTCAGTTTGGCTCTCGTCCTGTCACTCACAGCTTGCGGACCGTTAATCGTTATAAATCAAGGCGGAGGCAACCAAGAAACTGAATCTAATACAAGCGTTAGCGATTCTCAAACAGTTACTTCCACTGAAGAAACTGCATCTTCCGAAAAGGTTGAAGCATCAACCGAAACCACAAAACCTGAAAGTAATTCTTCGAAAAAAGAACAAACAACAAGTAAGGTTACTCAAAGCGAAAGCAAGAGCAACACTTCTTCAAAGGCGACTTCTTCAAAATCAACTGTAAACGCTAAAATAACACAAGCTAAAGCTAAAAAAATCGCGCTTAAAGATGCAGGTGTTAAAAGTTCAAAAATATATGATTACGAGATTGAATTAGACCGCGACGATGCAAAATTACATTATGACGTATCGTTTGAGGTTGACAACAAAGAATATGAATATGATATCGACGCCAACACAGGCAAAATTCTTTCATATAAAAAGCCGAAAACATCATCATCTAAAACATCATCGTCTAAACCTTCAACCTCTACTACCTCATCTTCATCTAACATCACAAAAGCAAAAGCTAAATCCTTAGCACTTAAAGATGCGGGAGTTAAGGAAGCCGATATCTATGATTTCGAAATCGAACTTGATAGAGACAACGGCGTTACAAAATACGACGTTTCGTTCGAAGTAAACGGTAGAGACTACGACTATGAAATAGATGCCCAAACAGGTAAATTTATTTCAATAGAAAAACCAAAAGCTACCACAAGTGAAGCAAAAATCTCAAAAACAAAGGCTAAAGAAATTGCTTTAAAAGATGCTAATGTAAAATCTAGCGAAATTTCAAGATATAAAGCCGAACTCGAAAAAGACGACGGTATATGGAAGTACGAAATTTCCTTTAACGTAGGCCGAGTAGAATACGACTATACTCTCGATGCTACAAACGGCGATATTCTCGAAAGCGATAGAGACATAGACGACTAATTACATACTTCCTCCAGCGTGGCGCACTTCTATTTTAGGAGTGCGCCACAACTTTTTGTATTATTTTAGAAAATTATGCGCATACTAAAATTGCTCAAAAAATTTTAAAGGAGTAATTTTTATGTTCAAAAAATTTGTAGCAGCATTTTTCTCAGTAGTATTCTCAGCAATGTTGATAGGTTGCGGAACCGATATGGGCAACGATTTGAGCAGTGATATCAGTTCTATTATGGACCCGAATCCCAATGGTTCCGCCCAAAGTTCAACCCCTTCCACAAACAGTTCTATTACAAATAGTTCTTCCCAACCTGACACAAATTCTCAAACAGCAAAAATTTCAAGAGAGAAAGCAAAAGAAATCGCCCTCAATCACGCAAAGGTGAACGAGAGCGAAATTACCGACTATGAAATTGAACTTGACAACGAAGACGGAAAACTTATGTATGATGTTTCATTCGAGTCAAACGGCAAAGAATACAACTATGATATCGACGCCGATACAGGCGATATCACAAACAGTAAAAATGAACTTGTTGATTAAAACGTAATTACAACTTATTTTTCTTTATTATTAAAAAAACCTATCCCGAAGGATAGGTTTTTTAACTACATATTAGTCATTAACATAAGGAAGTAATGCAATTTGACGAGCGCGTTTGATAGCGGTTGTCAATTCGCGCTGATGAGCAGCGCAAGTACCGGTAGCACGGCGGGGTAAAATCTTAGCGCGTTCAGAGATGAACTTGCGAAGACGAGCTACATCCTTATAATCAATGGCTTCAACACGGTCAACACAGAAGTGACAAACCTTACGACGAGGTTTTCTGTGCATAGGTCTTTCGTTTCTTTCTTCCATTGTAAAGCCTCCTTAAATTTATTTTCTACCAATTAGAATGGTAAATCATCGTCAGCCTCGCCCAAATCAGCGAAATCGTTCACGTCAGCATTGCTGAAAGAAGCCGCTTCGGGAACACCGGCTGAAGAATCTCTCTTAGATTCAACAAATTGAACGTTACTTGCAACAACTTCAAAAGCTGTACGGTTGTTGCCGTTCTTATCTTGATATCTTCTGGTTTGGATGGAACCTTCAATACCAATCAAATTACCTTTTTTAAAATATTTTGTAATAAACTCAGCAGATTGACGCCAAGCAACAATATTTATAAAATCGGTTTGACGTTCCTCACCGGAACGGTAGCGGCGATCAACCGCTATTGAAAATGTGGTTACGGGAATGCCGTTTGCAGTGGTTTTAAGTTCGGGGTCTGCTGTTAAGCGACCTGTTAAAACAACTAAATTAAACATTACTGTATCTCCTTATTTTTTGATAACCATGACACGAAGAACGCCATCAGTAATCTTTGCTCTACGCTCTAATTCTGCTGGGAAGGTTGGTTCGCTTTCGAAATTGAAGAAAACATAATAACCCTCTGCTTCGTCATCGATGAGATAAGCTAAGCGACGCTTGCCCCAATCATCAACGTTTTCAATGGTACCGTTTTTTGCAATAAGGTTGTTGAATTGTTCTTTCAAAGCCAATGTAGCTTCTTCGCCATTAGCAACTGAAAAAATCATTGCTGCCTCATACTTTGCGGTCATTTACTTGCACCTCCTTTTGGACTATTGGTCCCGTCATCCTAACGGAACAAGGAACTAATAGGGCCATACCGCCCCATTTAGCACACAATATTATATCAACTATAACCCTGTTTGTCAATAAAATTATTGATTTTTTTAAAAAAATATGTATAATATATGTGAAAGGACTGATTTGTATGTTACTTACAATAGATATCGGCAACACCAATATTACATTGGGCGCATACAATTCCAATATTTTAATGCTTACCGCTCGACTTGCGACCGACACTCGCAAGACCGACGATCAATATGCGATTGAAATTAAAGACGTTTTATCACTTTACAAAATAAACAGCGATGAAATCGAAGATTGTATCATATCTTCGGTTGTACCCTCGGTTGGAAAAAATATCAGCCAAGCGGTCTCAAAACTTTGTCAAATCGTTCCGCTTATGTTGGGTCCCGGAGTTAAAACAGGTCTTAATATTAAAATAGACAATCCCGCTCAACTTGGCGCCGACTTGGTTGCAGGTGCCGTTGGAGCTATTGATAGTTATACAATGCCCTGTGTTGTAATCGATATGGGAACCGCTTCAACCATCAGCGTTCTTGACCGCAACGGTGCTTTTTTAGGCGGCGTTATATCAGCGGGTGTAAGACTCACTCTTCGCGCATTAACCGAAAACACTGCGCTTTTGTCTTCTATTCCTATTGAAGCGCCTAAATCAGTTATCGGTACCAACACAACTGAATGTATGCAATCAGGTCTTGTATACGGAACCGCTGCTATGCTAGACGGTATTCTCGAACAAATAACTAAAGAACTCGGCGAAAAGCCAACCGTGGTTGCAACAGGCGGTCTGTCTAAAGAAATTATAACCCACTGTAAAAACAATATAATATACAACGAAAACCTTCTACTCGAAGGACTTCGCGTGATATACGAAAAGAACCATTAGTAATTACCGCTCTCGCGGATTACAAATATTATGAACTGCACCGTTTTGGGCAGTATCGGAGGTAATTTTTATGTCAGAAAGAAAACAACAAACTCGTACGCTGGTTCTCGGCGCAGTATTTACAGCTCTTGTAATTATTTTACAATTACTCGGCTCGTTTATACGCTTCGGTATGTTCTCAGTATCGCTTGTGCTTTTGCCAATTATAATTGGCGCGGCAACCTGCGGATACAAAATCGGCACTTGGCTCGGTTTTGTATTTGGTATGGCAGTTTTGCTCAGCGGCGATGCTACCGCTTTTTTAGTGGTCAACTATTGGGGAACAATCATCACAGTATTGGCAAAAGGTACCCTTTGCGGACTATTTGCAGGTCTCACATATAAGATGCTTTCAAAGTTCAACCAATACTTAGCAGTTATAACTGCCGCTATTGTTTGCCCTGTTGTCAACACAGGTATTTTCCTTATAGGTTGCAAACTCTTCTTTTTTGAGACTATTAAAAGTTGGGGTGCAGCAGCAGGTTTCAACAATGCAGCCGCTTATATGTTCCTAGGTCTCGCAGGGGCTAACTTCTTGTTCGAGCTCGGAACAAACATCTTGCTCTCACCTGCAGTTATTCGAATCTTAAAACTTATAAAAATCCAAAAATAAATCAAAGAAAAATCGTCTTGCTTACCGCAAGACGATTTTTTTATTTTGTTTTCTTTGAAACGGCTTTTGACCATTCGGAATAATAGGTTTTTCCGCCAACAGTTTTATAGGTTCTAACTCTTACATAGTAGCCTGTTTTAGCCTTCAAATTCTTAATATTAAGCGTAGTTGTTTTATTTTTTGTAATCTTAACTTTTTTTGCTTTTTTAAAATCCTTGGAAGTAGCATATTCAATTTGATATCCTGTTACTTCCTTGGTTTCTTTTTTGATTGTTATTTTAAGAGCCTTTTTACTAGCGGAAACTTTGCTAACCTTTGTAGCTTTAGGAACTATTGTGAAATAAAGTTTCGTGCTTCCCGAATAACCGCTTTTAAACTTGATCGAAACTGCATATTTGCCAACCTTGCTGGTGCTCTTCGGCAACTTTACAGTATACTTCTTCGAGCTAATAGCCTTAGCCGAACTATCATATACCTTAATAGAAGGCTTTTTGTTCTTGCCATTATATGAATATTGTTCACTCGAAAGTTTTAAATAGGTGTTTTTATATTTGATGTAAGTCTCATCCGAACTCTTAACACCTTTTTTAATCATATAATATTCGCCGTCAACCTTAACGAAACCGGTTTCATCACTTCTAACGCCTTTGCTAACGTAATAGTATTTGCTACCGTATTTAACAAAGCCGGTGGTCTTATTCCATACACCATCCACAATGTAACGGTAGTCACCCTTGTAATTTACAAAACCTGTTGTATTGGTTCTGATTCCGCTTTTAACGTACCAATACTTGCTGCCGTCTTTTATAAAGGTTGTTGTACTTTCCCATTCACCTTTTTTTATGTAGCGATATTTACCTTCATATTTGACAAAGCCTGTTTTTGAATTTTGCCAAATGCCTTTTTCAATATATAGATTTTTTCCGCCGCTTTTAATAATTTTGGTATATTTGTCGTCCCATACACCTTTATTTATATAATAGTTTTTTCCGTCGTAATTTACGATTACGTTGCCAACAGTTTTGTCCCATATACCGTTTTTAATATAACAAAGCTTTCCATCGTATGGGATAAGTGTTGAAGAATAATTTTTAACACCGTCAACAAGATAATACCATTTACCGTCGTTACCTTGGGCTAAGGTTTCACCTTCGGGAACCATTAAAATATTGTTAACGTAACCACATACCTCACAGGTATATTCCGTTCTGAACTCATCTTTATAGGTTTCCAAAAAATCGTGAGCATCGTAGTCCTTAACGTCAATCGAGTATTGTTCTAAAAACTCTCTTGTTTTAAATTTATCATCTGATTCGTGGTCTTTGAAATTTCTAGTACCCTTCAAATAATATTTGAAAACTTTGGTTCCTTCATCCCAAGTAGAATCAAGATAATAATACTTTCCGCCTATTTTAACGATATTCCAAGCGTGATTTTCACCAAAGCTTTCACCCGTAATAACGCGAACCTTTAATCCGCACTCTTTTGCCATTTTATAATAAAGCGTCGCATAGCCTTGACAAACAGCAGTTTTATTTATAAGAGCCGCGTAAGCCGACTGCTTAAGCGTGTACGAATCATCATATAGGTTTTTATAGTCATATCTGATATTTTTGGTGATATAACGATAAATCTTGTCACTTTTTTCTTTTTCAGTAGTAGAATCATTAAAATTAAAACTATCTATTACCTCATCAACTTTTTCGTCAAGTTCATTTTCTTGGCTTTTGGTAGTGTAATATTCAATATTGTAAAAGATAGTGTAATATACGGTTGTATCATACACAAACCCTTGTACGCCGTAGCCTATTTTATCAATCGACCAACGCAAGTAGTCGCCTTCGCTACTACTAACAGTTTCATCATAAGCGAGTTCCGTAATCTCATTTACAATACTATACAACTCATCCTCAGTTAACACTCTTGTTGTTTTATAGTAAAATTCTGTACGGCTTTCCCTATCTACCATATTCTCGCGCAAAATATCATCAAACTCATCATAACTTGAAACGTACTTATCTAAATCATCAGGTTGACCATTAGCATACGATACAATAGATACGTTTGTAAATACTACTGCGAATATCATAAGAATCGCAAGAAGTTTTGATATTTTCTTTACCATACTCAGCCCTCCTAAAAATAAAACAAATCTTACCTCTTACATTATATACGAAATAATTCAAAAAATCAATATTTTAGAATATTTGGCTGAGTTTGTTATTTTTTTAACGAACTTTTGCCGAATTTGCAAGTTTTTTCGAAAAAGTTTGTTAAATTCTTAACAAACCTATTGACATTTAATTCCCCGTGTCATATAATGGGGTACATATTTTAAAAAATTCTTTTTTGGAGGTCATATATTATGGCAAGAGTTTATAATTTTAGCGCAGGTCCCTCGATGCTTCCTGAAGAAGTATTAAAGACCGCCGCTGCAGAAATGTTAGAATTTGGTGAAAGCGGACAATCCGTTATGGAAATGTCTCACCGTTCAAAAGAATATCAAGCAATATTTGACGAAGCCGAAGCTAACCTTCGCGAAATCATGAACATCCCTGACAATTACGAAGTATTGTTCTTACAAGGTGGTGCTTCTACCCAATTCGCAATGATCCCTCTCAACCTTATGAACAAGAATAAGAAGGCTGACTTCATTATCACAGGTCAATGGGCTAACAAGGCTTATAAAGAAGCGGCTCGTTACGGTGCTGCTCGTGAAGTTGCATCTTCTAAAGATAAGACATTCAGCTACATTCCAAAGACTACCGCTGCTGATTTCGACAAGGATGCCGACTTTGTTCATATTTGTATGAACAACACAATCTACGGTACAAAGTATAACGAACTCCCCGACACAGGTGACGTTCCGCTTATCGCTGATATTTCAAGCTGTATTTTATCCGAACCGATCGACGTTTCAAAGTTTGGTATGCTTTACGCAGGTGCTCAAAAGAACGTTGCTCCTGCAGGTGTTACAATTGTTATCATCCGCAAGGATTTACTTGGCAACGCTATGGATATCACTCCTACAATGCTCAACTACGTAACCCACGCTGAAAACGGTTCAATGTTCAACACTCCCCCTTGCTACACAATCTACGTTGCAGGTCTTACTTTTAAATGGATTAAGAAAATGGGCGGCCTTGAAAAGATGAAGGAATATAACGAAAAGAAAGCTAAGATTCTTTACGACTTCCTCGACAACAGCAAACTCTTCAAAGGCACAGTTGTTCCCGAAGACCGTTCACTTATGAACGTTCCGTTTATCACAGGCAACGATGAACTCGACGCTAAGTTCGTTGCCGAATCCAAGAAAGCAGGTTTTGTAAACCTTAAAGGTCACCGCTCAGTTGGCGGTATGCGCGCTTCTATCTACAATGCAATGCCAATCGAAGGCGTAGAAAAGCTCGTTGAATTTATGAAGAAATTCGAAGAGGAGAATATCTAATGTATAAGATTAAAACATATAACAAGATTTCTAAATCAGGTCTTGAAAATTTTGATGATAAATATACCGTAGGCGACGAAGTAGAAAATGCCGATGGTGCGATTGTTCGCTCCGCCGCTTTACACGACACAGAATTCCCCGCATCTTTACAAGCAATCGCTCGTGCGGGTGCAGGTACCAACAATATCCCGATTGAGCGTTGCAGTGAGCAAGGTATAGTTGTTTTCAACACTCCCGGTGCTAACGCCAACGCTGTTAAGGAACTCGTTATCGCAGGTCTTTTCATCTCTTCGCGTCGCGTAATTTCGGGTATCGAATGGGCTAAAACCTTAAAGGGCAACGGCGCCGAAGTCGGCAAAATGGTTGAAAAGGGTAAATCCGCTTTCGCAGGTCCCGAAATCAAGGGCAAAAAGCTCGGTGTTATTGGTCTCGGTGCTATCGGTGTTATGGTTGCTAATGCCGCTAATGCGCTTGGTATGCAAGTATACGGATACGACCCTTATTTGTCAGTTAAATCAGCTTGGAACTTGAACCACAACGCAGTTTATATCAGCGATATCAACGAAATCTTTGCTGAATGTGACTATATCACTATTCACGTTCCGCTTACCGATAATACAAGAAACCTCGTAGACGCTCAAAGCATTGCAAAAATGAAAGACGGCGTTCGTATTCTCAACTTCTCACGTGATGCTCTTGTAAACTCAGCTGATATCATCACCGCCTTAGGCTCAGGCAAAGTTGCAGCTTACGTTACCGACTTCCCAACCGATGACGTTATTGGTGTTGAAGGCGTTATCGCTATCCCACACCTCGGAGCTTCTACCCCTGAATCAGAAGAAAATTGCGCTACAATGGCTGCTAAAGAACTTATCGATTACATCGAAAACGGTAATATTGTAAACTCGGTTAACCTTCCCGAAATCACAATGCCACGTAGCGGTAAAAACCGTGTTTGTGTTATCCACAAAAATATTCCTAATATGCTCACAAGCATTACAGGTATTATCGCAAACGATAACATCAATATAGAAAATCTTCTCAACAAATCACGCGGTGATTATGCTTACACAATGCTCGATATCGACGATGCTGACATCAAAGCTCTTGAAGAAGAAATCAAAGCAATCGACGGTGTTATCCGCGTAAGAATAATTTAATTTCTAAATATATCATTCAAAAGGAACGGCTATGCCGTTCCTTTTGCTTTTATACACATCCAAATTGTAATTTGCAGTTGGTGTGGATTGAAGAATAAAAGCCTCCCTTGCCCTAAAGGGAGCCTTTATTTGTACGTTTCATTCACCACGACAAACTACAAATAAAAAACAACTCAGTTTATTACACCAAATATACGGAAATGTCTATTGCTTTTTATAAAAGGTTAATATATTATGTTATTATAAATCAATAATACACCAAAAAGGAGTTTCTGTAATGAGGACCTATCAAAATCCTGTCTTTCAAACCTCTGACCCATTCGTACTTTTACACCAAGACAAATATTATCTATACACTTCCAATGCAGAAGAAAATACCATAGAAACCGGTTATAAGGTGTTTGAGTCCAATGATTTAGTTAATTGGGAAGACAAAGGCTATTGCCTTAAAAAAGGCGATGTAAAGGGTGAAGTTAAAGTTCGCGACGGATACACCCTTGGCTTTTGGGCACCCGAAGTAATGTATAAAAACGGCAAATTTTATATGATATACACTGCCGAGCATCATCTTGGCGTTGCGGTATCAGACAGTCCTTTAGGCCCGTTTGTTCAAGAGGAAAAGAAATTCCTTTTCGATTATGAAGCCATTGACGGCAGTTTCCTCATAGACGGCGAAGATGTTTATTTATACTTCCGCGATATTGCGAAAAACCGCATTGTAGGGGTTAAAATGAATGATAACCTACTCACCGCCGATGAAACTACATACACCATTCTCATCACCCCTGCCGAGCATCCTTGGGAATTGGTTGTAGAGGGCGAAATCGGCACCGAAGGTCCGTTTGTATTAAAACACAACGGATATTATTATCTCACCTACTCAGCAAATGATTTCAGAAATAAAGATTATGCCATAGGTTGCGCGGTGTCAGAAAATCCGTTAGGTCCCTTTAAAAAATACGAGCACAACCCGATTTTAAAGAGAAGCGACAAAGTTTTCGGTACAGGTCACCATTGCTTTACAACCTCGAAAGACGGCAAAAAGCTTGTTTGCGTTTACCACGCTCACAATAGCGCTACACAGGTAGAACCGAGAATGACCTGTATTGATATTGCCGAATTTGTGCCACAACAAAACGGCCCTGATATTCTAAAAATAAACGGTCCTACAAGTGAACCTACGCCAATGATAAATGAATAAAACAAAACAGCACTTTAAAAGTGCTGTTTTTCCTTTACTTTTCAATAAAATTATATTATAATAACATAGATAGGCGGTGAGAATGTTTGAAAAATATCGTAGTTATAGGCGCAGGTGCCGCAGGTCTTATGGCGGCAATTACTTCGGCGCAAAACAAAAACAACTGTGTAACCTTGCTCGAAAAGAATGAACGCGCAGGGCGAAAGCTTATGATAACAGGTAAAGGTCGTTGCAATGTATGTAACAACTGTGACCTTGATACCCTTATGGCAAACATTCCCAAAAATGCGAAGTTTTTATACTCCGCCTTTTCATCTCTCACCCCAAGCGATCTTATGTCACAATTTGAAGAATGGGGCGTTCCGCTTAAAACCGAGCGTGGAAACCGAGTTTTCCCCGTGTCAGACAGAGCGGTTGACATTGTCGACGCACTTGTAAAAAACGCCAAAAAAAGCGGTGTTAAAACAATAACCGCCACCGCCGAGAAGATACTTACAAGCGACCAAAGAGTCATAGGCGTAAAACTCACTAATGGTGATATAATCCCCGCCGACAGCTTGATTTTAGCCACAGGCGGTATGTCCTATCCCCTCACAGGCTCCACAGGCGACGGCTACAAAATGGCAGAAGCTTTAGGTCATACTGTAACCGAGCTTAAACCGTCGTTAGTACCACTTACCATTCACGAAGGTTTTTGCACAAAGCTCGCAGGTCTTAGCCTTAAAAACGTGACCTTGAGTGTTTTTGAAGACGGTAAGAAAAAACCGCTCTTTTCTGAAATGGGCGAAATGCTTTTTACCCACTTTGGAATATCGGGGCCACTCGTTTTATCGGCTTCGTCACATATTCGATATATGGGCAAGAAGAATTACCTCGCTTTTATCGACCTAAAACCCGCTCTAACATGCGAACAACTTGATAACCGCATTTTAAGAGATTTTGGCGAATCACAAAACAAAGATTTCGCAAACTCGCTCGACAAGCTTTTACCAAAAAGCCTAATCCCCGTGATTGTCAAACTATCACAAATTGAGCCCACCAAAAAGGTTAACCAAATAAGCCGAGAAGAGCGCACTAAACTTTGCGAGATTATAAAATCTTTGCCACTTCATATAACAGGCTTTAGACCCATTGAAGAAGCAATCATCACAAGTGGTGGAGTTTCGGTCAAAGAAATCGACCCCAAAACAATGCAATCAAAACTCATCGAAGGTCTATACTTTGCAGGTGAGATTATTGATATAGACGCCTACACGGGCGGATTTAATCTACAAATTGCATTTTCGACAGGCTTTTCTGCAGGCGAAAATGCTTAGAGTAAAACCCTGAAGGAGAATTATTATGATTTCAGTAGCAATCGACGGCCCTGCAGGTGCAGGAAAAAGTACACTTTCTCGTAAAACCGCTGAAAACCTAGGATTTATCTACGTTGATACAGGTGCGCTTTACAGAACTGTTGGACTCAAATTTTCAAGAAAAGGCGCCGACACAAATCTCGACTGTGATATCGAAGGTATTTTAGCTGAAACTTCGGTTGATATCCGCTTTGTAAACGGTGAGCAACGCGTGTTCTTAGATGGAGAGGACGTATCGGATGATATCCGCACTCCCGCAGCTTCTATGATGGCTTCGGCAGTATCGGCGAAACCACCTGTTCGCGCATTTTTACTTGAAATGCAAAGAAAATTAGCAAGAGACAACAACGTTGTAATGGACGGACGCGACATCGGTACCGTTGTACTTCCAAACGCAACCGTCAAAATATATCTCACAGCTTCTGCAGAAGCCAGAGCGCAAAGAAGATACAAAGAACTTATGGAAAAAGGAACCCAAGTTACTTTCCAAGAAGTATACGATGATATGGTACAGCGCGACTACAACGATATGAACCGTGAAATCGCTCCGCTCAAACAAGCCGACGACGCTATCGTGGCCGACACCACCGAATGCGATTTAGAACAATCTTTGGCACTCCTTCTCAAAATCGTAAAGGACAATGCCGAAATATGAAAATTACCTTAGCTAAAACTGCGGGTTTTTGTTTTGGGGTTAACAAGGCGGTAAATACCGTTTATGACCTTTTAGAAGAAGGTAAAAAGGTTTGCACCTTAGGTCCTATAATCCACAACCCACAGCTTGTTGAAGAATTGGCGCTTAAGGGTGTTCGAATCGTTTCTTCGCCTTTGGAAGTAGAAAATGGCGAAACGCTTGTTATTCGTTCCCACGGTGTTGAGAAAGCAGTTATCGACCAATGTAAAGATAACGAAATTGTTTTTGTCGATGCAACCTGTCCCTTTGTAGCAAAAATCCACAAGATTGTATCCGAATATTCCAAGAACGGATATATCACAATCGTTGCAGGAGACAAAGACCACCAAGAAGTAAAAGGCATAATCGGTCATAGCCACGGCGAAGCATACGTCGTAGCTGATACCGACGAATTAGACATTTTGCTCAAAAAACATCCACTTTTTCGTGAGGAAAATGTCCTTTTGGTTTCCCAGACCACATTTAATGCAAAAATATGGGAAAAAGTTCAAAAATTTTTAAAAAAAGTATGTACAAATGCAAAAATTTTTGATACAATGTGTAATGCAACCTCAATGCGTCAGGAGGAAGCGCATACCCTCTCAAAAGAGAGTGATGCCGTAATAGTTATCGGTGGAAGACATAGTTCCAACACCGCCAAGCTATACGACGTATGCAAAGCCAACTGCGACCAAACATTTCTTATAGAAACAAAAGAAGAACTACCACTTTTCGAACTTAAAGAGTGTGAAAACATTGGAGTTGTTGCGGGTGCTTCAACGCCTGCAGGTATTATAAAGGAGGCAATAAAAACCATGTCGGAAAATTTACAACCGAAAGACGAACAGTTAGAAGTAACTGTAGAAAAAACATTTGAAGAAATGACAGACGAGGAAGCTTTTGAAGCGTCCCTCAACAACATGAACAGTGACCAAAAGGTAGTTGGTACTGTTATCGCCGTAAACAAGGGCGAAGTTACAGTTGATATTGGCAGAGGTGTAACAGGTTACATAAGTGCTGCTGAATTTTCATCTGATCCTGATTTAGACCTTGAAAAAGAAGTTAAGATTGATGACCAAATCAACCTTATCATTATGAAGATAAATGACCAAGAAGGTACAGCAATGCTTTCAAAGCGTCGTTATGATGCTATCGCAGGTTGGGACAAGATTAAGGACGCTAAAGACTCAGGCGAAGTTCTTACAGGTTTTGTTAAGGACATCATCAAGGGTGGCGTTGTAGCTTACACCAACAATGTTCGCGTATTTATCCCTGCTTCTCAAGCAACCGCTTCAAGAAACGATTCTTTAGAAGATTTAAAGGGCAAGGAAGTTTCTTTCCGTATCATCGAAATCGGCCGCGGCAGAAGAGCTGTTGGTTCTATCCGTAGCGTACTTCGCGACCAAAGAAAAGAAGCTGAAGATAAGATTTGGGCTGACATCGCTGTTGGCGACCGTTTCAATGGTGTTGTTAAGTCACTCACAGGCTACGGCGCATTTGTAGATATCGGTGGCGTTGACGGTATGGTTCACATTTCTGAACTTTCATGGGCTCGTATTAAGAATCCCGCTGAAGTTGTATCAGTTGGTGACATCATCGAAGTTTACGTAAAAGAACTCGATACCGAAAAGAGAAAGATTTCTTTGGGCTACAAGAAGGCTGAAGACAATCCTTGGACAATTTTCCAAAACAACTACAACGTTGATGACGTTGCAAAGGTTACAATCGTTAGCATGACAACATACGGCGCATTTGCTCGTATCATCCCCGGAATTGATGGTCTTATCCACATTTCTCAAATCGCTAACAAGCACGTTGCTAAACCTCAAGACGAACTCAAGATTGGTCAAGAAGTTGAAGCAAAAATTACTGCTATTGATTTAGAATCTAAGCGTGTTAGCCTTTCTATCCGCGCTCTTCTCCCAGAAGAAGTAGTTGAAGAAGCTGTAGAAGCTCCCGCTGAAGAAGTAGCAGAAGAAACTGCTGAATAATTATTAAACACAAAAAGCCACGGAAAATTCCGTGGCTTTTTTCTATTTTATACTCTTTATAAATTTTAAAAGACCCAATTCCTCGATTTTTCGGCGATTAAAAGCAACACCCATTGTTCTTTTAAAACTAGGTTCAAGCCTTAAAACGTCAAACTCGCTCTCGGACCCTTTAATAACTAATCGTGGTATTATCGAAAATCCTAACCCATCCTTCACCATATTAAGAATCGATAAATCATCTTCCGAACTAAAAATTGTAATTTCCTTAAATTTATTAGTATCAATATACTTTTCAGTGTGAAATCCTTCGGTATATATATAAGGATAATCATAAAGTTCTTCTCGTTCTATTACCTCTTCGCCGTCAAAAAAGCCTTTTTGCGCTATGACACAGTATTCATCTTCAAAAAGAGGTAACCAATCACTTCCCAAGAAAGAGCCGCTATCAGCAAAAACAACGTCGGCTTTATTTTCCTCAATCCAACCTGTAACGTTATCGGCTACACTTACATTTAATTTAATGTGGGGGTATTCTTTTTTAATTCGCTTTACAACACCCGAAACCAACTGACGTGACATACTCGAAAACGAAGCTATATGAAGCGAAACATCCTTTGTTCCTTTAATACCGCTGACAATTTCCCAAACCTTATCCTCTGCTTTTCTCATATCACAAAAAGCTTGATAAAGTTTTTCTCCATCAGCGCTTAAAGAAACACCTTTAGAAGAACGTTCAAAAATCTTCACTCCAAGTTCTTGCTCAAAATTAGTTAAAATGTGCGAAAAAGCCGAAGGTGTATAGGAAAACTCCTCAGCCGCTTTCGAAAGGCTTTTATGCTTAATAGCGGATAGCATTGCTTTTACTTTAAAGGTCTCCATTTTCTCTCCTTTGCTATGAAAAGTTTTCACAGCACTATTATAAATCTTCACTTCAAAAAAATCAACCCTTATGATAAAATTTTATTTGTTTAAACGAGGGGGCTAAATTATGGCATCAAAAAGACCACTTTCTTTTTATTACATAATATTATTTATTGTAATATTCATTTGGGGCTTCGATCCGTCAGTTTGCAAACTTTTTTACAAGGATTACTCAGCCTCTGCAGTAGCGGTTGTAGCAACGCTTACTTCTTTTATTTTATTCGCATGTATCTCAATTAATAAACTCAAGAAAATAAACAAAGAATTTTTGAAAATCGCCGTTCCTATTGGTTTTTTAAACGGCCTTGCAGGACTTTTGCAAAGAATAGGGTTGCAATATACCTCCCCCGCCAATTTCGCCTTCTTGGAACATTTGGCGGTCGCTACAGTACCAATTGTTTTATTCTTTGCAATAAAAAAGAAGCCAAGCATACCTCAAATCATTTCGGTTATACTTTGCCTTATCGGTTGCTTTATTTTAAGTGGTATGACGCTAAACGGTTTTGAGGGTAATATAGGCGATATTCTATGCGCTCTATCAGGCATTGTATACGGTCTTTGCGTAGCGCTAATTGGTATCAACGCTAAAAAGATTAACTCCATGCTTTATATGTTAGTCTTTACTTTTATGTACTCTCTGACTTCGATTTTTACCTTAATTTTACTACACAACATCAAAATCAACGGAACACCTATCGAAGTAGCACGTTTCTCATTTGATATTAAAATACTTCTCCCAGTTGCATTATTCGGTTTGTTAACAGTTGGCGTGACCTGGCTTATGAAAACCGCCGCAATCAAGCGAATCGACCCTACCTTTGTAGCAGTTGTAAGTCCCTTTACCGCCGTTATATCGGGCGCAGTTTCTGTACTAACCAAAACCGACGTCCTATCACCAAAACTCGCTATAGGCGGTATTTTAATAATGGCAGCCGCTATTATATCAGGCTTACTCGACGTAAAACACGAAACAAAGAAAAAAATGCTGATTTCTACCTAGGAATCAGCATTTTTACAACAAGAACAACCGCTCTCGTAAAGTTTGGAAATATTGAGTTTATTATCTTCTTTCAAAAAGCCCAAAGTTTTAAAAACGTTCAAGGGTGTATTGTCACTCGCAACCGCTTCTTCCAAATTGCGACTCGCCGCTATATGCAACACACTTCTCAAAACGCCGTCCAAAAGCATTATATCGTTTTGGGGCTCTATCGCGAATATCATCATTTTATTGTCTTTAATATCAAAAAGACAATATCCCAAAACTTCTTCGCGGTCTTTTGCCAAAAGACAATCGGAATATTCGGAAAACTCAAGATTCGCTTTTTCGAAAAACTCTTTTGCCTCTTGTTTGTTTTCGGTAGTTTTTAAAGTAATCATATGCTCACCTTAGGTAATGCTTGTGAGTCGGCGCATTTCCTTTTCATTTAAAGGACGCCAACTGCCGCGTGGCAACATTCCAAGCTTTACACCTGCGATTTCGGTACGCTTAAGGCGCATAACTTCAAGTTTCACCGCTTCGCACATTCTTCTGATTTGGCGGTTTCTACCCTCTTGAATAACAAAAATAAGAACAGTTCTATCAGGCTTACGCTCTGCCACAAAACAATCACACGGCAAGGTCTTTTCGCCGTCGAGAACTATACCTTCTTTGAGTTGTATGATTTTTTCATCATTGGCATCGCCCTTAACGGTAACACGATAGGTCTTATTAACATGGTATGACGGATGAGTGAGTTTATTTGCAAACTCGCCATCATTTGTCATAAGCAAAAGACCTTCCGAATTCATATCAAGTCTACCAACAGGGAAAAGTCTAACCCCCGCATCTTTAACAAGGTCGGTAACGCACTTTCTACCCTTTTCATCACTCGCGGTAGTTACAAAACCACGCGGTTTGTGAAGCATAATATACATCTTGGTTGTATTACCAACAACAGTTTTACCCCTAACGGTAATTTTATCACGCTTTGGGTCAACCTTTGTGCCGACGGTGGCAACGTGGCCGTTAACCTTAACCTTTCCCATTTCAATTAATTCCTCAGCTTTACGGCGAGAAGCTACACCGCACTCTGCCAAATGTTTTTGAAGCCTTACTTTGTTATCCTTCATTTTAATCTCCTATATGTTCAAGAATATATGTTTAATATTTTCAAAAAAGATTTCCCCATCTGTTTTTTGGGGCTTTTTTATTTCTATATTTTGATTTGCCAAAAGTTTTACCTCATCTATGGTCTCGCCGTCTTTAAAGTAGATCACTTTACCTACTACGTCGCCTTTTTTAATCGGCGCATAAATAAACTTTGGCAATTCTATTTCACAATCTATATTTTCGGTTTCTAGGCTGTTAATCTTAAGCGGTTCGATTTTTACCGCCAAACTCTCATCCTCGCCGTTTATAACAGGTAGGTTGTAATTATTTACAAGAGGCGAAAACTCGGTTTGTTTAATCGCATCAAGCCCACAATTAAGCAATTTACGATGGTCTTCCCAATCATCAGGCGCATTTAAGGTAACCGCTATAACAAACTTACCGTCGCGTTTTGCCGCCGACACCAAGCACCTGCCCGACTTTTTGGTGAACCCCGTTTTTATCCCAACCGCACCGTCATACAATTTAAGCATTTTATTGTGGTTTGAAAGTGAGCGCTTATAGGGCGGATTACCATAATTAAGCACCGCCTTTTCAGTAGACACAACCTTTGAAAAGGTTTCATTCTTCATAGCGAAAAACGAAAGTCTTGCCAAATCGTAGGCAGTCGTGTAGTGGTCAATAGCATCAAGCCCCGACGGTGTCGCAAAATGAGTATTTGAAAGACCGAGTTCTTGAGCCTTCCTATTCATTTGCGCCACAAAGCCTTCGACCGAACCGCCTAAAACATAGGCTATAACATTTGCCGCGTCATTACCAGACGAAAGCATCAGCCCATACAAAAGGTCGTGCAGCGTCACCTTATCACCCGGCAGTAAACCCATTGATGAGCCTTCTACTTGTACCATTTCTTTAGTAACGGTGATTTCGCGCCCAAGGTCGCCGTGTTCACAAAGCAAAAGCCCTGTCATAATCTTAGTTGTACTCGCCATAGAAAGTTTTTCGCGCGAGTTTTTTTCAAATATAGTCTCGCTTGTATCTCCGCTTATCACAATGGCTGACTTAGCCGACAGCGAAAGCGCGTTTACTCGAAACGTAAAAACAAAACAAAAAACTAAAACAACCGAAAAAAACCTTTTCAAAACCAACACCTCGTCTAATTTTATGACAAGGTGTTAAATTTTATTCAGTTATAGAATCCTTATCTTTTGCGAAAATTTCCTTAGCCTTATCGATGATTTCAGGCGCCATTGAAATTGCTTTTTCAACTGTTGTAAGCTCGTTATATACGGGAAGCATCTTAACGTTGTCGCCGTTGATAGCAATAAAAGCGATTGGAGAAATTGTAACCCCTGCTCCACCGCCACCGCCAAAAAGTGACGATTCGGTTTTCGAAGAAGCAAAATCACTACCGCCTGTTGCCAAGCCGTAAGCCACTTTTGAAACAGGAATCAAGGTAAAATTGCCAATTTCGATAGGTGCGCCGGTGATAACGTCGGCGTTAACCATTCCTTTTAATTTTTCGAGTGTGGTATCCAAGATATTCTTTATACTGTTTTCACTCATTATAAATCATTCCTTACACAAAAATTGTTATATTCTTTAAAAATTTTAAATCCGATAATCAAGAACAATAAAAGCGAAATTTTAAGTTCCAGCGAAAAGCCGAAACTCGACTTGCCGCCCTCGAAATCACTTCTAACGTCGATATTTTTATGTTTCGCATTTGCAACCGTTTGAAAAAGCGATAACACAGGATAAACCACCGAACAAACCGTTCCGTAATTTATAGCCGTTTCACAAGCATCGCTACCCGCAACGACTAAATCAACCTTTATTTTTCGAAATTTAAGCGCCTTTAAAAACTTTTTAAAAGGTAAAATAACATCTTTCAAAAATGCAAAAATCTCACGTATCGCATCTTTAAATCCACGCTTTTCGACAAGTTTTTCAAAAAGATTTTTTTCCTTTTGTTTAGGCTTATTCGTATTACTTTTTTTGTGTTTTGGTTTGTATTTCGGTTTTTTATTTTTAGGATAAAGCGTAAACCCAAAGAACTTAACCTTTGCCCAAAAATCGCCCGAAAACGAAACTTCAACCTTTAAGGGTGACAACAATACTATTGCCAAAAGCAGTACCAAAGCACCTAAAATATATAAAACAATCACTTAAAGCACTCCCACAAATATTTTTAAACAAAATTTAAAAACTATTCGTCAAGTGTAAGTTGTTCGCCAAGGTCGGTAACATCGTCGCCGTTTTGGTCTTTTGGAAGCGGTGGTAATTCGCTAAGGTCACCCAAAGAGAAACATCTAAGAAAGTTCTTTGTGGTGCCGTATAACAAAGGCTTACCCGGAAGTTCAAGTCTTCCTCTTTCCTCTACCAAACCCTTTTCAATAAGGGTTGTCACAACACCCGAACAATCAACGCCACGCACCTGCTCGATGAAGGATTTTGTAACAGGCTGATTATAAGCTACAACCGCCAAAACCTCAAGTGCCGCCGATGATAAAGGTGTTCTTCTTCTGATATCAAACGCTTTTTTAATATAATCAACGTATTCATTCTTAGTAGCGATTTGATATGTATTTTCCATTCTACAAAGTTTAAGACCGCTATCGGTTTCTTCATATTTCTTCGAAAGCTTGTCCATTATTTCAACAGTCTTTTCAGGAGTTATTTCAAAAACCTGAGTGAAACGATCTATCGAAAGCGGTTCACCACTCGCAAAAAGCACTGCCTCAAAGGCTTTTATAAGTTCTTTAGTTGTCATTCTTCTTATGCCCCTTAATTAGTGTGATTTCTTGTGATTCTCCGTCTCCCTCGACCTTGACTCTGTTAGCCTTACAAAGCTCCAAAACAGCCAAAAAAGTTGCAACCATTTCAGAACGGCTCTTAGAACCTTTATAAAGGTCGGAAAGTTTTCGGCTTCCACCCTTCCAAAGATTGCGGATAACAAAGACAATCTTAGTCGAAACTGCAACAATCTTCTTCGCAACAATCTTTGTAAACGGCGCAGTCGAAGGTGGCAAACGCCTTTGGCCGCGACCTACAGCGGCGATATAACTTTCAAACATTACGTTCTTTGGATGAATAAGCTCGTATGTTTTATCAAATTCATACTCGGTAGGGCGCCTTACAAACATATCAAACCCACCCTGCATAGTTGCAAATTTTTGAGCCATTTGCTGACAAACCAAATATTCAAGCAACTCACCCGTCAGTTCTTCCTTAAGCTTTACAACCTCGTCATGCTTTGGCAAAAGACTAACAGTTTTGATATAAAGCAAACGAGACGCCATCTCCAAGAAATCACTTGAAATTTCCATTTCGTCTTCTTGGAACTTTTCAATTTGCTCAAGATATTGCTCGATAAGCTCCAAAAGCGGAATATCGTAAATATTATATTTATTTCTTGCAATAAGTTGCAAAAGTAAATCAAGCGGACCCTCAAAGCCCTCTAGTTTATAATTTAAAATATTTTCCATTATTAACTCCAAAATGCCGCAAAAGGCAATGTTGCAATTTTGTCAAGCGCTGTTAAAATAGCGCCCGAAGTACCCGAAATAAATTCGTCGAGTACACCAAGGAATAAAAGCGCTAACAAACCGTAATAAATATATCTTTCATAGCGCATCAATTGATAATAATATTTATTGGGCAAAATAATCGATAAAATACGTGAACCGTCAAGTGGCGGAATTGGTATTAAATTAAACACCGCAAGATAAACGTTGATTTGAGCGATATAAACAAAGAAAATCGCAACGTAATTAAGTGCAACTACTGTACTAAAAAAGCAAAATATAAGGTTATAAAAAATCAAAGCAATAAGCGCTAAAACAATATTAGATAATGGACCTGCCAAGGCTACCAAAGCCATACCAAGTTTCGGCTTTTTAAAATTAAAGTTATTTACCTGTACAGGTTTCGCCCAACCAAAACCTAAAAACAAAATACAAAGCGAACCGACATAATCAATATGCGCAAAAGGATTGAGTGTCAATCTGCCTTGGTATCTCGGCGTGGGGTCACCAAGCTTATCCGCCACAAATGCGTGGGCAAATTCGTGTATCGGCAATGTTAAAAATATAACAGCCAAAGTTGATAAAATATATACTATGGCACTTGTAAAACTTAAGTTTCCTGAAATTAATTCTCCTAACAAGATATACCACTCCAATCTAATATATAATTATACTATATTTATATATAAAATACAAGAGCAAAATAGTACGCAAAAAATATATCCTACAATGACTCTATATAGAAATTCGTAGGGACAGCACCCTCAAAAAATGTTTATAAAAATACAGTATAAAATTAAAAAAAATGTAGATTTTTGCGATAAAAAATGTTATTATACTAATAATACATACTCTTGGAGGAAATGCGATTATGAATATTGCAGTTGCACAATCTGGCGGACCAACCGTTGCCATAAACGCTTCGCTTATGGGCGTATTTGAAGCCGCTTTGAAAAGTGATAAAATTGATAAAATCTACGGTTCACTAAACGGTATCGAAGGTGTTATAAACGACAATCTCGTTGACCTTGGCGAACTTGTTAAAACCAAGGAAGATATCGAACTTATTAAGACCACACCATCAACCGTTTTGGGCTCTTGCCGTTATAAGATGCCCTCTCCCGAAAAAGACAGCGCGGTTTACGAGAAAATTATCGAATGTTTCAAAAAACACGATATCGGCGCCTTTTTCTACATCGGCGGCAACGACTCGGTGGACACAACCGACAAACTTTCAAAATACACTATGGAAAATGGTGTTGACGTTAAGGTTATCGGTGTTCCGAAAACCATCGACAACGACTTATGCTACACCGACCACACCCCAGGCTTTGGCTCGGCGGCAAAATATTTGGCTACAACTCTTCAAGAAATCGCACGCGATAGCGCAGTTTATGATTTAAAATCGGTACTTATCGTTGAGGTTATGGGCAGACATGCAGGTTGGCTTACCGCTTCTAGTGGTGTCCTCCACGCAAACGGTGAAACCGCCCCCCACTTAATCTACTTACCTGAAGGCGAATTTACCGCCGAAAAATTCTTGAACGACGTCAAAGCCCAACTCGAACTTCGCGACTCGGTTATCGTAGCCGTTTCAGAAGGCATCAAGCTCGATGATGCAAACTATCGTTCGGGTAAAGTTGACAACTTTGGTCACGAATACCTTTCAGGTATCGGCAAACTTTTAGAAAACCTCGTTACCGAAAAAATCGGTTGCAAGGTACGTTCGGTTGAACTCAACGTTATGCAACGTTGCTCTTCTCACCTTTCTTCAAAAACCGATATTGAAGAAGCTGCACTTATCGGTGCTAAAGGCGTTGAAGCCGCTCTTAATGGCGAAACAGGTAAAATGATGGCGTTCAAACGTGTATCCAATAATCCCTACACTATCGAAATCGAAAGCGTTGAAGCAAAACTTGTTGCAAACGCGGAAAAAACCTTCCCTAAAGAATGGATTACCGATAACGGAACCAATATCACACAAGAGGCTATCGATTACTTCTTGCCACTAATAAACGGCGAAGTTCAAATCAAAACCAAAAACGGTATGCCTGTTCATTTCATAATTGAAAAATAAATCCAATTCATAAAACGGCGAGGGCTTGTCTCTCGCCGTCTTATTTTTAGAAAAAGTATCGGCAGGACCAAGGCCCTGCCCTACGATATCTTATTAAGATATAGAAAGCGTTTTCTTTGCCACGTTAGACGTACCGTTGTACTTCAAGTGGTAAAAAAACGCTTAAAAAGAAAAACACAATACCCAAAATTCAAAATTTTTCGCATAATAAAAGCGCCTTGTAGAGATTATTTCTTTACAAGACGCTAATTTGTTTTTCTTTTGGTCTATACTTAATAAGACAAATTATTTTGCCATTGCAGCAACTTCAGCAGCGAAATCGTCTACGCGCTTTTCAATGCCTTCGCCCTTTTCAAAACGAACGAAGTCAACAAGCTTAATTTCAGCGCCAAGTTCCTTAGCAACGTTTTCAATGTACTTACCAACAGTAATGTCACCGTCGATAACGAATTGTTGTTCAACAAGGCAGTTTTCCTTGTAGTATTTGCCAATCTTACCTTCAACAATCTTACCAAGAACTGCGTCAGGCTTGTTAGCCATTTTAGGATCTTCCTTCATTTGAGCAATGAGGATAGCCTTTTCTTTTTCAAGAACTTCAGCAGGAACTGATGCTCTGTCTAAGAAACCAGGGTTCATAGCAGCGATTTGCATTGCGATGTTCTTACCAGCAGCTACGAGTTGGGCATTGTCAGCAGCGATTTCGGTGTCGAAGTTTACGAGAACACCAATCTTACCGCCAGCGTGAACGTAAGATACAACCTTACCTTCATAACGAGCAAAACGGCGAACCTTAATGTTTTCACGGATAGCAAGGAACAATTCTTGAACCTTAGCTTCAACAGTTTGACCGTCCTTTTCGCAAGCGAGAAGAGCGTCCAAATCAGCAGGATTTTGAGTTGCAGCGATTTCAGCGATTTCAGCAGCGAGTGCCTTAAAGCCGTCACCGTTAGCAACGAAGTCAGTTTCACTGTTTACTTCAACTACTGCGCCAACACCATCAGCGGTGTAAACTGCAACAGTACCTTCAGCAGCGATACGGCCAGCCTTCTTAGCTTGAGAAGCGAGACCTTTTTCACGCAAATAGTCAACTGCAGCATCCATGTCGCCATCGCATTCAACGAGAGCCTTTTTACAGTCCATCATACCGCAACCGGTTTTTTCTCTTAAAGCCTGTACGTCTTTAGCAGTAAAAGCCATTATAGTTTCCTCCAAAAATAATAATTATTCAGCAGCTTCTTCGCTAGCTTCTGCTTCAGTTTCTTCTACTGCAGCAGTACCCATTTCAGAACCTTGTCTGCCTTCGATTACAGCAGCTGCGATTGTTTCAGAAATGAGTTTAACAGCGCGGATAGCGTCGTCGTTACCAGGGATAACAGCGTCGATTTCGTCAGGATCACAGTTTGTGTCTACGATAGCGATGATCGGAAGACCAAGCTTCTTAGCTTCAGCAACTGCGATTCTTTCTTTGCGAGGGTCAACGATGAAGAGAGCTGCAGGGATCTTCTTCATATCTTGGATACCACCAAGGAATTTTTCGAGCTTTTCGATTTCAAGGTTAAGTTTTACAACTTCCTTTTTGGGGAGAAGTTCGAAAGTACCGTCGTCACGCATTGTGCGGAGTTGGTTTAAACGAGCGATTCTTGTACGGATAGTTGTGAAGTTTGTGAGCATACCGCCGAGCCAACGAGCGTTAACGTAAGGCATACCACAGTGTTCAGCTTCTTCCTTAACTGAATCTTGAGCTTGTTTCTTTGTGCCTACGAAAAGAATGTCGCCGCCTTCAGCTGCGATGTCGCGAACGAACATGTAAGCTTCGTTAAGTTTCTTAACGGTCTTTTGAAGGTCGATGATATAAATTCCGTTTCTTTCTGTGAAAATGTACTCAGCCATTTTCGGGTTCCAGCGTCTTGTTTGATGTCCGAAGTGAACACCAGCTTCAAGCAACTGTTTCATTGATACTACTGCCATTTGTTTTTCCTCCTAAGAATTTTCCTCCACTCCGCCGATTAGAAATCACCCGACAGTATTGGATGACACTAGCGTGTAATCGCCGTTATTAAACGGAGTGTGTGTTATATTTTCGCTACTTTTCCAGTAGCCGATAAATTATATCATAAACATTCCCAAAAATCAAGTGTTTTTTATTTTAATTTATCATTATTTGCTATATTTATAACAATTTTCCCTTTTCGTTTTGCGAATTTTAAAAATGCTACTGCATTAGTAATATTTTGTGTGACGTAACATACCACAAAGTCAGAATTTTCAATCATGTATTCATTGCGTTTTTTAATTGCGAATTTCGGCGGTATTTTTTCTAATCCATCGGGATAAATTGTATTTGAATAATCTTCCTCATCAACCTTGTGCGTGGGTAAATATGCCAATACTTTATTATATTTGATTTCAGGTAATTCCGTCGCTAATTGTTTCAACAATTGCAATACCACATTATCAAAAGTTCTGTGTGTGCCAACATAAAATTCGTTTACACCATTTTCAATAATCAAATTTTTAATTGTAGTTCTTAAAATTGGTTCAATACTTTTAGGCGTATCCCTGTGCCCTATAAACGTGCATTTCATAAAATCCCTCACTTATGGGGATTATATCCCCTTAATATTCAAGATTATAACCCCCATAATAAATGATGTCAAGGGGGTTATAAAATGATTATCTATGATAAACTTTGGGATACTATGGAGAAAAAAGGGATATCAACATACTATCTTCGTGAAAAAGCAGACATTGACAGCAAAACCATCAGACGATTAAAAGCAAATGAAAATATTGAAATTAAGACACTTGACAAACTATGTCACGCCTTAGATTGCGATATATGCGATATTATTGAATTTATTAAAAACAAATAAACTAAAAGCCGACTGATTTCAGTCGGCTTTTGTTATATCCAATATTCAAAAATTACGCATTACGAATTATATCTATTTTCCTACGCAGAATTTACGGAAGATTTCATCGGTCACTTCGTTTGTGACCCTCTTACCTGTAAGTTCAAACAATGCCGCCAAGGCATCATCAACACATACACCCACAGCGTCCATAGTTTGACCGCCCATTAGCGCATTTATCGCTTCATTTACCGCTTCAAGCGCTCTTTCAGCACAAGCACGTTGGCGTTCCCCTATAAGTACCGCTGTATCAGGATTGAGGTTTGCCGCTCCCGAAATTTCGGCGATTTCTTTTGCTAATTCTTCGTAACCCGTGTTGTTTTTAGCCGAAACGGTAACTACTCGCATACCACCAAAAGCAGTCATATCAATTTTACTTTCAAGGTCGGATTTATTGACAACAACGATTGTGGTTTTAGTCTTCACATCTTCCAACAATGAAATATCATTACTGTCAAGTGGCATTGTGCTATCAAACACAGCCAACACCAATTCAGCAGTATCAATACGTGATTTCGCACGTTCAACACCGATACTCTCAACTGTATCTTGGGTGCTGTGAATACCCGCAGTATCGGCAAGTCTAAGGGTTATATCCCCCACTGTAACGGTATCTTCGATAACGTCACGAGTAGTACCCGCAACATCGGTTACGATTGAACGCTCGGCACCACTTAGCATATTCATAAGTGTCGATTTGCCAACGTTTGGCTTACCAACTATTACGGTTTCTATGCCCTCGCGAAGCACACGTCCCGCATCATAAATTGAAAGCATTTTTTCGATTTCCGCTCTCGCGCTTTCGAGCATTCTAAGGAAATTATCATAATCGAGTCCTTCGATATCTTCGTCAGGATAGTCGGAATATGCCGCAATCGAAGCATCAGCAGACACCAAATCGCTCTCAATTTCATCGATTTTCTTGGAAACTCCGCCAATATGCGCCGCACGTGATAAACGAAGTTCAGCGTCGCTGTTAGCACTGATAAGTCCCATAATACTCTCGGCTTTTGTAAGATCGAGTTTACCGTTTAGGAATGCGCGTTTTGTAAATTCACCGGGCTCGGCTAAATATGCGCCGTTTTGCAAAATGACTCGCAAAGCGGATTTTAGCATAAGTCTACCGCCGTGAATTGAAATTTCAATAACATCCTCACCCGTATAACTCTTTGGAGCTTTAAAAATGAGCGCAACACCGTCATCTATTATTTTATCACCATCAATCACTTCACCGTATGCAGCGGTGTATCCCGCCTTTTCACAAAGTTTTTCGCCCGAAAAAGCACGAAACACCTTGTCAGCCACCGTTAGCGCCTCGTCACCCGATATTCTAATAACACCAAGCGACCCCTCGCCCAAAGGTGTGGCTATTGCGGCAATTGTACGCTCACTCATTTTAAAATCTCCTTAATTTTAGAATTTAACCTGTGAAACCACGCTTCGAGTAAGCGACGATTTCCAAATACCGTTTGTACCCTTGTGAAGATTATTCTTTGTCTTATATGGTAAATCTTCGGGTTCTAACTCTTCAAGACGGTCAATCTCGCCATTTAAGTATCTTTCAATACGCTTTTTACTGTCTTTAAGGCGAAGTAACTGTCCACCAATACGAAGCTGTTGAACATCATAACCAAAGGGCTTGTTGATTTTATACCACTGATATTCAAACGCTTCATCAAATGCTTCCAAAGCATCAATAGCGCAAGGTATAATCTCTTCACAAATATTTTCAAGAGTTGCTTTGTCGCCCTCTTTGTAAGCTTTTTTAAGATTTATGGGAAGCTCGGCTTTAAATACCAAAAACTCGGCCAATCTTCTTTGAGTTTCCATCAAGAAGTCATATTCACCAAGGTTGGCATTTTTAAGTATTTCAACATCTTTTATATATTTTTCAGTCAAATTATATTGTTTGATATCATCATTCATAAGACCTATC
>JAZORM010000033.1:0-5184 GCA_045656585.1 Acutalibacteraceae bacterium
ATATGTCCCCTCATTGATTTGGTTAAGTGTTTTTATTCTAAACTCGTTTGCTTCACGTTCGGTTGGGAAGCTCTTACTACGCTGGATTTGCTTTCCTGAAAGGTCGAAACCTTCAGTATATCGTACCTCATAACTGCCGTTGCTTCTTTTGCGGATGCTTCCCATACCATTGGAAACCTTGCCTTTAGCGGTATTCTTCTTATTTGCCATAGCTTATTCCTTATCCTTTCTGTTGTTCTTCTTGTCGCCGCCTTGGTCGAGCCAAGCGAGCAAATTATCTCTATCGAGATAGACTCTGCCGCCAATCTCCACCACAAAATCATTGTCACGGTGGGTTAGCGTGTAAAAGCTGTTTCGGGTGATGCCCATTCTCACAGCGTCATGGACTCCGATATACATCGGAAGCGTTTCTCTTGTAATACTTGTATTTACAGTATTCATACTTAAAATATCCTTTTCAAAATGTATTCGTTATTTCTAACGTACACATATTTTAGAGTGATATTTTTCATAAAAAGAGAAATTGTGTTCGAGCAACCACCGCCTATGTTTTCGGTCTTTTAGCGGTTGTCGAGCAAGAAGCCATAACTTGTAAATAGGCAACTGCTTTCGAGCCTAATATCACGCCCATACGCTTCGTAATCGAAGTAGGCACGGATGCTTTCGGGGATATCAATACTGCCGTATTCTTCCACGTAGTAATACCCCAAATCCTCATCATCCGTAACATCGGGAAGCAAATCGAACTCGTCAAGCTCATCCAAAAGGTCTATAACCTCTGACACACTCCTGCACGCTTCATATTCAAGCACCGCACCGAGCTTGTCGGCATCCGCATCCGACAACACCTCAAGGCGTTGTGCGAGCTTGTTTAACGCCGCCACACTCGAATACTCCGAAATCACATCACCGATCCCCACGATTTCGTTTTGGTAGTCGGTGATGAAATATTCCTCGTACTGTTCGTTGATACCAATTTCCGTCAGCACTTTGTCGAGCGTTTCATCGTCCACGGGGAGTTTTACCCATTTTCCGACCAAATACCCCTCAACATAGCGACCAAGATTTGTGATAAACACTTTCATACTTCTGTTGCCATTCAAATAATTCCTGCCTTGCATATTAAACATCCTTTCTGTCAACGCATCTATGCGTTATAACCTTATATTGTATAAAATTTGTTTCGGGTTTATAACAAGCCGTTATATTTCATCCATACCGTGCCCGAGGTAGTTTGTTGTCAGAATCGACCCGCGATTATGTCCCAATAATTGGCTTGTCAAGCATAGCTCGTAACTGGGGTAGCCTTTCACCGTCCTATACTCGCCGTCTGCGGTTGTGTAGCGTTTAAGGGCGTGCTGCAGTTTTTCCTCATTGATTATCTGCGAACGCATACCCTCGAAGTAGTCTCGCCCCTCTTGGCGTGCCTGCACCAATCCAGCCATACTTTTTTCGGCGTGAAAAGCTCTGTAAATATGGAGATTGCACCTTGAATCAGCGTGGTCACAAAGGTGACACCCCTCGCCAAGCCTTGCGATACGCTCCGAGAGGTAGCTGTTGACTTCGGCTCTCATTTCCGGTAGGCAGTAGCAAACTCTACTACGCCCGCCCTTTTCGCAAACTTTTAGAGCCACAACCTCGTTTGTAACTGGATGATACACCAAGTTAGCGGTTGTAATCTTATCCACGCTCTGCCGTCTTATGCCAAACGCCCGACAGAAAAGGATAGCAGAAGCGTTGCGAGCCATATCGTTTGTGTGGTTGGAAGTCAATATCAATCTATTATGCACAATGTCTTGGCTACGGCGTTTAAAATCTCCGAACTCGGACAAATTCCAAAACTGCCTATCTTCTTCGTGAAACACCTTATTCAATGCACTCACCGTTTTGCTGGTGCTAAAGTTACTGTAAGTCTTTGAACAATCTTCAACGTATTCCTTGACAATCTCCGTAGTAACACCTGACATCTGCTTGACCTCGGCATGATGAGTTTTCATCCATTCCGCAAACGAACACAGAGAACTCCTATACGTTCTTAAAGTGCTTACCGAATGAACCCCACGTGCACGAATACAACCGCCGCCCTCTTTGACCTTTTTCGTGCCTATCATATTTAGAGAATCCAACTTTTCAAGCATCTGCATCTTAAGATTTTTCTTATTCCTTGCCATTTCCTATACCTCACCGTTAAGAACTCGACCACCTTGATGACATTTACTGCGTTATGCTCGCAGAGTGCTGTCTGGAAAGCGTAGCTAAACCGTTGCACAATGTAGTTAAAAAAATCACTTGTTTTTTTAACTGATTTTTTGATGAAGAAGCAGACTTCGTCTGTTTCTTCATACCCCAAAATGACCTTTATATGCGTTGTACCGCCGTTCATTATCATCAAACGCCAAGTCAACGCCAAAAGCCCATTTTCTCTTGTAAAACCTTACTTTTTTCACTCCTCTCACTATTCGTTTATCCTTTCAAAAATTGCGGTTTTCCGCTATATATCATCACTATAGTAAAAAAAGTAGCATCTCATAACTCAAGATGCTACTTTTTTCGCCAGTATGGAATATCCTTTTAACTTTTTACATATTAGAAATTGACTTTTATATAAAATTGTGGTATAATTATAAAAAATGAAGGGAGCTTACTATGGGGTGGCTGATTTTTATAATTCTTTTTGTTGGTAGTATTGTTTTTTTATATTTCATAGAAAAACACGGAAAAAACAAATACGGCGAAAAAGAATGGCAGGAACAAAAGAAAAATGCAAATGAAGAGATGTTCGGCGGAAAAGGCCGTGCAATAAAATGTCCAAACTGTGGTCATCTCGGCGTAAATAAAATTTCTACTGTAAAAAAATCTGCGTCTGTTGGTGCTTTTGGCTTGGCGTCAGACAAAATTGGAAAAACATACGAATGCCCTTGTTGCAAATATATTTGGTAATCATTATATCATAAAACAAAACGCTACCGTTAGCATTTTTGCTGACAGTAGCGTTTTGTTTTGCCTTACATATTGACCTCTGCAGGTCTGCTCGCCCTTGCGGGCGAATGGTACACTACGCTGAAAAGACATCTATGTATGTTAGAAAAGAAAGGAAAGAAAGGACTAACAAATAAAAACAACATAGCGTACCACCTTTCTGCTTTTTGAATAACTTTCGGTTTTCAAAGCCTTGCCATACAAATGGTATTGCACCATTTATATATTCTATTATGTAAGCCATTGCAATTATAACTAAAGAATGTCGAAATATGAATTATTTTTGCAACACGGCGTTCCAATCCTTGACATAACGCTTTTTGAGTGAGATTTCTTGCAATTTAGGACGCATATCCACAAATTGATATTGCCTTGTTTCCTTGAAGAATTGACAGTAACCCTTAATATGCTCTGCGGTGCGAATACCCTCGTTGTCGTTATCAAGGCAAGAATAAACGGTCATAACCTCGCTATGTCTATGGAGAAAGCCTCTCAAAGCACCAATGTGATTGCCGCATAGGGTAATGAAGCAACTGCTTTCGGGTATCCCCATATCCAAGTTGCCGCTTTTACAGAACGTAAGAAAGCTCAATAGGCATATCGGATTTGAGAACACAAACACATTTTCATAATAGTTATGCTCACGTGCAGGAGATAGAGCATATTCAAACCCCATATTGCGTTTAACGCTTAAATGCTGTGTATAGTCAAAAAATGAGTGCGTACCCTCTTTAACAGCAGACACAACATTATGATTGCTGTCATAGCTTAAGAAGCAAAGGTTTTTATCGTTATCCATCGTCACTAAACGATTGGCGATTAAATCCTTGACATAGGCATCATCAATCAGCTTTGTGCTTTCAAGATAGGCATAGGCTATTTTCTTTGAGTCTTTGCTATAACGATCTATAAAGAGGTCGTTATCCAAAAGATAGTTCAAGTTCAGCATATTGGGATTGGGTATATCAAGCACCAAAGGGTAATGAGCTTCAACATACGCCTTGATACTGGTTTTACAGACCTTATTATAAAAATAGAGTGCCATATAAATAGCTTGATTATCATTATAACCGTAATACTGCTTCAGCGTGTCGAAAACAGACAAATACTCAAAGGTAATAAGATTATAAGAGCCTTCGTCAAATATAATGACTTCGGGATGCTCTTTAATATGTAGTACGCCATCGTGATAGATAAGCATATCGGCATCCCACCACACAAGCAAATGCGGCAAATAGCATCGGTTTACGATGGCTACACGCTCTGGAGTGAGCTTATACTTGTAATTGTAGATTTTGTAGGTTTTCAACACCACATCGTTTTTGATAAGGTTTCTGGGTTTAATAACTTTGTCTTTTTTTACTGTATCCATAATTTTGATACTCCTTTAATATGATTTTTTGTTTTAAGGCTCTGTTCTTCCTTTCCTGGCTTGATGGGATGTTCGGTTTGCAAGCTCTATGGTTCAAACGTACAGATTTCAGAATGAGAATTTCATTCAAATGTTTGCTATCGCATCCTGTCAATTCGTTTTAATACGAAATAAGATTTGATTCTTTTGTTGGTTCATTCTGAATGTTCTATACATTCTCCCTTAATAAGGTATGCTACCCGAAATTGAATTATCATAAAAAAATGTCGAACAACCATCAAACAGGAAAAAAGATGTAAAATCAGCACATAACACTTATATTTTAGTAACCTACAAATCAAACGGCAGAGAAAAATGTTCGAGCAACCAACGCCGCCCGAAAACAAAAAAGCACGCATTTCTGCGTGCTTTCAGTATGGGAAATCGTGATTTTGGGGTGCGTATGGGATTGTAAGGGATTTTTGAGCTATGAAAATGAAAAAAGTCCTTGAAAATCAAGGACTTTTTCTGGCGGAGAAGGAGAGATTTGAACTCTCGCGCCGCGTATAATGCGACCTACACCCTTAGCAGGGGCGCCTCTTCGGCCTCTTGAGTACTTCTCCATAAAGTATTCAAACAGATTAAATAATCTGCGTAAGTCATCCGTTTAAATTGACTTACCCATATATTATACCACAAACTTTTCTTTTGTCAACCCTTTTTTTGCAATTTGATAAAAAAATAATGTACTATTTTTTTGCTTTTTGATTTTGGTGACTTTGGTTGTCAAAAAATACATATTTATAATGAAAAAAAGTGAAAAATATTTCATCAGGTATTGACAAATGTTAATG
>JAZORM010000034.1:0-3905 GCA_045656585.1 Acutalibacteraceae bacterium
ACCAAAAACTCGGCCAATCTTCTTTGAGTTTCCATCAAGAAGTCATATTCACCAAGGTTGGCATTTTTAAGTATTTCAACATCTTTTATATATTTTTCAGTCAAATTATATTGTTTGATATCATCATTCATAAGACCTATCATAATGTCATTATAGAAAACACTTTTTTCAAGTGCTGACGGACAAATTCCGTTGTAATCGGCATCACAATGAAGAATTGAAACAGTGTCAAGCTTCATAAAGTCATTATAGTCGGCACCCACAAGTTCCATAAATCGTTTTTCAACTTCACCATCATTTGAATAAAGCTGTTCCGCAGTATGAACAATTGTCGGCAACACGTCATATACAGGACACTCAGCACCGTCGTCTCCGAATATTGAAATCTTTAAGTATTTTACACCCTTTTGTATTGCTACGTCAATAGCGGTTGGTGTTACGTAGTTTGAATAGAAGTTTTTAGGTGTAAAGCCCCACCAGTTCCAAGCACCCGCGATATAAAGTACGTCTTTGCCTGTATCAACGTGGGTTTGCATCATATTTTCGGTCATTGCTCTATCTTCGGGGTGGTGATAATAATCCCAATAAGCGATGATTACATCCTCAGGAAATTCTTCAATCATATCGGGGGTAATCTTATTTTCAGCCGACCAATATTTACCGTAACGAAGGCTCATAAGAAGGTCAGTATCGGCAATAGTTCTAAAACCGTATTTATTACAAATTTCGGTAACACGCTTAAGATGCTTAAGAAATAGCTTTACTGTGTCGGTTTGGCCATATTTATCCATATATTTACCACGACCCATCATAGTCGCTTCGTCCATACCCGCGCTTATAATCTTGGCATTGGGCAAAGAATTACGAATTGCGCGGATTTCAGCCTCGATAAACTCGTAAACCTCTTCATTATCAACCATAAGAATATCGTCAATATCCCAAAGCGAATTAAAGCAATCCCAACCCTTTAAGGCGTTCAAGTGACCGAGTGTTTGGATAATGGGTGTAATCTCAACACCAAAATCGTTAGCGTAAGCCTCAATTTCACGGAGTTCTTCGGTTGTATATCTACCCCTTTGATGTCCAAAATATGGATATTCGGGAATAGTATAAACGTCTTCCATATAAAGATATAATCCGTTAAGACCCATAGCGGCATTAAGCACTATCCAATCCTTAACGGCTTCAACTGTCATTACAGCATTACGACTCATATCAAGAGAGGTTGCTCTAAAAGGAATTAAACATTTTTGCTCAATTTTGCAGTTTTCTTTTACTACGCGGTCAACAAAAGATAATCCGCGGAACACTTCACAAAGTTCACTATATTCAACTATTACCTTTTCGCCATCTTTGTATACGCGAAAACAGTCACTCCCTTTAAATTCAATTTGACCATTAAATTTAAGATTCAAGCGTTTAGCGGTAATCTCTGCTAATTCTATTTGTCTTTGTTCTAATCCCAAAAACTTCATATAAAATTCCTTCTTTTCAAAAGTTTTTCAAAATCAAATTTATACAGTATAAATATATACCGCGAATACCAAAAGCCGGGTTAACCCAATATCTTCAAAATATATGCCGCAATTGTCTTTGTAAATTCAACCAACTTATCACATTCGATAAACTCGTTCGGTTGATGAGAACCGCCCTCTTGAGTAAAAGCGCGACCTATACCAAATCCAAAAGCTTTATCACTGCCATGCTTAGAAATAACCGACAAATCCGAAAGACAGGAAGCACAAACCGCCGGTTCTTTACCTGTGGTTTCTCTTGCGCTTTCAAGCATAATACGTATATCTTCACTATCCGGTTCACACCAAACATAGTGGAAGAAACGGGTTTGCATTTTAAAGCCGTCTCCAATAATACCAAGGGGTGCTAACTTCTCGGCGATTTCCTTGTGGAGTTCATCAAACTCAGCAAAAATTGCTTCTTTGGTTTTGTCGGTATAGAAAACGAAATAAACTTCACCGAAGCCCAAATCCATACCGTTATTACCCGCTTTAACACCCATATAACGCACTGAACTTCCGGGAACTTCAGTGCCCTTATAGAAACGGTTGTTTTCAAGTTCGTCATAACGGTTTTTGGCGAATTTTTCCATACATTCCATTATCACAGGAATACCCTTTGCGGTTTGTTTTGCGCTGTCTAAAGCACCGTCAATATGGAAAAGGTATTTCACTTCGCCGCCGCCCGAGCCACAATGCCAAAGTTCTTCATCAGCGCAGTCCATACTAACAATGCGGTTGCAAGGATACTTCATAACTGCCGCCATAGCGCCGTGTGAACCGCCGTATTCCTCATCCGAATAAGCCGCAAACAAAAGGTTTTTCTTTAAAGACACACCTTTTTCCTTTAAAAGCTTCATAATAAATAAAGCAGTTGCTATGCCGTATTTATCATCACTTGCACCTCTACCGAAAATTTTGCCGTCACTAATCTCACCTGAAAGCGGTTCTTTTTTCCAGTTTGCAAGGTCACCTATAAGCACGGTATCGCTATGAGACATAATCATAACTTCATCTATATCTTCTTCACCGCGAAAACGCGCAACAGTATTATATCGGTTTTCAAGACCGCGCCCCTCCATATAATCGGGATGTTCAGAAAAGCCTTCAATATCAAGCGGACTGTAAATATCCGATTCAAGTCCCATTTCCTTACATAAGTTATATATGTACTTAGCACATTCGGCTTCGTTACCATAACTGGAAAAGTTTTCAGAATTTATTTTTATAAGATTTGAAAGAATTTCAAATAATTCTTCCTTTCGTTCATCTATAAGGTTGCAAATTTCTTTAATATTCATAACAATCTCCTTTTATAAGACTAATTTCAGTATACAATTCCATATACCATTTTTCAAGCAATTTTCCGTTTATTTTCGGAAATAAATTGCTCAAATACCAAACACACTGCAAATAATCGGTATGGTCACAAGTGAAGCTATCGTAGATAACATAGAAAGCGCCGCTCCCGTTTCGCAATCTTCTTCAACCAGCTTTGGAAAAATAACGGTATTAAGTCCACAAGGCAAACAATAAAACAAAACCGCTATTTGTACAATTTTCTCACTGCAAAATAAACTCAAAACACTTCCCAATATAAGAGGAATAACAATAAGTCTTAAAATTAACGCAGGATAAATCTTCCACCTTCTTAAAACTTTTTTAATATCAAATTCCGAAATAACTATACCTGTCATAAGCATACCTACAGGCCCCATACAAGCGCTGGCATCACTTATTATATTACTAAATATATCAGGCACAGGAATTTCAAACAAGCCAAAGACTATACTAATTACAATTGAAATTGTAGTAATATTCAAAAGGCCCTTCAAAGAAAAATTCTTCTTTGTAAGACGGGCAAAGTTTACGGTATAAGCATAAAACGATACAGGTACGGAAAAGGTCATAAAATCAAGAAGGGTCGCCTGTCCGCCGATACTTTCTGCCAAAGGATAACCCACATATCCAAAGTTTGGTGTAGCAAGTGAGTATTCGTACACTGCGCGATTATATTTTGACTTTGAAAACAGCTTTGCAACAAAATGTGCAATCAAATTAAGTACCGCCAAAACTGCTACCGAGAAAATCACAATTTTATAATTTTCAAATATATAATCCTTGTTAAAATTAAGAGCAAAGGTTTTAAAAATATTTGCAGGCAAGAATACATAAACCAATATACGCGAAAGCAACGTCGCGTGAGCGGCATCAACTATCTTGACTTTTGATAAAAGAAAGCCGATGCAAACAAAAAACAAAAGCAAAAGCACCTGCGAAAACACTACCATAAAACATCCTCTTTTCATAAAAAGACCGTATAATATAACTATATTACACACAAATAAAAATGTATAGTCTTTTTGTGCTGTTTTTTGGTAAATTTGTGCT